>CAVIIB010000121.1:0-2183 GCA_963642815.1 Oscillospiraceae bacterium | reverse complement strand
TTTTTTTCGTGTTGCACTTAATATGATAACCTGTCCAGCTCCCCTGAAAGGGGAGGGGGACCGCGAAGCGGTGGAGGGGTTATTTGGAAAGTCGCAGAGACGCCGAGAGTAACCCCTCAGTCAGCGGCTGCGCCGCTGCCAGCTCCCCTTTCAGGGGAGCCTTGGGCGCTGCCGCGCCGGTGCGTTTTTCAACAGTCTATTATAATCGCTTGCCGCCCGTATGTAAAGCGCATAAGCGCTTGCATGGGCGCGGGATTTGCGGTACAATAGGGCGAACAAAAAACAGGAGGAAACGCAATGAACATTGATTTTACCGGCAAGGTCGCCGTCGTGACCGGCGCGGGCAGCGGCATTGGCTTTGCCTGTGCGGATATGCTGGCGCAGTCCGGCGCAGTCGTCGCCATGGTTGGCCGCAGCGCCGCCAAGATCGAGCAGGCGGCGGCTATGCTCGCCGACAAGGGTGAGGTACACGCCTACGCCCTCGACGTGTCCGCGCCGGAGACCATCGCCCCAGTGGTCGAGCGCATCCGCGCCGAGCTGGGCGAGATTGCCGTTTTGGTACAGGCAGCCGGTGTGATGACCGGCGGCGACGCGCTGGAGCTGACACCGGCGGAATTTGACCGCGTGTTTGCGACGAATGCCCGTGGCTGCTTCTTCATGATGCAGCAGGTCGTCCGCCAGTCGATGAAGGCGCACGGCGGCGCTATTCTGAACATCGCGTCCATGGCCGGCATTCGCGGCATGACCCCGCCGATGTGCTCCGCCTCCTACAGCGCCTCCAAGGGCGCGGTCGTCGCCCTGACGATGCAAGCGGCGTCCGAATGGGGTCACATGGGCGTGCGTGTCAATGCAATCGCACCGGGCGGTACGGCGAGCTTCGATACCGGCGTCGTCTCCCAGCACGAGGGTCCCGGAGGCAACCCGCCCCCCATCACCAACTATGTCCCCACGGGTCGCGTCATGAACACACCGTATGAGATCGCGTCGGCGGCGCTCTTCCTCTGCTCCGACCTCTCCGGCAACACCACCGGCCAGACCATGATCATCGACGGCGGCGCGTCCATCGTCGGCTACTGAGCCATACGCAAGCGCCCCCGCAGGGGAGCGCCGCAGGCACCGCCATCCCCAGCCTCCCCTGCAAGCGCTTGCCCGCTTTTGTTGTCGCCGCCCCCATGTGCTATCATAGCCTCGCACGGAAGGAGGTATGGACTATGCCGCATTATGACCGCAACTTTATCACGCTCACGCTCATCCGCGCCGACTTCGTCTCCGGCAGCCTCCCGATGGAGGGCGAGCCGGACGAGAGCCTGACCGCGCCGCTTGTGGACTACCCGCTGCGCAGCGCCGTCCGCCGGACGCGGAACGAGATCCGCTTTGAAAAGTCGCCGCAGGGGCCGGTGAAGGACACGCGCACACTCCCGTTCACGGAGTATAACTTCTGGACGGCGGACAAGCGCCGCCGTTTCGTGCTTTGCAGCGAATACAGCTTCTTCGAGGCGCAGGGCTACGTCCCCTACGCCGAGGCTGCGGGCGAGCTGCTTGCCGTGCTGGACGCGGCGGCCATGCAAGCGCCGGGGCTTATGATACGGCGGCTCGGTATGCGCTATGTCAACAATATCGCCCTGCCGGAGGCCGACGCGGGCACGGGCCTCGGCGCGGACTTTTGGAAGACCTACGTCAACGAGCTGCTGCTCGGCGGGCTGCGCTTTGCCGCAAACGACGGGGCGCTGGCGCGGCAGATGAACAGCATCGAACTGAATTACGGCAGTGACCGCGCCACGGTGAAGTACGGCGTGTTCAACGCCGAATACCCCAAGCCGAACCGGCGGCGGGAGTTTATCCTCGACATCGACACCTTCTGCCCCCAGACGCTCGCGCCATCGTCCGTCGCCGGAAAGCTCGACGACTTCCACCGCGCCGCGTGCAGCGTGTTTGAGACCGCCGTCACCGACGCGCTCCGCCGCCGCATGGGGATGGAGTAAACCGATGGTCGGGGACTGCTAAAAATCACCGCACTGGCGCGGTAGCGCCCCGGCTCCCTTGTGTAAAGGGAGCTGGACAGGTTATGATATGAAGTGCAACAGTCTCAAAAAAGAGAGACAATACGCAGGAACTCGTGTAAAATGTAGTTACCATACAACATCGACACGGAGGTGAGCGTATTGTCCTACACACATTTTACA
>CAVIIB010000120.1:0-2274 GCA_963642815.1 Oscillospiraceae bacterium | reverse complement strand
ACCTGTGACCCCATGCTTGTAAGGCATGTGCTCTAACCAGCTGAGCTATGCTCCCACAAGCCCTTGCCTCTTTCAGACGGCTTCGCCATTATACAAAAGACACAGCCTATTGTCAAGAGTTTTTTTCTTCTTTTTCATTTTCTTTTGCAAGCCGCTCAAAGACCACGGCATAGCCGTCCCTGCCGTATTGCAGCGAGCGATTCACGCGGCTGATGGTGGCGCTCGACGCGCCGGTTTTTTCGAGGATGTCGTTGTAGATAAGCCCCTGCTCCAGCAGCGCCGCGACCTCATAGCGCTGCTCCATGGCTTGAAGCTCCGTCACGGTGCAGAGGTCGTCAAAAAAGCGGATGCACTCATCCACCGTCTCCAGCGAGAGGATGGCTTTATACATCTCCTCGTTGCGCGGCTTGCGGTTGATTTTGTTCATAGTGCTTCCCCCTTTCCTATCACGCCATGATTTTACTACTTTATTTCGTAAAAGTAAATGGACATTTCCAATAATTTTTCTTCCCTCGGATTTCACAATATGCCCTCATATTCCCTACGTCGCCGTCATAGGCTTTACAAAAACGGATACGGAGGTACAATCCTGTGGCTAAACTGGATCGCATACTGAGGAGGCATCGCCGGCTGGTCGGCGGCGTGGCGCTGCTTATCGCCGTCGTCGTCATCCTGTGGGCGGTGACGAGCCCCGCCATCGTGGGCGCAGCCGCCGCAACGCGGGAGCTGCCCATCTACTGCGTGAGCCGTGACAACAAGGCCGTCGCCCTGAGCTTTGACGCGGCATGGGGCAACGAGGACACGGAGATACTCATCGACACGCTCGACCGCTACGGCGTGAAGGCGACCTTCTTCCTCGTCGGGATGTGGGCGGACAAATTCCCCGACAGCGTCCGCCGGCTTTATGACGCGGGTATGGAGCTCGGCAACCACTCCGACGACCACCCGCACATGGCGAAGCTCTCCGACGCGGAGATCGTCGAGCAGATCACGAGCTGCAACGCCAAAATCGAGGCCATCACCGGCGAAGCGCCCACGCTGTTCCGCTGTCCCTACGGCGAGTACGACGACGACGTGATCGCCACGGTCAATTCGCTCGGTATGCACGCGATACAGTGGAACGTGGACAGCCTCGACTGGAAAGGGCTCAGCGCCGACGAGATATACGAGCGCGTCACGGAGAAGGTCGTCCCCGGCTCCATCGTCCTTTTCCATAACGCCGCCGAAAACACGCCGGAGGCGCTGCCCCGCATTATCGAATACCTGCTCAGCGAGGGCTACGCCATCGTCCCCGTCTCGGAGCTGCTCCTCAAGGGCAGCTATACCATCGACAACACCGGCATGATGTGCCCAGAAAGCAAGGCATAAAACAGGGCGCGTTCCAACTGCGGAACGCGCCCTCTCGCTGTTTGCGTATTTTTTTCGTTATTCCTCCGGCTCGCCTTTGCCGGCGTCCTGCTCGGCGGTGGCGGCGTAGTAGCGCTCGGTGGCCTTGCGGATGCGCTCGGCTTTTTTGCGCTGTCTCGCGGCACGGAGCTGCTTGCCCTTGAACGAGGCGAGGATACCGACCACCAGCACGGCGAGGATGATCACCCAGCCGAGGATGTCAAGCACAGTCGAGCTCGTCATTTCAACACGACCTTTGCGAAGTTCTTCTTGCCGCGCTTGAGCAGCACACCCTCGCGCAGCTCCTGCTCCGTGAAGCTGCGGGCGATGTCGCTGACCTTTTCACCGGCAGCCTCCACACCGCCCTGCTGGATATTGCGGCGGGCGTCGCTGCGGGTGGCGCAAAGGCCGGAGGCCACGAGCAGGCTCATGATGTCGAAGCCGGTGTCCGCCGTGATCTCGCTGACGGGCATATGCTCCATATCCCCGGCGGAGAACAGCGCCCGCGCCGCCTTTTGCGCCTTGTCGGCCTCCTCCTCACCATGCACCATCTTTGTAAGCTCCCACGCAAGTATCTCCTTGGCCTCGTTGAGCTTCTGACCGCTCCACTGCGCCATCTCGTCAATTTGGTCGAGGGGCAGGAAGGTCAGCATACGGATGCATTTGAGCACGTCCGCGTCGTCCACGTTGCGCCAATACTGGTAGAAGTCGAAGGGCGAGGTCTTGTTCGGGTCAAGCCACACGGCGTTGCCGGCGGTCTTGCCCATCTTATGCCCCTGCGAGTCGGTCAGCAGCGTGATGGTCATGGCGTAGGCGTCCTTGCCGAGCTTCTTGCGGATAAGCTCCGTGCCGCCCAGCATATTCGACCACTGATCGTCGCCGCCGAAC
>CAVIIB010000119.1:0-2374 GCA_963642815.1 Oscillospiraceae bacterium | reverse complement strand
ATGATAAAGCGTGGCGTCGGGGATGAGCTGCACGGCATCCGAAGCAATAATTTCAGGAGATGCAAAACCTATTGGCACATACCGGCGGCGTTCAGATGAAACACGGGGAACTATGAGGTAGTCTGTGTCTGGCTGTGCTATCTGGCAAAAGAGTGTCGGCGTTTCGGCAAATTTTCTTGTTGCCGCCGCTTTGCTGTTTGCGCGGAAGCTGCGCACACTTTCAACACGCCGCATTACCTCGCTGCATTTGCGCAGTTCGTTGGGGTTTGCTCCAACAAGCCACAGGCAGTATCTTTTTTTATTGTTGATAAACTCGTCTGCTCCGAGATAAAGTCGTATCCATTGCGCCGACAATGGTTCTTTTTCAAGCAGTTCGTCTCTTTCTTCGGGGGACAGGATAAAGCCACCACCATCTCGCGGCATACTCCCAAAGCGCATAGGCGGCACATCACATAGCGGCGTGCTGCGGCTGTCAATAAAGATGTCTGCCGCGTCAAGCAAATAAGCGTTTATATTCTGGACGATGGCTGCTCTGTCATTTGAATACAACACTTTTTGCGTCGCGTTTACCATACTGAAGCCTACAATCACACAGTGAACATGGGCTTTTGAATTGGCCTCGCTGTCCCATCGAAACGTTCTGTATGCGAAGTTTATATGGACACCCATGTCGTGTAGGGGCTTCCATACCGATGATACAGATTGTCCCTGACATATCGAGTTCGTAGATACGAACGCGCAATGAATAGCTGTGTCTTTTATGTAGTGACACGCCTTTGCATACCAGCCGACAACATAATCCGCTTCTCCTATTTTCCTGCATTCCGGAAAAGCCGCGGCAAGCTCCTCGTGCTGCGCTTTGCTCATCATCATCCCGCCCACAAACGGCGGATTGCCCATGATATAGTCAAGCTCCGATTTTGGCACGACGCTTTCCCAATCCATCCGCAGGGCGTTGCCCTCCGCGATACAGGCGTTGGTTTTCAGCGGGAGGAAGTCGAGCGCCGCATGGACGACGTTCTCCGTCTCCTTCATCATCTGGCTCTCCGCGATCCAAAGCGCGGTCTTGGCAACCGTCACGGCAAAGTCGTTGATCTCGATACCGTAGAACTGGCTGATGGAGACTTGGATGGGGTCATAGATGTCCAGTGCGACCTGCCCCTCGTTCAGCAGGGAGATGACCTCATTCTCCAAGCGGCGCAGGGAGAGATAGGTCTCCGTCAAAAAGTTGCCGCTGCCACAGGCGGGGTCGAGAAATTTCAGACCCGCCAGCTTTTTCTGAAAGGCGTTCAGCAGGGCGGTGCGGGTCTTTTCCACTGGGTTATCCTTTATGCCCGCAAGCTCGGTCTTTAGCTCGTCCAGAAACAGCGGGTCGATGACCTTGTGGATGTTCTCAATGCTCGTGTAGTGCATACCACCGGCGCGGCGGGTCTGGGGATTCAGCGTGCTTTCAAAGACCGCGCCGAAGATGGTCGGGCTGATGGCCGACCAGTCGAAATCCTCGCTGGCGCGGGTCAGGAGCAGATCGATGATCTCCTCGCCCAAGCGCGGGATCTCGATGTCCTCATCGGCGAACAGACCGCCGTTGACGTAGGGGAACGCCGCAAGGTCGTCGTCCAGATAGCGGTCGCGCTCCTCCGGCCTTTGGTCAAGGACGCGGAACAGGCTGATGAGGGCGCGGCGATCCTCGCCGCGGTGGGTTTGGAGGTAGTCGTGGAACATCCCGCGACGACCAAATATGCCCGCGTCCTCCGCGTAAAGGCAGAACACGAGGCGAACGCAAAGCGCGTTCAGACTTTTCAGCGTTGCCTCCGACTCCGGCTCGGCATAGCGCTTGAGCAGCGCGTCGTACAACACGCCGACAAGCTCACCGGCTTGCAGGGATATTTCCATCTCCTTGCGGATGTTCTCGTCGCCGGTGTCCACGAGGAAGTTGAGGCGCGGGTATTCCCGCTCCAAATCGGACAGGAGCAGCGTCTCCGGCGTGTCGTTCGGGCGATTCATGTCGTGGATGCGGAACTCCGTGAAGTTGCAGACGACGATCCAGCGGGGCTGCTGGTTGGCGGGAAGATAGCCACCGTAGCGCCGCGCCTGCTGGTAGGGTGAGAGCAGCGAGCCGTCGGACTGCGTTTCGCCTTTGTTCAGGTCGATCCTCGCGCCCTTTTGCTCGATGAGAACGTGGGTCGCGGGGATATAGCCGTCGATGAATTTCGTGGTGCTTCTGCCGGTCTTGGCATCGTCCACGCTGACGGTTTTTTCAAAGCTGATGAATTTGTCCGGCTCGTCCACGCCATAGACCCTTTGCAGCAGCGCCAGCCAGAAGGTCTGCGTCTCCTGCTTTTCGTCGCCGCGACCCTGCCAGTCGGCGGCAAAT
>CAVIIB010000118.1:0-2436 GCA_963642815.1 Oscillospiraceae bacterium | reverse complement strand
TGCGTATTGTCTCTCTTTTTCGAGAGTGTTGCACTTCAAATCATAACCTGTCGGGTAAGCCTCCCGTGCGGGTGCTCACCCCAACCTTTGTTATCGTGGTCGCTGGTCTTCTACGCCGCCCGTCGCTAGATGGTGACGGGCGTTTTCTTAGTTTTGGATGGCGTGGAGACCGTCGATATAGCCGCGAATGATGTTGCGGCGACTGCTCTCCGCGTCGAAGTTCAAAATGCTCCCAAGGTGTTCCGACGGCTCGATATAGACAATGTTCGCGTCGTCGGGTATCTCGATGCGCTTCTCCACGCCGAAGCCGTGCAGCCGGATGGCGATGATGTCACGGTAGCCCGCGTCCAGCAGTGCGTCCAGCGGCAGCACATCCGCCACGCCGCCGTCTATATAGCGCTTGCCGCCCAGCGGCTCTTTATGGAATACGGGCAAATAGGCGCTTGCGAGCAGCATATCATAAAGCTGCTCCTCCGTCAACTCCCGCGCCCGCAGCACAAGCTCCTTGCGGTCTGTCAGGGAGAAGGTCGTGATGAAAAGCTCCGTGGGCGACTGGGCTATCCTCTCCGCGTCCACCACCTCGCGTATCCACTGGCGAAGCGGACGCACGTCAATGCCACGATTGAGCGCCGTGTCCCGCAGCATTTTTTGCATTTGAGCCAAATCGGTCTTTTCGAGCCGCCGCTCCACGATGCGCGACAGCAGCTCCTCATCCACATTCATGACCTTGGAAAAGGTGATATTCTGCCATATATCCATCGCCTTGTCCAACTCGCCCATGGCAAACATCGCGCCGTTGAGCGCCCCGACAGAGGTGCCGGAGACGGCGTTGAAGCCTATCCCCTTTTCCGCCAGCGCCTTCCATACGCCGACCTGATACGCGCCGCGTGCGCCGCCGCCCTCAAGGGCAAGCGCATAGGTTTTTGTGTTATCCAGCATGACCGTTCCCCTTTTCTGTAAGATTGTTGACCCATTTTTTCCGGCGGATGAGGATGACCCCGATGGCCGCCTTGAGAATATCGGTGGAGTTGGACGCGGCATAGACAAGCAGGATATTCCAGCTCGTCAAATGCGCCGCGCACCACGCCGCCGGGATGTTGACAAGCCACATGAAGCCGCTGTCAAAGATGAAAGTGATGGCCGTCTTGCCGCCGGAGCGCAGCGTGTAATAGCTGGCCTGTGCCAGTGTGCCAAACGGCAGTATCGCCGCCATGATCAGCACAAAGCGGCTGGCAAGCGCTTTCACCTCGTCCGTGGTGTTATAGAGCTGCGGGAACAGCGGCGCGATCAGGCACATGAGCGCCGCGAGCAGCAGCGCCACGGTCAGTCCGAACGCGATGAGCTTACGGTCGGTGTCCACCGCCCGCTCAAGCTCCCCTGCGCCGAGCTGCTGACCGACGAGAATGCCGATGGTGTTGCCCGTGGAGAATGCCGCCATCTGGAACAGGTCATAGATGACGTATGCAATGTTCAGCGCCGCCACGACGACCAGCCCGCGAGTGCAGTATATCTGCATGATGGTGGTACAGCCGGTCGCCCAAAGAAATTCGTTGACGAAAAGCGGGAGGCTGCGCCGGATGATGTGGCGGAACAGCCCCGGATGCACCGGCAGCGAGGCGAACAGCCCCTTGCTGAACAGGAGACTGTCGCTGTGGCGGTGGCTGTATATCACGTTGATGGCGGTCTCCGCCACACGCGAGGCCACGGTTGCCCATGCCGCGCCGACCACGCCCAGCGCCGGTGCGCCGAGCTTGCCGAAGATGAGCACCCAGTTGAGGAACAGGTTCACAAACACCGCCACGATGGACGCGACCATCGGCACGACGGTCTGCCCCGCCTCGCGTAGTGTGGAGGAATAGGCGCTGGAAATCGCAAAGGGCAGCATTGTCCAGACGATGACCCTTGCATAACCCATGGCCTGCGCCATGACCTCGTTCCGCGCCGCCTCCTCCCCGTTGAGGAACAGCCCCGCGAGCGGCTCGCCCCAGAGGGTGATAATGCCCATGGCCACGAGCGAGACGACCAGCGCCATGCCGAGCTTGCAGCGGAACGCGGCGCGGAGGCTTCCCTCATCCTGTGCGCCGTAATACTGAGCGCAGAAGATACCGGGTCCGGCCACCGTTCCGAGCATGACGATCATGTAGTTGAACATAAGCTGTCCGACCACAGCCACGCCGCTGATGGCCGCCGTGCCGCACTGACCGACCATGATATTGTCGAGCAGCGACACGAAGCTTGTGACAAGATTTTGCAGAATGATGGGCAGCATGACGCCCAGTGCCAGACGGTAAAAATTGCGGTCGCCGATATATTGTCGGAGTCCTCTCGTCTTGTTCATAAAACGAAAACAAATACCCTTTCTCTATGTTATTTTGAAATAAATTCGCTGTATAGGCGCGTGAGATTGCGGAGGATGTCGAGCGAGCGCTCCATGCC
>CAVIIB010000117.1:0-2641 GCA_963642815.1 Oscillospiraceae bacterium | reverse complement strand
CCGTTGGTGCGGGCGTTGTGCTCGTCACCAAGAAGCGCATGAGCAAGGCCGAGGAATAAAGCCGGAACCAGCGCTTGAACTTTTGCTGCGGGGGCGGGGCGCTTCGCGCTCCGTCCCTCCACAGCAGCAAGGAGAACCCTGCAAATGAAAAACAAAATATCTACTATCATACTTTTTTTGGCTTTCCTTGCAGGTCTGTCCTTGCTTCTGTACCCGACAGCCAGCGACTACTGGAACTCCCTGCACGCCTCCAAGGCGGTGGCGGATTACGGCGCGGAGGTCAGCCGGCTGACACAGACGCAGTATGATGAAATGTGGGCGGCGGCGACGGCATACAACCAAGAGCTTCGGGACAGCGGCGGCGGCTTCTATCTGACGGACGAGCAGAGGGAGGCGTATGAAGCCCTGCTGGACGTGAGCGGCACGGGTGTTATGGGCTATATCGAGATTCCCAACATCAAAATCTCTCTACCCATCTACCACGGCACGGAGGATTCCGTGCTCCAGATCGCGGTGGGACATCTGGAATGGTCCAGTCTGCCGGTAGGCGGCGAGGGCACCCACTGCGTCCTTTCCGGCCACCGTGGTCTGCCCAGCGCCAAGATCTTCACCAATCTCGATCAGCTTGTTGTGGGCGATACCTTTATCCTGCGTGTGCTGGACGAGGTGCTGACCTATCAGGTGGATAAAATCCTTATCGTTGAGCCGGACGACACCGACGCGCTCAAGGCCGAAGAAGGCAAAGACCTCTGCACCCTCGTCACCTGCACGCCCTACGGCGTGAACTCCCACCGTCTGCTGGTGCGCGGACACCGAATTGAAAATCAGGCACAGGCCGAGGCCATCCGCGTCACCTCCGACGCCATGCAGATCGAGCCGCGGCTCGTCGCACCCGTTGTGGCGCTGCCGGTGCTGCTGCTTCTGCTGGTCGTCCTGCTGCTACCCGGAAAGAAAAAGAAAGCCTCTGGAGGGAAACGACATGATGAAACTTCGTAACAAGCTCCTCTTATTCTTGCTCTGCGCGGCGTGTACTCTCACGCTGACGGCGCAGGGCTTTGCCGCCGAGACGATAGACCCCGCGCAGACGGTGAGCATGACCGTCTCCTACCATGATGAATACACGACCCTTGCCGGTGCATCGTTCCGCATTTACCTTGTCGCCACGGTGGACGCGAGCGGTACGCTGCGCGTGACGGACAGCTTCAAGCCGTACAGCGTGGATATCCAAGCCAAGGACGGCGGGACGTGGAAGAGCCTTGCCACGACGCTGGAGGGCTATGCGCTTCGGGACGGTCTCGCGCCCACGGACAGCGGCGTGACCGATGAGCTCGGCTGTCTGCGCTTCCCCACGGGCGGCGCTACGCTGACGCAGGGGCTGTATCTGGTGCTGGGGCAGCGCCACACGCAGGGCGGCGTCCGCTATGATGTCATGCCGTTTATGGTCATGCTGCCGACGTGGGACAGCGCCAAGGGTGTCTGGCTCTATGATGTGGCCGCCGACCCGAAATATGAGGCCACGCCGGATGTGCCCTCGACCGTTACCCGCAAGGTCTTGAAGGTGTGGGATGACGCGGGCAGCGAGAGCGCCCGCCCGAAAGAGATAAGCATCCAGCTTCTACGGGACGGCAAGGTCTATGATACGGTGACGCTGAACGCCAAAAACAGCTGGCGCTATACATGGGAGGAGCTGGACGGCGGCTATAGCTGGACGGTGGTCGAAAAGGAGCTTGCGGGCTATACCGTGCGTGTCGAGCGAGACGGCGCTAGCTTTTTGGTGACGAACACGGCCACGCCGGAGACTCCGCCGACACCGACGCCGACCCCGCCAAGCGGGAAAAAGCTGCCCCAGACGGGACAGCTCTGGTGGCCTGTGCCGGTGCTGGCCGCCGCCGGACTTGCATTCCTCGTCGTGGGGGCGCTCGTTCGGAGGAGGCGCGACAATGCGGAGTAAGCCATGTACGGTGATCGGGCTGCTGCTTCTGGCAGCGGCCCTTTTGCTCGCGGCGTATAATCTGCGGCGCGACACCGAGGCCAAAAACTCCGCCGAGGCAGTCGCGGAGACGCTCGCGGCGCAGCTTGTGGAAGTAAAGACCGCCGCCGTCGCGGAGACGGAGACGGTCTACACGCCGGACTATATCCTAAACTCGGAGATGGATATGCCGGAGACAGCGGTTGATGGGCAGTGGTATATCGGTGTGCTGCGGATACCGGCGCTGTCGCTGGAGCTGCCGGTCATCAGCGAGTGGAGCTATCCAAGCCTGAAGCTCGCGCCCTGCCGCTATGCCGGTTCTGTGTATCTCAACAACATGGTCATCGCCGCCCATAATTATACCAGCCACTTCGGGCGTTTGCGTGAGTTGTCGCAGGGGGATGAGGTCAGCTTCACCGACATGGACGGGAACGTGTTCCGGTATGAGGTCGCCGCGCTTGAGACGCTTTCTCCTTTCGCCAATGAGGAGATGACCGGCGGCGACTGGCCTCTGACGCTCTTTACCTGCACCGTCGGCGGACAGTCCCGCGTGACGGTGCGGTGCGAGCTGACGGAGGATGGAAATTGACGTCTGAAACCGGCATGGAGGAATGAAAATGAGCACGATAACGCGATTATAATGGTAATGCGGTGTCAAACTTTCTGTACCCC
>CAVIIB010000116.1:0-2916 GCA_963642815.1 Oscillospiraceae bacterium | reverse complement strand
CCTTGAGCTCAGCTTCAACAAATATAACTCCCTGCTCTGGGTCATGGCCGCCGACGCCAGCGCTGATAAAGAGATCAATTTCACGATTTTCGACAAGGAGGGCAAGCTTCTTCCCGCGTACCAGAACAGCGAGGGCAAGTTCTCCTCCGAAGCGTTCCTTAAAGCAATGCAGACAAACAAGACCGCGTTCCAAGCCATCGTGAACAAGTGGTTCACGGGCATCACCCACGAGGATTGGGAGATCGTCGAAACGCCTAGCGCTGACGGCACGAATCTGACCGTCAAGCTCGCCTACATCGGCGGCGAAAAGAAGGGCGTCCTGTCGGCTGGCAGCAAGGTCACCTTCATGCAGAAGTTCGGTATGCCCACCTCTGTCACGCAGGCAATGATCGACGCGGGCACGACTGTCGGCGGCATGGAGAACGCTTTCAACACCGAAAAAGCACCGCTGAAGCTGACCTTCAAGGCTTACGCCGTGCAGGCGCAGGGCTTTGATACCGCTGCGGCCGCGTGGGGCGCGACCTTCGGCAAATAATTTCCTCGCCATCCCCTATATGGTCTGTACCCTTGCGGGTACAGGCCATACAGGAGCATCCGGGGGTCGGGTGTTCCTGTATGGCAAGAAACATATATTTGAAAATAAAAGCCAGAGAGGAGCAAGACGATGAAGAAGAAATTGCTTATCCTGTCGCTGCTGGCGATATGCATCGCCACGCTGGCCGTCGGGAGCCTCGCCTACTTCACTGCGAACGGAACGGCGCATAACGTCATCACCACCGGCGGCGTGGCAATCGAGCTGCACGAGTGGGCGGATGAGGACAAGACCAAGCCCTTTGAGGATCTGACGGACGTCATGCCGGGCACGGAGGTCACCAAGCTCGCGGAGGTCGAAAACACCGGCGCGAACGACGTGTGGGTGCGCGTGAAGCTCGACGTGGCGGTGCTGCTCGATGGCGAGGAGCTGCCCACGGAGCCGGTGGAGCTCGACATCAACACCGACGACTGGACTCGCGGCGAGGACGGCTATTACTACTACAAAAGCATCCTCAAGGCCGGTGAGACGACCGCGCCTATCTTCACCACCGTGAGCTTTGCCTCCGGCATGGGCAACGAGTACCAAAACGCCACGGCGACGGTGGACATTTCCGCCGAGGCCGTCCAGTCCGCCAACAACGGCGAGACCGTCATGGATGCCGTGGGCTGGCCGCAGAGCGCACCGTCGGGGACCACGGAGGTAACAGCATGATGAACAAGAAAATCCTTGCCCTGCTCATCAGCCTTGTGCTGGTGCTGGGTGTCGCGATCCCCGGCACGCTGGCCGTCTCCACCGATGAGGACGCGGCCACATCGGAGCTGACGCTCGCCGTCGAGACGGAAGCGCCGGTCGAGGACGAAGCGCCGGTCGAGACGGAAACGCCGGTCGAGACGGAAATACCCGTCGAGACGGAAATACCCGTCGAGGGCGAAGCGCCCGCAGCGTCGGAGGCGTTCGACGCGCTCATGGCCTGTGAGACGCTGGACGCGCTCTGGGCGCGTATGGACGCGATGACGGACGACCAGTGGGCGGCGCTGACCGAGGCGCAGCTGGCGGAGCTGGACGCGAAGCTCACGGCGCTGGAGCCGGAGCCGCTTCCGGCCATCGTCATTGAGGAAAGCGAGCCGCCCGTGCCGAGCGAGATCGGCTATGAGCTGGTGAGCTTCACGGAGGTCGCGCCCCTCGGCGAGCCTGTCACGGGCGGCAACTAAGGAGGCGGAGCATGAAGAAAACGAGAATCCTGTCCCTGCTTCTGTGCGCGGTCCTGTTCTGCACGCTGGCCGTCCCCGCCACCACCGCTTACGCGGAGGAGGAGCCGACGGACAGCGGCATGGTGCTGTCCAAGACGGCAGAGGCCAACGCTGACGGCACGTACACCATCACCCTTGAAGCCTACGCCACCGGCGAAAAGACCATCAGTACCGAAACCAAGGACGTGCCGACGGACATCGTTCTGGTGCTTGACCTGTCGAGCTCCATGGCTAAGGACATCGGCACGGTAAGCTACAGCGCGTACTCCAACGAAAACAATGAGGTGCTGTACGCCCTGCGCCACAACGGCGGCGAGGGAAACCTTTGGTATAAGGTTGGTGACAGCTACTATTCCGTCTCGGTCACGGTGGAGGGAAGAAATCCAAACTATACCGATGCCAGCAGCTATACCAACAGCGGCTTGTATAACAACCGCAATAATCTCTACGCGAAAATCGGCAATGAGTATGTCAAGGTGACGGTGGAGCGCTCTGGAAGAAATAATTATACCTACACCTATACCTATAACGCCTCGACGGTGACAAAGACGAGCAGCGGACAGAACAGTCGTCCGACCTTTGATACTGGCGTGTCCCTTTGGGTGCTCAACGGTGTGGATACCACCAACGCCGTATATACCTACACCTATACGGACGGCACCGGCACAAAGACCATCACCACCTCCACCGGCGGGACGACCGTCCCGAGCGGCGTGACATTCTATTCCCGCAGTACAAGCACCAGCGGCGGCGGAACCCGTCTGGCCGCGCTAAAAGAAGCCTGCAATACCTTCGCGGAGGCGGTTGCCAAAAAAGCGAAGGGCGCTGACGAAACAGCCGGGACGGCGGATGACGTGAAACACCGTATCGCCATCGTTGGCTTTAACTCAAGCAGTACGCTGTATACGGGTACGAGCGCTGCTTCGGCTCTGATCGACATGAGTACAGCGACTGGCGAAAGCACGGTCAAAACCGCGGTTAGTAATCTGAGGACCGATACGGGCACCGTGCCTGCCACGGGCTTGAGCACAGCGAACGAAATTTTCGCTGCAAACCCCGTGGCCGAGGGGGAGACCAGAAACCGTGTGGTGATTTTCTTCACCGACGGCTATCCCAGCACATCGGGCGCGG
>CAVIIB010000115.1:0-3400 GCA_963642815.1 Oscillospiraceae bacterium | reverse complement strand
GCTCTCCACCCGTATGCGTACCCGCGACATGGTCAAGGCCGCAGACGGCACGGCGGAGATACTCGCCGACTGCTTCTCGCTTGAGATGTGGGGCGGCGCGACCTTTGACACGGCCTACCGCTTCCTGCATGAAAGTCCGTGGGAGCGCTTGGAAATACTGCGTGAGAAGATACCCAACATCCCGTTCCAAATGCTGCTGCGCGGCTCGAACCTCGTCGGCTACGCCTCTTACCCCGACAACCTTGTACGCCGCTTTGTCGCGGAATCCGCCCGCGAGGGTATCGACGTGTTCCGCGTGTTCGACAGCCTCAACTGGATGCCCTCCATGCAGACCGCCATGGACGAGGTCCTCAACCAGAACAAGCTGCTTGAGGCGACCATGTGCTATACGGGCGACATCCTTGACCCCAGCCGTGAGAAATATTCTCTCGACTACTACGTCAAGTTCGCCAAGGAGCTCGAAAAATTCGGTGCGCATACCCTCTGTATCAAGGATATGTCCGGCCTGCTCAAGCCCTATGCGGCGAAGCGCCTGATCGAAGTCCTCAAGCAGGAGATCGGTATCCCCATCCATCTCCACACCCACAACACCACCGGCAACCAGATCGCCACGCTGCTCATGGCGGCGGAGGCCGGCGTGGACATCGTTGATACCGCCATCCAGCCGCTGTCCAGCCTCACGAGCCAGCCGTCCATGAACGGTCTGGTCGAGTCCTTGGTCGGACAGGAGCGCGACACGGGCTTCGACCCTGTGCGTTTGCAAGAGCTCGCCGATTACTGGTCGGACGTGCGTCTGCGCTACGCGAGCTTCGACAAGGGTCTGACCGGCCCTGTCACCGACATCTACCGCTACGAGATACCCGGCGGTCAGTACACCAACCTCCAGCCGCAGGTCGAAGCCCTTGGTCTAGGTCATCGCTTCACGGAGGTCAAGGAGATGTACAAGAAGGTCAACGATATGCTGGGCGACCTCATCAAGGTCACACCGTCGAGCAAAATGGTCGGCGACCTCGCCATCTTCATGGTGCAGAACGAGCTTACCCCGGAGAATATCCGCGAAAAGGGCGCTTCCCTCGCCTATCCCGACAGCGTTGTGAGCTTCTGCAAGGGCATGATGGGACAGCCCGTTGGCGGCATACCCACATGGCTTCAGGACATCGTTCTCAAGGGCGAGAAGCCCATTGACTGCCGCCCCGGCGAGCTGCTTGAGCCGGTCGATTGGGCGGAGATCAAGAAGCAGGTCAAGGAATTCTATCCCGAAATCGACGACGATAAGAACAAGCACCCCGGCAGCGTCGGCGAGGATGAGAACTGGACGGTTCTGCTCTCCTACGCCATGTACCCGAAGGTATTCGAGGAGTATATCCGCCACCGCAAGGAATACGGCTACATCATGCGTATGGGCAGCCACGTCTTCTTCAACGGCATGGCCGTCGGTGAGGTCAATAAGATCAACATCGAGGACGGCAAGACCCTTGTCATCAAGTACAACGGTCTCGGCGACCTTAACGAGGACGGCACGCGCAACGTCAACTTTGAGCTGAACGGTATGCGCCGCGAGGTCGCGGTCATCGACCCGCAGGCCAAGGATTCCGCCGCAAAGGTACCCATGGCCGACCCCTCGGACGACCGTCAGATCGGCGCGTCCATCCCCGGCATGGTCTCCCATGTGGACGTCCAAGTCGGTGATGAGGTCGAGGCCAACCAGACGCTGGCCGTCATCGAGGCGATGAAGATGGAGACGAGCATTGTCGCCAAGTGCGCCGGTGTTGTCGACCAGATCCTCATCAAGAAGGGCGACAATGTGAAGGCCGGCGAGCTCCTTATCACGCTGAAGGTCTGAGCATGACAACAGCCTACGAACACTATACACCGCCGGAGGGGTACTCATTCGAGTACCTCTCCGCCTGTGCCTCCACGAACGACGAGGCGCTGAAGCGCGGCCCCGGCTCCATCGTGGTCGCCGGTGAGCAGAGCGCCGGACGCGGTCGCATGGGGCGCAGCTTTTCCTCCGCACCCGGCGGGCTTTACCTCTCGGTTTGTGCGGCGCTTCCCTGTCCGGCTGCCGACGCGCCCGCTCTCGCGGCGCTTGCGGCGCTCGCCGCCTGTGAAGCCGTTGGCGCTCGTGCGCAGATAAAATGGCCGAATGACATTCTGCTTGACGACCGCAAGGTCTGCGGCATTTTGTGCGAAATGCGCGAGAATGTGCTAATATTCGGCTTTGGTGTGAACGTGGAAAACGAGCTTCCTGCCGAGCTGACACAGGCGGGGCGCGTGGAAGCGACACGCGAGGCGCTGCTTGAAAAAATCACCCAGCGTCTGGCGGATATTCTTTCCGTCTATCCCGCAAACCGTGAGGCGCTTCTGGAGGAATATGCCCGCCGCTGCTGCACCCTTGGGCGCATGGTGGATGTGACCTATCGCGGTATGCCGCTGTACGGCTTCGCCTTTGCCGTGGACAAGCACGGCGGTCTCATGCTGATGACACAGGAAAATCGCACCGTCGTCACCGTTTACTCCGGCGAGGCGACCTTCGCCTGACCGTTCACGAGCGACACGAGCTGCTCCCACAGCTCGACAATACGGAATTTCAGAGCATAGCCCTCGTCCGACTGCGTGACGAGGGCTTTTTGCGCCTCGTCCAGCGCCCCAAAGGTCTCCTGTGACGGGCGTGCGAGCGCCTCGGTACAGAGCGGCGGGTAGAGGACGCACCACCAGTTGTGTCCCTGCCCATCGCCCATGACAACGCGCAGCGCCAGATATTCGCCCGCCGGAAGCGAGAAGCCGGTATAGTCCCGCGTCGGAAAGCGCTCCCATATCAGGCTCACGCGCAGCTCCCCCAGCGCCTCCACGCTTGGGATAAGCCCGCGCAGTATATTCTCCGCCTCCTCGCGGCTCTCGGCCTCCGCCAGCGCCGGTGTAAGTATCGCCAGTAGCTTGTCACGCAGACACAGCTTCGCCGCTTGGTCTTCTGCGCTGTCGGAGTTCGCCACGATGTGCAGCCGCACCAGCCCGTCGGCCAGCTCGCTCTGCGTCCGCTGCGCCCATAGCCCTGTGCAGAAGCAGATACACAGCGCCATCACGCCCGCAAGCTCCCAGCTTTTCCAGTGCTTCATCAGCTTTTGCATAAAAACATCACCGCCGGGATTATCGGCGGTGACGCTTGGTTTTATACGCTTTTTTAGATGTCAATGCGAGCGGCGGGTCGTGTCAGCCAGCACTCGGCATAGCGCCGCGCCAGCGTCTCGTGGCAGCGCCGCGCCGCCGTCTCGTCGTCAAAGAGACCGAACACCGCGCTGCCCGTGCCGGTCATGGCCGCGCCCAATGCGCCGCCGGACAGCAGCGCAGACTTGATGGCGAATACCTCCGCCCACTGGTGCGGGAGCACGTCCTCAAATAC
>CAVIIB010000114.1:0-3443 GCA_963642815.1 Oscillospiraceae bacterium | reverse complement strand
TGGCGCGGACGATCGCCGACCTCGACGGCGCGGAGGAGATCGCCCCGGAGCATATTGCCGAGGCCATCGGCTACCGAACCTACGATATTTGGGAAGAACGAAAATGAATGATTTGATATTGCTGAAGGAGGGCGAGGTCGTCCTCAAGGGGCTGAACCGCCGCTCCTTTGAACATAAGCTGGTGGAAAACATCCGCCGTCGGCTGCGTCCCTGCGGCGAGTTTACCGTCACGCTCCAGCAGTCCGTCATCTGCGTCGAGCCGAAGAACGACGAGGCCGACATGGACGCGGCGTTTGAGGTCATGCGTCAGGTGTTCGGCATTCTGCGGCTGACGCGGGCGGCGGCCTGTGAGAAAACGCCGGAGGCCATGCTGGAAAAGGCAAAGGAATACCTTGGCGAGGAGCTGCGCACGGCGCACAGCTTCAAGGTCGAGTCCAAGCGCTCCGACAAGGGCTTCCCCATGACCTCCATCCAGCTCAGCCAATACGTCGGCGGCGAATTGAACGAGGCGTTCCCCAACCTAAAGGCCGATATGCACACGCCGGAGCTGACCGTCTGGCTGGAGGTGCGCGAGCGTGCGGCCTATGTCCACGGCAAGCCTGTCCCCGGTGCGGGCGGTATGCCCGTCGGCTCGAACGGCAGCGCCGTGACGCTGCTCTCCGGCGGTATCGACAGCCCTGTCTCGACCTATATGATGGCAAAGCGCGGGCTGCGGCTCATCCCGGTGCATTTCTTCTCGTTTCCCTATACCTCGGAGCTTGCCAAGCAGAAGGTCGTCGATCTGGCGCGTCTGCTCACGCCCTACTGCGGGCGCATGACCTTGGAGGTCGTCCCCTTTACGGAGATACAGCTGCAGATACGCGAGAAATGCCCGGAGGAGCTGTTCACGCTCATCATGCGGCGCTTTATGATGCGTATTGCGGAGAGGATCGCGCTGTGGAACGGCTGCGGCGCACTGGTGACGGGCGAGTCGCTCGGCCAGGTCGCCAGCCAGACCATGGAGGCCATGGGCGTGACGGAGGCGTGCATCGAGCTGCCCATCCTCAAGCCGCTGGTCGGCATGGACAAGGAGGAGATCATCACGGTCAGCCGTAAGATCGGCTGCTTTGACACCTCCATTTTGCCCTATGAGGACTGCTGCACCGTCTTCACGCCGCGCCACCCGCGCACGAGGCCGAAGCTCGCGGAGGTCGAGGAGGCGGAGCGGACGCTCGATGTGGACGCGCTGGTGCAGACCGCCTTTGACGGGCGCGAGAGGATAAGGATAGAGACATGAACTGTGAGATACTTTCCGTCGGCACGGAGCTTCTGCTCGGCACGACGGTCAATACCGATGCCTCGGAGCTGAGCCTCATGCTGGCGGAGATGGGCGTGAACGTCTACTGGCACAGCGTTGTGGGAGACAACCCCGGACGGCTGCGGGAGGCGGTGGCGCTTGCGCGGAGCCGCGCCGGACTTATCATCACGACCGGCGGCCTTGGCCCCACCTGCGACGACCTCACCAAGACCGTGCTGGCCGAGGCATTTGGCCTTTCCATGGAATACCATCCGGAGGAGGAGGCTTACATACGCGCCCGCCTTGCGGCGAGTGGTCGCCCCTTTACGGACAACAACCTCCAACAGGCGTGGCTTCCCGTGGGCTGCCATGTGCTGCATAACGACTGGGGGACCGCTCCCGGCTGCGCGTTCGAGACGGGCGGCGTGACCGTCGTCATGCTGCCCGGTCCGCCGCATGAGTGCTGCAACCTCTTTCGCCATGTGGCGCGTCCGTGGCTTGCCGCTCGCGTCGCGGACGGCGGCGCTATTGTGAGCCGCAACCTGCGCATTTTCGGTATCGGCGAGAGCGACATGGAGGCACGGCTGCGCCCCCGTATGCTCGCCATGCAAAATCCCACGCTTGCGCCCTATGCCAAGGAGGCGGAGGTGCTTCTCCGCGTGACGGCCAAGGCCGCAAGTGAGGCGGAGGCCGCCGCCCTGTGCGAGCCGGTGGTCGAGAGCCTGCGGCAGGAGCTTGGAGGCTATGTCTACGGCGTGGATGAGCCGAGCTTGGAGGCGCTGTGCCTGCGGCTGCTGACGGAGCGGGGTATGACCCTCGCGGCGGCGGAGAGCTGCACCGGCGGGCTTTTGTCCAAGCGCCTCACGGACGTTCCTGGCGCGTCAGCCGCCTTTCTCGGCGGCGCCGTCACCTATACCGAGGCGGTCAAGGAGCGCCTTGCCCTTGTTCCGGCGGAGACGATTGAGCGCCACAGCGTCGTGAGCCGCGAGGTCGCGCTCGCCATGGCGCACGGCATACGCGAAAATCTTGCCGCCGACCTCGGCGTCGGTATCACGGGACTTGCAGGGCCGGACGGCGACGGTATACATCCCGTCGGCACGGTGTTCATCGCGCTTTCAGCGCCGGACGGCGACTTCTGCCGTGCCATGCGCGGCGGCGAGGGGCGCAGCCGCAACCGCCTCATGGCGGCCAATCACGCGCTCGATATGATACGAAGATATTTGACCGGCTTGCCGGTCGTTGAGGAGGATACAAACCATGACCTATGACATCGACATCGCCGGAATGACCCGGCCACTTCCCATCTTTCCGCTCAATGACAGCCTCTCCATTGCCGCGTTCGTGATTTTCGGCGACGTGGAGCTGACGGTGCATTGCGCCCGCGAGCTTTTGAAGAAAATGCCCGAATGCGACTATCTCATCGCGCCGGAGGCCAAGGCCATTCCGCTGGTGTATGAGATGAGCCGCCAGAGCGGCGTGAAGTACCTGCTGGCGCGGAAAAAGGCCAAGGCGTATATGTCCGGCGTGTTCGAGGTGACAGCCCACTCCATCACCACCGAGGGCGACCAGACGCTGGTCATCGACACCGCCGACGCGGAGGCGATGGCCGGAAAGCGCATCGTCATCGTGGACGACGTGATCTCCACGGGGGAGAGCCTGCACGCGATGGATGAGCTTGTACATAAGGCCGGCGGCAACATCGTGGCTCGCATGGCGATACTGGCTGAGGGCGATGCCATCGAGCGCCCCGACATCACCGTGCTTGCCCCGCTCCCGCTGTTCCACCCCGACGGAACGCCCATCGAGGACTGAGCTTACACAAAAAACAGGCGGTCGGAGAACCCTCTCCGACCGCTGCTATTGCTGTATCCTTTGTGTCTTGCACAAGCCCCAAGGCTCCCCTGAAAGGGGAGCTGGCAGCGGCAAAGCCAAGCAACACCCCACAGGCTCCCCTGAAAGGGGAGCTGGCTCGGCGTAGCCGAGACTGAGGGGTTTCTTTTGTGGTCTGTGCAGACCTTCCAGAAAACCCCTCCACCGCTTCGCGGTCCCCGGCAGATTGTCAAGCAAGTGCAACAGTCTAGAGTGTAAAATGTAGCATTAGCATAGATGTACGGCCAGTCGAATTTATCAGACTCCGTTCGGGGCTGCGCCCCTCTCTCCGTCAGAT
>CAVIIB010000113.1:0-3448 GCA_963642815.1 Oscillospiraceae bacterium | reverse complement strand
CGCGTCGGGGCGCACGGTGCTGCTGAATCATGCGCAGGAGTGCAAGGGTCGCTGCCGCGTCCTGCGGGCGGAGTATTTCATCCGCAGCGGCGAGCTGTATAATCCCGACGGCGGCTGCCCCACGGTCGGCGGTAAGCTCGCGTCACTGCGCAGCGCCATGTGCCGCTCACAGGAGCAGGCGGCATCATACCGCCGCACGGCGGCTCTGCCCGTGTCGGAGGCGCTGCAGTCGCTGTGCGGGCGCTTTGCCGTCGAATGTGAGCGCCACGCGCAGGAGCAGCGCGAGCTTTTGATCGCCTGCTTCTGAGCTCATACGCCGCAGCGGTCGCATACCGCCGCAAGGCAGCAGCGCTCACACGCCGGGGCGCGAGCCGTACACACGGCGCGTCCGTGCAGCACCAGCCGGTGGCAGAAGTCGTTGGAGCGCTCCGGCGGCAACAGACTGCGCAGCTTTGTCTCTATCCTCGCGGGCTCGCGCAGCCCGTCCACAAGACCAATGCGGTTCGTTAGCCGTATACAGTGCGTGTCCACGACGACGCAGCCGGGAACGTGATACACGTCCCCAAGAATGAGATTGGCACTCTTGCGCCCCACGCCGGGCAGCGAGAGCAGCCCCTCCATCGTGTCGGGTACACGCCCGTCAAAGCGCGTGACAAGCATTTCCGCCGCCGCGACAATATCCCGCGCCTTGCCGTGGTAGAAGCCGCAGGAGCGTATGTACGGCTCGACCTGCTCCGCCGTCGCCTGTGCCATCGCCTCCACATTCGGGAACGCAGCGAACAGCGCCGGTGTCACCTGATTGACCCTCGCGTCCGTGCATTGCGCCGCGAGGCGCACGGAGACAAGCAGCTGCCACGCCTCCGCATAGTCAAGCGAGCACGCGGCGAGCGGGTACTCCGCCTCCAGCAAATCCAGTATTGTCACTGTCTCTTTTTTCGTTTTCATGCACCCAGCATACCACGGGCGGTTGCAAAATGGAAGCGGATTCTTTATAATGTAGCGGTAGGCATGGAGGTGAACGCGATGTATCAGCCGCTGGCGGACGAGCTTCGTCCGCAGACGCTCGACGATGTTGTCGGGCAGACGCATATTCTCGGCACGAACGGAATGCTTCGGCGCATCGCGCAGTCCGGGAAAATACCCAACATGATATTCTACGGTCCCTCCGGCACGGGCAAGACCACCGTGGCGCGTATCATCGCCGCCCAGACCAATCGCACGCTTCGCCGCCTCAATGCCACCACCGCCGGTATCTCCGACATCAAGACCATCATTGACGAGCTTGACACCTTCCTCACGCCGGGCGGTGTGCTGCTCTATCTCGATGAGATACAGTATTTCAATAAGAAGCAGCAGCAAAGCCTCTTGGAGTTCATCGAAAACGGCAAAATAACCCTCATCGCCTCCACGACGGAGAACCCCTATTTCTGCGTCTTTAACGCCATTTTGTCCCGCTCGACCATTTTTGAGTTCAAGCAGCTTGCCGCCGCCGACATCGAAAAGGCGGAGGCTCGTGTGATTGACATACTCCGCGAGCGCGGCGGTGTGCCGCTCGACTGCGAGGACGGCGTTTTGTCCTACATCGCGCAAAGCTGCGGCGGCGACTGCCGCAAGGCCATCAACACCTTGGAGCTGCTCTATAACGCCGCGCCCGCCGGTGCGGATAAAATCCTCCTCACGCTGGACGACGCAAGGACCGTCAGCCAGCGAAGCGCCATGCGCTACGACCGAGACGGCGACCAGCATTATGACATACTCTCCGCGCTCATGAAATCCCTGCGCGGCTCGGACGCGGACGCCGCGCTCCACTATCTGGCGCGGCTTTTGGAGGCGGGCGACCTCATCGGCGCTTGCCGCCGCATCCTCTGCTCGGCGAGTGAGGACATCGGTCTCGCCTATCCGCAGGCCGTCCCCATCGTCAAGGCCTGTGTCGATTCCGCGTTGCAGCTCGGTCTGCCGGAGGCGCGGCTGCCCTTGGCGGAGGCTGTCATCTTTCTTGCGACCTGTCCGAAATCCAACTCCGGCGTGATCGCCATTGACCGCGCCATCGCCGATGTACGCGCCGGTAAGGCGGGGGCTATCCCTCGCGAGCTTCAAAATGTCCACGCCGACGGCGCGGGCTTTGAGCGCGAGCAGGGCTACCGCTACCCCCATGAATTTCCCGGTCACTGGGTGCGCCAGCAATACCTGCCCGATGAGCTGAAAAACGCCCGTTACTACGACTACGGCGACAACAAGATCGAGCAGACGGCCAAGAAATACTGGGATGCCATCAAAGGATACGCCCCTTGACCGAGCATAAAATAGCGCGGGCGTGAAGCGCCTGCTCGGAGCTCACGTTGACGGTGAGACGCGCCTGTCCCTGCTTGGCTGCCGTCCGCTGCGAAACGGCGCGGCTTCCGACAACGGCGGAGTACATACTCGACGCGGAGACCGCCGTCGGCGCGGACAGACCATAGACCGGCGCAATATCCGCCGCCGTGAACGACGCGCCCGCACCGCGCTCCGGTGCTCGCAGCTCCGCCACAGAGAAGTCGATATTGTTGCGGCGCAGCCGCAGCAGCGCAAGATCCGCGCCATCCCTATCGTCAAATACGGCTGTAAGCTGTGTTGTCATATCAATTCACTCCCCGGCTCTAGTATGCGCCGGGACAAGGAGGTATATTCATGCGTTACGAGGGCGACATCTACCGTCCGCCAGGGGAATGGAAAAGCTATCTGCTCCAGTGTACCATCGGCTGCTCCAACAACACCTGCACCTTTTGCTCCATGTACAAATCCAAGCGCTACCGCGTGCGTCCGCTCGCGGAGGTCTTGGAGGACATCGAAATGGCGAAGCGGACGTATTACCGCGACACCGAAACCGTCTTTCTCTGCGACGGCGACGCCATCAATCTGCCGGAGGACTATCTGTTTACGGTTTTGGACGCGCTCTACGCCGCCTTTCCACGGCTGCGCCGCGTGACGACCTATGCCGGTCCGCTGTCCACGCTGCGGAAAACGCCGGAGGAGCTTCGCGCCATCCGTGAGCGCGGCTTGCAGCGCTGCTATCTCGGTGTGGAGACGGGTGACGGCGAGCTGCTCAAGCACGTCCACAAGGGCGTGGATGCCGCCGGTATGCTGGAGGCCGGACAGCGGCTCGTTGCGGCGGGCTTTGACCTCTGGACGATCGTCATCATCGGCTTGGAGGGCGCGGGACAGGCCGCCATCGAGCGCAACGCCGCCATGACCGCCGACATCATCAACAAAATGCAGCCCAAGCACCTCTCCGCCATGACACTCATGGCCATCGAGGGTACGCCCCTCTACCGTGAGGTGCAGGAGGGCAAGCTCGTGCTGCAAAACCCGTTTGAAAGCCTGTACGAGGTGCGCCAGCTCATCGCGGGTATCACGCTCCACGGTCTTCACTTCCCCTCCAACCACGCCTCCAACTACGTCCCGCTCAAGG
>CAVIIB010000112.1:0-3546 GCA_963642815.1 Oscillospiraceae bacterium | reverse complement strand
GGCTTTGCCGCTGCCAGCTCCCCTTTCAGGGGAGCCTTGGGGGGTGCGCTTGGCTTTGCCGCTGCCAGCTCCCCTTTCAGGGGAGCCAAGATGCTTCCACATCAAGATAGTGCTTTACAACAGGAGACGGTCATGGCCTTTGTTCATCTTCATGTCCACAGCGAATATAGTCTGCTTGACGGCGCGTGTCGTATCGCGGCGCTGCCGCTCCGCGCCAAGGAGCTGGGACAGACAGCGCTTGCCGTGACCGACCACGGTGTCATGTACGGCGCTGTCGCGTTCTACCGCGCCTGTCGCGAGGCGGGGATAAAGCCCATCATCGGCTGCGAGGTGTACGTCGCACCGCGCTCGCTCGAAGGGCGGGAATACGGCCTCGACTCGGCGTATACGCACCTCATTCTTCTGTGCCGCGACGAGACGGGCTACCACAACCTCTGCCGCCTCGTGTCCGAGGCGTTCATCCGCGGCTTTTACAGCAAGCCGCGTATCGACTGGGCTCTGCTGCACAAGCACGCGGAGGGGCTTGTCTGTCTGTCCGGCTGCCTCGCCGGGGACATTCCGCAGAAGCTGGTGAACGGGCGCTATGCCGAGGCCAAGGCCAAGGCGGAGGAGCTGGACGCGCTCTTTGGACGCGGCGCGTTTTATTTGGAGCTGCAAAACCACGGTATCCCGGAGGAGGCGGAGGCGGCGCGTGGGCTCATCCGCATTTCCCGCGAGACGGGGATACCGCTCGTCTGCACGAATGACGCACACTATTTGAAAAGAGAGGACGCGCACACGCAGGATGTGCTGCTCTGCATCCAGACCGGCAAGACCGTCGGCGAGGAGAATCGTATGCGCTTTTCCTCCGACGACTTCTACCTCAAGGACGAGGCGGAAATGCGCACCCTCTTTCCCGCTGTGCCGGAGGCGTTCGAGAACACGAACGTCATCGCGGATATGTGCTCGTTCGACTTTGAATTTGGTCACTACCACCTGCCCCGCTTCACGCTTCCGGCGGGCGAGACGGACAGCTTCGCCTATTTGGAGCGTCTCTGCCGTGAGGGCTTGCAGCGGCGCTATCCAGACGTATGGGAATCTCACACGGAGCAGCTTGCCTATGAGCTTGACACCATACGCTCGATGGGCTTTGTGGACTATTTTCTCATCGTCTGGGACTTCGTTCGCTTCGCCAAATCCAAGGGCATTCCCGTGGGTCCCGGACGTGGCAGCGCCGCCGGGTCTATTGTGAGCTACACCCTCGGTATCACGGACGTTGACCCCATCAAATACAGCCTGTTCTTCGAGCGCTTCCTAAACCCGGAGCGCGTCACCATGCCGGATATCGACATGGACTTCTGTGTGCGGCGCCGCGCCGAGGTCATCGACTATGTGACGGAGAAATACGGCGCGGATCATGTCGCCCAGATCGTGACCTTCGGCACGATGGCCGCCCGCCTCGCCATACGCGACGTGGGTCGCGCCCTCGACATCGGCTATGGCGAGGTGGACACGGTCGCCAAGCAGGTGCCCGCCGCGCTGAACATGACGCTGGATGAGGCACTGCGCCTGTCCAAGCCGCTCAAGGAGCTTTACGACGGCGACCCGCGTATACGCGAGCTCATCGACACGGCACGGGCGCTGGAGGGTATGCCGCGCCACGCCTCCACCCATGCCGCCGGGGTCGTCATCTCGGCAAAACCGCTCACGGACTATGTGCCGCTGGCGCGTAACGATGAGTCCATCGTCTGCCAGTTCCCCATGACGACCTTGGAGGAGCTGGGACTGCTCAAGATGGACTTTCTGGGGCTGCGCAACCTCACCGTGCTGGAGGATGCGGCGGTACTCGTGCGGCGGCAGCAGCCGGATTTCCGTGTCGAGAATATTCCGGAGGACGACCCGCAGACCTTTGCCATGCTCGCCGCGGGGCAGACCTCCGGCGTGTTCCAGCTTGAATCGAGCGGCATGACCGGCGTGGCCGTGGGTCTCAAGGCAAAGAGCATTGAGGACATCACCGCCGTCATCGCGCTCTACCGCCCCGGTCCTATGGACTCCATTCCCCGCTTTCTCGAATGTGCCGGACACCCGGAGCGCATACGCTATAAGCACCCGCTGCTCAAGCCCATCTTGGAGGTGACCTACGGCTGTATCGTCTATCAGGAGCAGGTCATCGAGATATTCCGCCGCCTCGCGGGCTTCTCGCTCGGACAGGCCGACATGATACGCCGCGCCATGAGCAAGAAAAAGCACGCCGTCATTGACGCGGAGCGGGAGGCCTTTGTCCACGGCGACGCGGAGCGCGGTATTGCCGGCTGTGTTGCCAACGGCGTGGACGAGGAGACGGCAAACTCCATCTATGACGAGATCAACGACTTCGCCTCCTATGCTTTCAACAAGGCACACGCCGTGAGCTATGCCATCGTCTGCTATCGGACGGCGTGGATGAAATGCCACTGGCCGCAGGAGTATATGGCGGCGCTGCTCACGAGCGTGCTCGATTCGAGCCGCAAGGTCGCGGAGTATATCGCGGAGTGCCGCAACCTCGGCATAAGGCTGCTGCCGCCGGACGTGAACGAGTCGGAGGCAGACTTCACCGTCGTCGGCGGAAATATCCGCTTCGGCCTCTGCGCCGTCAAGGGTATCGGGCGCGGCTTTGTGAATGAGCTTTCTGCCGAGCGGACGCTGAACGGACCTTACCACTCGCTGGACGAATTTTGCCGCCGCCTCTACGGGCGCGACCTCAACCGCCGCGCCGTCGAGTCGCTCATCCGCGCCGGGGCGTTCGACTCCCTCGGCTTCAAGCGCCGTGCGCTGCTTCAGGTATACGACCGTATCATCGACGGCGTGAGCGCCGACGGGCGCAAAAACGTGGCGGGGCAGCTTGACCTTTTCTCGATGGACACGGAGGAGGAGGCGACGGAGGTCACGCTGCCGGACGTGGAGGAATTCACGCCGCAGGAGCTTATGGCCATGGAAAAGGAGGTAACGGGGCTTTACCTCTCCGGCCATCCCATGGATGCCTACCGCCAAAGGGCCGCACGTCTCGGTGCGGTGTACATCGGCTCTATCCTGTCGAGCTTTTCCGACGAGCCGGGTGAGAAGCGCTTTGAGGACAACCAGAGCGTGACCGTCGCGGGCATTGTCGCGTCGGTGCGGACACGGGCGACCAAGACGGGGACGCTCATGAGCTATGTGGTGCTGGAGGACGACACGGCAAGCATGGAGCTTATCGCGTTCCAGCGGACGCTTGATCGCTATGGCGCTTATTTGAAGGAAAACGCGCCCATAAGCTGCACGGGGCGTATCTCCGTGCGCGACGAGAAAGAGCCGCAGCTCATGCTCAACACGGTCACGCCGCTGGATGTGGACGCGCCGCCCGAACGGGAGCAGCCGCCGCATACGCTGTGGGTGCGGCTGCCGAGCCGGGACGACCCCGCCATGCAGCGTATTGAGCTTGTGCTGACCATGTTCCCCGGCGAGCAGTCGCTCATCCTCTACTTTGCCGACACGAAAAAGCGCCTCGGCGCACAGTGCGTTATCCATGACGCGCTGGTGCAGGAGCTGCGC
>CAVIIB010000111.1:0-3559 GCA_963642815.1 Oscillospiraceae bacterium | reverse complement strand
CTACATTTTACACTCTAGACTGTTGCACTTGCTTGACAATCTGCCGGGGACCGCGCAAGCGGTGGAGGGGTTATCCAGACGAGCAGGGGATGAGAACCCCTCAGCCTCGGCTGCGCCGAGCCAGCTCCCCTTTCAGGGGAGCCTTGGGGCTTGTTGATAGAACAGTCTTAATAAAAAACCGGCGGGTCGAGGCTTCGACCCGCCGTGCTATAAGGACTCCGTTGGATAAGCTGCATATTCAGTGTAACGGAAGCCGAAATCTTTGTAAAGAGCGAGGATAGTCGAATGGACAAAGACTTAGTCGAAAAGCTGGAAGCACGCGCCCGGACGCTGCTCCCGGCGGAGACGGCCATGATGGTCGAGTGCTGGGCGGACAGCGGCGACCGTATGTGCGCCGCCGTTTTGAAGCACATCCAGCGCTGCGGGATGTTTGACGAGCCGCTGTGCGACAAGCCGTACCGTGTGGTCGAGCTTGATGACCGTGTGCTGCTCCGCTGCGACGGCTGCGAGCGTATGAGCGCCCTGCCCAAGATACGCGGTGTCGGCTACGGCGAGACGGAGGTCGAGGCGCGGCAAAACGCCCTCTACGCCCTGACGCTCCCCATATCCGCCGACGAGCGCGAGTACGGACACGGCGACTTCCGCGCCGTGGAGGAAAGCTGCATTTATAACCGCGTCGCCTACGCGAAGCTCTGACCCGCCGCACCCGTTCGACGCAAAAGCGCAAAAAGTTTTTGCTGCGGGGACAGATTTCCCTTGTTATCGTGCATATTTTGTGCCATTGTATAGCGCGTAGCACAAAATGTTGTGTTTACCACCGCCGGACGTTGTCCGAAACATGGCACAGCACCTCGGCGCACTCCATGCGGTAGCCCCTCATGCCGCGCCCTCCTCGACCATCGAGGCAAGCAGCGGTCCTGCGGCCTCGGCAAAGCACTCCACGGCGGTCACAGCCTCCGCCAGCGTGTTGCCGCAGGTTCCGGCTTCTAGGATGAGCGAGCCTCGCGTGAGCTGCTGGTTATAGCGGCAGGACGAGAGATCGACAGGGCGCATGAGCGTGTCACAGCGCGTGAGCGCCGCATCCTGTAGGGCAAGCGCCAGCTTGAGATTTTCCCGCCAGTCGGGGTGCGGAAGATTCTGGTCTGACCCCACGACGAGCATGAGCTGCGCCATCGGCGTACCGTCCGTATTCGCCACCGTCTTGTATATCGTCTCCTCGTCGCCTATCGCGTCGCGGTGCAGGTCGATGACCACGGCGATGTCGGGATAGGCCGCGAGCCAGCGCTCAATGGCTTCGCCGCTGCGGGCATACGCGCCGCTGTAGCTCGGCCAGTCGTATAGCGCCGTATCGTGCAGCACCCGCAGCCCATATTCCTCCAAGCCCGCCTTCAGTGCCTCCCCCACCGCGACGACGCTCTGCGCCGCCTCCGTCGTCCGCCAGTCGCCCGACGGCTCGTACTCCGCACCCGCCTCCGTGGTATACGCCTCGCAGGAGTGCGTGTGGATGATGAGTATCTGCGGCCCCTCCGCCGGCAGCGTGAGCGTGAGCGCCTCCGCCCGCAGGGCCTCCGCGTCGATGTCATAGCCGGTGAAGTTGGAGAGTCCCGCCGACGGAATGGTGGTCGTGCGCAGCGCCGGTGTGCTGACCGGCTCCGGCGTCGCCTCCGCGCTCTGCTCCTCAATCACGGGCGGCGCGGTCTGGGTCAGGGCGTTAAGCTCCGGCGTGGTGTCGGCAAAGCCCCCAAGCCAACCGGCGGCCATAGCGGACAGTGCGATAAGTCCCAATTTTGCGTTCATAGGGAATGTCCCCCTTTCTGTGACATATAATTTAATGTATGAGACCACAGGGAGAGCATACCCACAATTTCCCGAAATCAAACAAAGGAGATAGAGAAAATGACGATCCAGTACCAGCCCAAGGGTGTTTGCTCACGACTCATGAGCATCGAGGTGGAGGACGGCGTGATACGTAAGGTGGAGGTCACGGGCGGCTGCAACGGCAACCTGCAAGGCATCGCCCGTCTGTTGGCGGGAATGACCCCCGCCGAGGCCATCTCCCGCATGGAGGGAATCCGCTGCGGCTCAAAGAACACCTCCTGTCCCGACCAGCTTGCACAGGCGCTGAAATCGTTGACATAATTGACGCGAATTTTGGCGGAACAATCGACATAACATCGTTACTGCAAATTATTTCTTTTATGCATTTTGCAAAAAAGCGGTCTGACACAGAAAAAAATACAGATAAAATCCACAACATCTTGAATGTTTTAGCCCCGCTAAACGAGAACAAAACACAAGCCGTTGTGGATTGACAATTTGCACAAAACGCTTTTAGTGCATTTATTCAGTCTGCCGATTGTCTTTGCTCTTTTCGCTCCGTTATAATAATGCTGTACCGTTCCACGGTGCGCAATACCCACATTCTTTGACCCAAACATCTTTGAAAGGAGGCAGAACAAATGACTCGAAAAATTCTTTCTCGCAGCCTTTGGCTTCTTCTGACGCTCTGCCTGGCTTTCACTCTACTGGGCAGCACGGGGCGTGGAGAGCGCGGAACAACGCTTCTTTCCGCGAGCTTTGATGAACAGAACGCAGCCACCGGCGAGGTGGAGACCGCCACCGAGGCGGAAACCGTCATCGAGCCGAAGGTTGCCGCGGTCACGACCGTCGAGGAGACGGAGGACAGCTTTAAAGCACCTGCTATGAGCAGCTACTGCAACCGGCAATACGCTGGCTCCTACAAAATCTACAGCGGACACAGCTATGTCTGCGCACAGGGCGTGTTTTCCGCCCTCTACCCCAATGCCCGACTTACCCAGACAGATGAAAGCCTTCTGATCGAGGCCGACGGCCTCTCTGTTTACGCCGTCTTTGGCGAGGACTACTTCACCTGCAACGGTCGCTACCTCTACGCTCCGGCGGGTGTCGTCGTGGAGAGCGAGGGCGTCTACCTCCCGGCGGACGGCGTGGCCAAGTGCTTTGGCGGCACAGTCTCGCTTGACGAGGACGCGGAGCGTCTGGACATCTTCGCCACGAGCATCTCCCCGCTTGAGGCGGGCGACAGCTTCTATGACGAGACGGATGTCTATTGGCTGAGCCGCATCATCTACGCCGAGGCCGGTGTGGAGTCGCTGGAGGGACAGATCGCCGTCGGCAACGTCGTCATCAACCGCGTCGCCAGCGACGTGTTCCCGCAGGACACCATCCATGGCATCATCTTCGCCACGGGACAGTTTGACCCCGTCGCTGCCGGAACGGTCAACCGCACCCCCTCTGATGAGGCGGTCGTGGCCGCGAAGCTGGCGCTGGACGGCTGCGAGATCGTGCCGAGCTACACGCTGTTCTTTGCCACGGGGCAGTTTGGCGCGGGCTACACCACCGTCACATGGATCGGCAACCACTGCTTCATGGCTCTTGCCTGATGGCGCATAAATATGATATGATACAGGGTATGCTTGAGGGCATACCCTGTAAGTTTAAACGCGCTGGCGCGGCAGCGCCCATGGCTCCCTTGTGTAAAGGGAGCTGTCAGCGAAGCTGACTGAGGGATTGAAAATCT
>CAVIIB010000110.1:0-3572 GCA_963642815.1 Oscillospiraceae bacterium | reverse complement strand
GTCCGGCGTGTGCCGAGGCGAGGTACAGCGGCACGGCGGCAAGCCACGCCGTCTCGCCCGCGTTCAAAAGCGCCCGCCGCTCCCGCCAGTCCGGCATGAAGCGCTCGACCAGCGCATGAAAGCGCGGCGAGTGGTCGGGCTGTAGCAGGTGGCACAGCTCATGCAGCGCCACATACTCCACGCAGGGCAGCGGTGCGGCCAGCAGCCGCGACGACAGCGTGACAACGCCCTTGGACGGGATACACGAGCCCCAGCGACTCCGCATATCGCGCACACGCAGCAAAGGCAGCGTAACGCCGAGCGCCGCGAGCGGCGTACACATCCGCGCAAGCAGCGGCTCGAAGCTCTCCCGGCAGAGCGAGCGCCAATACGCCTCGCCAACGCGCCGCCGCGCCGCCTCATCCGCCGTGTCCATGACCGTGAGGCGCAGGAAGCCATTTTCCAACACGCCGCCCTCCGGTGTACCCTGCTCGACCATGAGTGTGTATGGATGTCCCAGAATAATGACCCGCTCACCGCTGACCCAGCGCCGCGGCTCGTCCTGCTGCTCCATGCGTCGCTGCTGCGCCGCCCGTATGAACGCCGCCCGCGAGGTGACAAGCTCATCGACCCGCTCCGCCGCGACCATGCGGCTCACCGAGACATACACAGTGCCGTCCCGCCGCACCCGTAGGTTGAGATTCTTCACCGGCTTGTATTCGAGGATATAGCGCAGCGGCTGCCCCTCGACCATCACGACCCGCTCCGTCATGGCTCCGCCTCCGCATGGGCGGGCGCAAGCCCCTTCCATTTCATCAGCGAGAGATAGCGCTCGCGCACCTCGTCCAAGCGCCCGCGTCCGACCGGCAGCGTCCGCCCGTCGTCCAGCTCCACGCCCCGTGAGCGTATGCGGCGGATGAAGCGGTAGTTGACCAAAAAGCCCTTATGGACGCGGATGAAGCCCGCTCCGGCAAGCTGCTCCTCCAGCTCCCGCAGGGCGCAACGCGCCGTCTGCTGCCCGCCGTCCGCGCTAAAGAGCTTTTGCAGCTTCCCCGCCGACTCGACATACACCAGCGTCTCCGGCGCAATGGCACGGGGTACACCCTGTGCGTCCTGTATCACAAGGCGCGGCGAACGTGCCGCCCACTCGCGGACATAGCGCTCGACCACGCCGCCGAGCTCCGCGTCAAAGCGGCTTTTGCGCACAAAGCCCCACGGGCGGACGGGAAAGACCTCATACACCCGCTCGTCCATGTTTGAGACATATATAATATCCGCCTCGCTTCCCATCTCACGCAGCCGCTCGCCGAGGCGTATGCCGTCCATTTCCGGCATATCAATATCAAGAAACAGCAGCGCGAACGCCTCACGGCTCATGGTCGCGAGCAGCGCCTCCGCCGTGTCATACTCCGCCGCGTACAGCGTCACGCCGCGCTCGGCGAAGCACCTTTCTGCCATCTCGCGCATAAGCGCCCGCGCCGCCGCGTCGTCGTCGCAAAAGGCCGCGTGAAGCTCCGTCATTCCTCCGCCTCCTCCATACACAGCATGACATCCGCCGTGAACCACCCGTTCTCCATGCCGAAGACGGCGCAGCCACCGTATTTCTCCGCAATGCGCCGGATGAGCGGTACGCCGCAGCCGTGCCCCGCCTCGCGCTTGGTCGTCCGCAGCGACGGATTCTCGGTCAGCACGTCGCCCGCCGCGGGATTGGCCGCCGAAACGAACAAATAGCCCTTGTCTGTGTGCAGCGTCATGCGCACCCTGTCCCCACCGGCGGCCTTGCAGCCCTCCACGGCATTTTCCAGCAGATTGGACAGCAGCGAGCAGAGATCGCTCTCCGCAACGGGCAGCGCGTCCGGCACGGCGGCGTTCAGCTCGACGGCGATACCCTCCGCCCGCGCCGCGCTGATGAAGCCGACGGCCACGGCGCTGACAAGGCGGTTTTCACAGTGAAACTCCTCCATGACCTCGCGGCTCTCGCCCAGAAACCCGGCGAAATACGCCCGCAGCCCGTCATAGTCTCCCGCCGCCAGCAGCGCGTCCATCGCGGCGACGTGATTTTTCAGCTCATGCCGCGCACTCCGCAGCTCGGCGCACAGCGCCTGTGTCCTGTCATAAAACTCCATATCCCGCGCCTGACGTATCTGCTGCGCCGTCAGAAGCTCCGTCTTTCGGTGCTCGGCAGCCAGCACATAGTAGAGGAAATAGATGAGCAGGCTCACGACAAAAAAGCTCGGCAAAATCACGGCAAGCCCCCGATTCGGTACGCCGTGGTTATAGTGAACGCTTTCGAGTATCAGCAGCGCGAACAGACAGGCAATACTGATGACGCAGATCACAAGCATCGTGAGCCAGTATGCCGTCGGCATACGCTCCGTCTCATCCGGGCGAAAAAGCCGTATCACGACGACCGCCGCCACGAGCAAAACAAGCTGGACGAGGTTCGCCATGTCGAGCGGCAGGCGCGTGAACAGCACCAGCCGCGTGATGGCAAAGACCCAGTTGATCTCCGTAAACACCGCCGACGCGACGACCACCCGCGTGCTTGAGCGCAGGCGGCTGAAAAACGCCGCATAGACCGCAAGCATGACCAGCAGCAGCCCATGGTTGGCGACACCGGCGGCAAATACCGTGCTGAAAAGCGGCTCCTTGAGGAAATACAGGAGGCTTCCGCCCGCCGCAAGCGCCAGTATGCGCCCCACCTCGCGCAGCCGCGCCCGTCCGCCGCTCACCGGCCCCGCCAGTGCGACACAGGCCAGCAGCAACGGCAGCAAAAACGAGTGGTAATAGGTGCTCGACAGCCAAACAAGCTGCGTCGTCATCCCCGACCTCACCGCCTCAAGATACATAAGCCTCCCCCCCTCGCCCCAAGTATAGCGACTCGCCCCCGCGATGTAAAGGCAAAACGGAGCAGCCGAAGGTCCTGCGGCAAAAGCAAATACAGTGGATTGAGCAGGTGCTAATTTTTATTATAATCGCATTTCTGGCACTGCGTCATAATATTGCCGCTGCTTTCTCGCTGGAAAATGCCCGCCCATTTGCATATACTCTGTAATATTGGTACGATCGACTTCCCCTTGTCCGTCAGGGAATATTCCACTCTCGGCGGTATTTCATCGTACTGCTTGCGGGCAACAAGACCGTCGCCCATAAGCTCCTTTAAGGTGGCGGCAAGCACCGCGTCCGTGATATTCAGCATTTCCTTGCGAATGCTGCTGTACCGCAGCGTGCCTTTTTCATTCAGCACGCAGATCACGCGGGATTTCCATTTCCCGCCGAATACCTCAAGCCCATATTCCAGCGGACAGCGGATGTCCGATTCCAATTTCTTTTGATACACTCTCAGCACCTCCAAGCCTTCTGCTCTTATTATAGCACACGCTCCAAGAAATATAGTCACTATTAAATTTATAAGTGACTAATAAACTTCTTTATATCTTCCATCCATCGAGCGGACGCGGTATGCTATTCCTGCATTCGGGAAATGCAAATCCAAAAAACTCGGAGGTATTCGCAATGAAAGTCAAAGCCTATCTTGAAATCACCATGGTCATCAAGCCGGAAAATCGTCCTGCCGCCGCGAAGGTCTACAA
>CAVIIB010000109.1:0-3587 GCA_963642815.1 Oscillospiraceae bacterium | reverse complement strand
TGTCCAGCTTGAGGGCGTGGATGTCGGCGGCGAGACCCGCACGGCGGCGAGTATGCGCATGGAGCAGCTTGCGCCGGAGGGCTATGCCGACAAGAGCGTAACCATCCGCCTCCCGCTTGACGAGACGCTGACCGTTGCGGCGGAGAGCGTCGGTCTCGGCGGAACACGGAGTGAGGCGGTCGAGCTTGCCTATGGCTACGGACGCGACGGCAATGCCCTGCAAAACGCCTTTTGCTACCTGCGCTGCCTGCTGGGGCGCGGTGTCAACATTCTCTGGGAGGGCAGCGGCATTGACGAGACGGCGCTGCGCAGCCTGACGGATGAGGCGGCGGCGCGTGTCAACGAGAAGCTGAGCCAGTCCGGGGTGGACATACGGGAGGATTCCATCGTGATTGTCAAGGGCGCCGGTGCGGCACAGGCCGACGGTGAGGCGCTTGCCACACTGGTGCGGGACGCCTTCACGCGGCGCGACTACACGGCGATAGACTATGAGCCGCAGCTCGTCAGCGAGGACACGACCGACCTGCAAGCACTGTATGACCAGATATACACCGAGCCGGTGAACGCGACCTATGACAAGGAAACCCAGTCCGTGACGGACAGCGTGACCGGCGTGAGCTTCGACGTGGAGGCGGCTCGCTCCATGCTGGCTGCCGCCAAAAACGGCGCACGGGTGACGATACCGCTGACGCTGACCGAGCCCGACATCAGCTCCGACGCAATGCGCGAGAATATGTTCAGCGATCTGCTCGCGGAAAAGGCGACCTCGCTCTCCGGCTCCTCCTCCGCCCGTATCAACAACATCACGCTCGCAGCCGAGGCCATGAACGGCACGGTGCTGCTGCCCGGTGAGGAGTTCAACTACAACGAATGTCTGGGCGAGCGCACGACGGACAAGGGCTACCAGTCCGCCGGTGCGTACTCCGGCGGCAAGCACGTCACCGCCGTCGGCGGCGGTATCTGCCAAGGAAGCTCGACGCTGTACTACTGCGCCTTGAAAGCCAATCTGGAGATCACCGAGCGCTGGGAACACTATTTCGCCGTCAGCTATCTGCCGATGGGCATGGACGCGACCGTGAGCTGGGGCTGGCCGGACTTCAAATTCGTCAACTCCCGCGACTGGCCCATCCGCATTGATTCGTGGGTCGCGGACGGTCAGCTCTATGTCCAGATCTGGGGCACCGACGTGGACGGAAGCTATGTGGACATCACGGCGGACGGCTGGGAGGACGCGACCTACTATTACGCGCAGACCTACCGCAATGTCTACGCTGCGGACGGGACGCTCATCAGCTCCGAGCCGGAGGCGTACAGCCGCTACAATAAATACGAGGCGGAGGATCCCGCCTAGGAGGATAAAATGGAAAAGTTCTATATCACCACACCCATCTACTACCCCTCGGACAAGCTGCACATCGGACACAGCTACTGCACCGTCGCGAGTGACGCAATTGCCCGCTATAAGCGCTTGCAGGGCTATGACGTGATGTTCCTGACCGGCACGGACGAGCATGGTCAGAAGATCGAGGAAAAGGCCAAGGCCGCCGGTGTCACGCCGCAGGAGTTCGTTGACCGTATCGTCGCCGGAGAGGGCGGTATTCTCGACCTCTGGAAGCTCATGAACATCTCCAACGACCGCTTCATCCGCACCACGGACGACTACCACGTCGCCGCCGTCCAGCGCATTTTTAAGAAAATGCACGACAATGGCGACATCTACAAGGGCGCATACAAGGGCAAATACTGCACCCCCTGCGAGAGCTTCTGGACGGAGAGCCAGCTCAAGGACGGCAAATGCCCCGACTGCGGCGGCGAGGTACACGACGCCGAGGAGGAGGCGTATTTCTTCCGCCTGTCCAAATATGCCGACCGTGTGTGGCATTTGCTGGAGGACACCGACTTCCTACAGCCCCGCAGCCGCGTCAACGAGATGGTGAACAACTTCATCAAGCCGGGGCTGGAGGATCTCTGCGTGAGCCGCACCAGCTTTAGCTGGGGCATTCCCGTCGATTTTGACCCCGGTCACGTCGTCTATGTCTGGGTGGACGCGCTCTTTAACTACCTCACGGCGCTCGGCTATGAGAACAACCGCTATGACGAGGTGGACAAATACTGGCCGGCGGATGTGCATATCGTCGGCAAGGAGATCGTCCGCTTCCACTCCATCATCTGGCCGGCCATGCTCATGAGCGTGGGTATGCCGCTGCCCCAGCACGTCTATGGCCACGGCTGGCTTGTCATCGACGGCGGCAAGATGTCCAAATCCAAGGGCAACGTCGTTGACCCCTACGTTCTGGCGGAGCGCTTCGGCGTGGACGCGCTGCGCTTCTTCCTGCTCCGCACCTTCCCGTTCGGTACGGACGGCAGCTTCTCCAACGAGCTGCTCATCAACACCATCAACGTCGACCTCGCGAACGACCTCGGCAACCTTGTGAGCCGCACCTGCGCCATGGTCGAAAAATACTTCGGCGGCACACTGCCCGTTGAGCGGGAGGTCGGGGAGCTTGACGCGCCCCTGCTTGACATGGTCGCCGCCCTGCGCGGGCGCTACGAGACCGAAATGGATCGCTTCCAGCTTCAAAACGGCTTGGAGGAGATTTTCAAGGTCATCGACCGCGCCAACAAATATATCGACGAGACCGCGCCGTGGAGGCTCGCCAAGGACGAGAGCCGGCGGACGCGCCTCGCCACGGTACTTTACAATCTGTTGGAAACCGTGCGCATCTGCACCGTCCTGCTCACGCCGTTCATCCCCGCCTCCTGCGACAAGATCTTTGACCAGATCGGCGCGGACGCGGGCTGCCGCAGCTGGGACAGCGCAGCGAGGTGGGGCTGCCTGCCCGCCGATGTGACCGTCCACAAGGGCGAGGCGCTGTTCCCCCGTCTGGATGCGGAGAAGGAGCTTGCCGAGCTGAACGCCATGCAGGAGGCGCAGCGCCGTGCCGCCCAGCCCATGGTGGAGCTTGAGCCCTACGAGAGCGAGCCTGTCGATTTCGACACCTTCTGCCGCTCCGATTTCCGCGCCGTGAAGATCAAAAACTGCGAGCCCGTCAAAAAGAGCGAGAAGCTGCTGCGCTTCACGCTGGACGACGGCTCCGGCACGGACCGCACCATCCTCTCCGGCATCCACAAGTATTACGAGCCGGAGGCGCTCATCGGCAAGACGGCCATCGCCATCCTGAACCTGCCGCCGCGCAAGATGATGGGCATTGAGAGCTGCGGTATGCTCATCTCCGCCGTCCACAAGGAAAACGGCGAGGAAAAGCTCCATCTCATGCTCATCGACGATGCCGTCCCCGCCGGAGCGAAGCTCTGCTGACGGCAGGACGATTGACGCACCGCGGCTTTTGTGGTATACATTAAACGTAGTAAGGCTGTCAAATCCGTACCGGCGCGGTAGCGCCGCAAGTCACCACCAGCCCTGCCTCCCCTGAAAGGGGAGGGCCGCAAGCCAGCACAATCCCTGCCTCCCCTGAAAGGGGAGGGGGACCGCGAAGCGGTGGAGGGGTTATCCAAGCTCGCGGAGGTTGATAACCCCTCAGTCAGCGGCGTTGCCGCTGCCAGCTCCCCTTTCAGGGGAGCCTTGG
>CAVIIB010000108.1:0-4049 GCA_963642815.1 Oscillospiraceae bacterium | reverse complement strand
CCTCCCCTGAAAGGGGAGGGGGACCGCGCAAGCGGTGGAGGGGTTATCTGGAAGTCCGCACAAGCTCCGAGAGAAACCCCTCAGTCAGCGGCTTCGCCGCTGCCAGCTCCCCTTTCAGGGGCGCCTTGGGGCGTTGCGCTTGGCTGCGCCGCTGCCAGCTCCCCTTTCAGGGGAGCCGTGGGTGGTTGCTTAATTTGCGCCACTGATACCATTATATCTTACCCCGCCATCGGCCAACGAGCCAGACGAGCGGCAGGGCGAGGAGGTTCAGTCCGGCGAACAGAAGCGGGATGACGCTATCCGACCAGTGCTGCAATACGAGCGGATCTTGCCCGATGAGGCGGGCGACAAGCCAGACACAGACCGCCTCCGCCCCCAGCAGCCAGCGCCCGCCGCGCAGCGAAAAATACGGCGCGACCTCCGGCTCCGGCAGCGTAAAGCACAGGCGCAGCGTCTCGAAGCAGCCGCGCAGCAGCAGCGTGCCGAGGCAGAAATCCGAAAAGACCCAGAGCGCCACGATAAACGCCGCAATGCGCGAGCCGAGGTGCAGCAGCGACAGGTCGCGCACCAGCAGGAAAAACGAAAAGCTCATGCGCCCGGTCAGCGTCGCGCCGAAGCTGCCCACCACCGTGAGGCAGAGCAGGAGGCATAAAAGCCCCAGCACGGCAAAGCTCGGCAGATAGTGCCGCAGCCGCCGGTCTCGGTCGTCCGTGTAGCGAAGCAAAAAGGTCAGACAGGCGAAAAACGAGCCGACGTTCACCATGGGCAGCGCCCCGGTCAGAATACCGGGCAGCTCCGCCGCGTCCAGCGGGAGCAGATACGAGGGCTGCACACTCGGCAGAGAGGCGGCAAAGGACAGCGCCAGCACCGCGAGCATGAGCGCGAGCAATATGACCGCCGCACCGCCCAGCGCCCGCAGCCGCCCCAGCGCCGCCATGAGGCAGAGCAGGAGCATGACGGTATAGAACACGGCGGGGCCGCTGTCCGGATAGACGGTGGTGATGAAGCGGTCGGCACACACGCGCAGCAGGAAGCCGGCGTAGAGCAGAAACGCCGCGCCGTATACCAAAAGCGCCACGCGCCCCGCCGTCTTGCCGAGGCAAAGAGGGAGTAGCTCACCCATGCCACCCTCCGTTTTCCGCGTGAGCGCGAGCGTAAGCTGGGCGAACAGGAGGATGAGCCCAAAGGCCGGAGCCGCGCTCAGCCAGCAGGCACGACCACCGAGGCGCACCGCCGCACCGGGCAGGACGCGGATGAGAGGGGAGAGCAGCGAGAGGGTCAGGCAAGCGGCAAACTGCCGCCGCGTCATGGGGCGGCTCATGCCTTGACCTCCGGCGAGCGAAGCCCATAGCTGCGCTCCGGCTGCACCTCGACCGAGACGGAAAAGTCCAGCGCGGCAGGGTCGCGCCCGCCGGTCAGTCCGAGAAAATCACAGCCGAGCGAGCGCTCCAGCGCCAATATTGCCCCGACCTGCTGCGTGAGCTTGTCGCCCAGCAGCGCGGCGACGCGCTCCATGTCCGGCGTGCCGCCGTCCGTCTCCAGCAGCGATGCCTCCACGCGGCACGTCACCTTTGCCAGAGTGCCGCCATAGCTGACCTTCGTATGCCCCGCGCCGAGCGCCACGGTCATGCGCCCGTCCTCCCCGTCGTCAAGCTCGACCCGCGCCCCGTCCGGGCGGTCGAGCAGAAGCAGGACGGCGGCTGCGTCCTCCTGCTCGATGAAGCGGCAGAGCCGCCCGTCCCGGAACACGGCGAAGCCTGCGGGAAGTATGCTCGCGCCGTCGTCGAAGCGGATCGTGCCGCTCTCGTCCGCGCAGCGTATCGCCCCGCAAAGCCCGCTGCCACCCTCCGCCAGTGTCGCCGCCAGTGTGCGGACGGAGAAGGCGTAGCCCTCGCCCAGCGCTTGCAGCTCCGCCGTAAGGCTTGTGAGCTTTTGTCCCGTCCCGCCCGTCTCGGACGCGGCGGATAAGATGAGCGCCGCCGCCTCGTCCCGCACCACGAACGCCGTGGAGTCGAGCCGCATACGCGGGCTGCGCTCAAGCCAGTCGAGCCATGCCTCCATCCCCTGCGCCGCCGCCTCGCGCCCGAACAGGATGAACTGGACATGGGCGTAGTACGGCTGTGCCTCCGGGAAGGCGTTTTGCAGCTGCACCAGCGCCGTCTCAATGCTCCCGCCGGTCTGACAGAGCACGGCGGGGGCTTTTTCGTCGCGCCCCTCGCCCGCCGACACCGATACGGTGACAGCGCCGGTATCCGCGTCCGCGTCCAGCCCAAGCGTCTGGACGGGGCGAAGCTGCTCTATGTCGCGGTAATTCGCGTAAATGCTGTCCTGACAGCCGCCGCATAAAAATAGTAAGGGCAGCAGCATAAGCAGCCCCCGCCTCATGGCGCACGCCTCCTTTTATCCGCACCCGCGATGTCCCGTGGACGGATGGGGTCGAGGCGATCCGGCGCTCGTGCCAGCACCCGCGCCCCTGTGCCGGGCTTGCCGGAGGACAGCGGCGACATATACGCCGTGCCGAGACATTCGAGCGAGCAAAGGTGCCAGAGCAGCGCCGTGGCCGCCACAAGCAGCCCGAACATCCCCGCCGCGATGGCCGCAACCACCATGACGAAGCGCCCCAGCCGCAGCGCCGCCGAGAGGTCCTGATTCGGTATCGTATAACCCGCGATGCCCGCCACCGCGACGACGATGACGGCGATGGGGCTGATGACCCGCGCCTCCACGGCGCTTTGCCCGACGATGAGCGCCCCGACAATGCTGACGGTCTGACCGATGGAGTCCGGCAGCCGCAGCCCCGCCTCCTGCAAAAGCTCGAACGCCACGAGCATACCGAGTATCTCCGCCGCTGTGGGAAAGGGTACGTTCTGCTTGGAGTCGATGACGGAGAGCAGGAGCTTGAGCGGGATCATGTCGGGGTGATACATGGCCGTAGCGACATAGAACGCGGGCAGGAACAGCGTGAGCAGCAGCGCCGCCCAGCGCAGCAGCCGCAGCGCGGAGGCAGGGAGAAAGTGCTGCGCCGCGTCCTCGGCGGTGCAGAGCATGGCCGGAAGCGTCCCCGGCGCGAGAAAGCCGAGCGGCAGCCCCTCGGCGAGAAGCCCCACCTGTCCGCGCAAAAGCCCCATGCAGAATGCGTCCGAGCGCTCCGTGTGCATGACCTGCGGAAAGGGCGAGGCGGGTGCTTCGGACAATGCCTCCGTGAGCCGGTCGGCCTCGATCAGCGCCTCCGCGTCAATGCCGTCGAGCCGTGCCGCTATCGCCTCCACGTTGCCGTCCTGTGCCACGCCGTCGAGCCAGAGGATGGCGACCGCCGTGCGGCTTTTGCGTCCGACGACCGTCTGGCGCAGCTTGAGCTTCGGCGTGCGAAGCCGGTTGCGCACCAGCGCCGTGTTCACGTGCAGCGCCTCGACAAAGGAGTCCTTGCCGCCCTTGATGGTCTTCTCCGTCTGCGGCGCGGCAACGCTGCGGCGGTTTTGACTTTTGAGCTGGAAGCAGAGCGCCCGTCCCTCGCCCAGCAGCGCACAGTAGCCGCCGAGCAGGTCGGCGACGAGTGCGTCCATGTCACTACGCCGCACCATCGACCCGGCGTAGACGAGCCCCCGCGCCGCCTGTTCGAGCGCGTCCTCGCCCGTGGGGAAGCGCAGCGCGTCCGTAAGCGGACGCAAAAGCTGCTCCGCGACCTCCGCGCCGTCCACCAGCCCGTCCAGCCAGCAGGCCCAGAGGAGCGTCTGCCCGCCGCCCACGGCGATGTGCCGCGCCTGAAGATCGGCGCAGTCCGAAAATATTTTTTGCAGCGCCGCTGCCGAGATCGGCATATCGTACTCCGGCTGAGGGAGTGGGTGAAAGCCTATATCTTGTGCCTGTTTTGTGTTGTGATTCAACATAATGATAGTGTTCCCGCAAAGCAAAAAAAGATGAAAAAAATATTCATTTTTTCGCAAAAAAGTGTTGACAAGAGCTTGTGCGGGTGATATATTAGCAAAGCGCCTCGCGGGAGGGAAGCTTTCCTGTGAGAAGCGGGTGTACCTTGTAAATTAAACAATGTA
>CAVIIB010000107.1:0-4128 GCA_963642815.1 Oscillospiraceae bacterium | reverse complement strand
ATGTCGCCGCGATCCCACGCGACCTCGATGGCGTAGCGGATTAGGGCGAATGGTCGGAGGGTTCGCGCTCATGATCAACGTCAGACTTTTGGCCCTCGACTTCTAGGATTTTTCGAATATCATTTATTCTCAAGGCATCCATAATCTTTCTTATATCATCAAAATTGATCACCTTTCGAGTGCCTCTGACAAGGCTGCCTATGGATGATTCTCGGATTCCGGTCAACTCAGCCAGACGCTTCTGCGTCATCCCTCTCTCTTTCAAGACCTCCTTGAGGTGAAGTTTTACGACATATTTCAAGCGAAAGCAGCTCCTTCCGATGTATAATTCTGTATAATTATAGCGCAAAATCGTAATTAGTTCAAGAAAATTTTGAAAATTCCAAGGACAAGCTGGGTGTCTTTTTCATATATGACCGACCCAGAACGACCTCAATACCGTATGTGCGAGATCAAGGACGACGGGCGGAAAGCCACCATTCGACATAATTCGACAAACTTTGTCGAATTATGTCGACATTTTCTTTTAGATTTGGAAAGATTTCTGTTGCATAGCCAGATAAGCTGTGGTAAATTGGTAGCACAATGATTTACGGCGGAAGAGAGGGAAAAATACGCCGAAAAAACGACGTTCGGAGGAATGATATTATGGAAACTTTGCTGCGTGTCCTCGCCGTTGATTCGGGCGAGGATTTTTGCCGCCTTTTTGCAGAGGCAGTCGGTGCGGAGGCGGATATGGAGCTGGTCGGCGTGGCCGGAAACGGCGCGGAGGCGCTGCGGCTGTGCGCCGAGCTGAAGCCGGATGTGGTCGTCACGGAGCTGGTGCTGCCGGTGCTCGACGGCTTGAGCCTGCTGGAAGCGCTGCGCGATATGGACGAGCCACCGGCGGCCATCGTCGTGTCGGGCTTTTACAATGAGTGCATCGCCGCAAGCTGCGCGGCGCTCGGTGCGCTCTACTTCATGCCGAAGCCCTGCGAGGTGTCCACAATTCTGTCGCGAATCCGCCGCGCCGCCAGCACCACCAAACCCGCCACAGACCCCGTCGCCCTCGCCACACCGCACGAGCCGAGCATGGAGGCGCAGGTTACGGACATCATCCATGAAATCGGCGTACCGGCGCACATCAAGGGCTACCAATATCTGCGCGAGGCGATATTGCTCACCGTCAACGACATGGACGCCATCAACGCCGTGACCAAGGTGCTTTACCCCGCGGTCGCCAAAAAATTCTCGACCACGCCATCGCGGGTCGAACGCGCCATCCGCCACGCCATCGAGGTTGCGTGGGATCGCGGTGACATCGAGACGCTCCAACGCTTTTTCGGCTACACCGTCTCGAACCTCAAGGGCAAGCCGACGAACAGCGAGTTCATCGCCATGATCGCCGACCATTTGATTTTGCAGCAGCGGGAGAGGCGGTAGGATAAAAGGAGACTGGGAAAAGCCTGTAAGCCTTATCACAGCCTTTTGTGTCTGCGCCTTGCTCTTTAGGTTGATGATGGTCAGCGTGTAGCACGTTTTACGAGCTTACAATGCGTGCTGCGCTATGTGCATTTTGCTTACGCAATCCGCACGGAACACACTGAGGAAAGGCATTCGCCACCTTTCATCACTCCTCGTATAATAAAAAATCAAGTTGCCACTAAGACAAAAAACGAAAAAAGTTTCAAAGGAGGAAGTGTACTACCTGGAAGTGCGCTTCTATCAAGGATAGGATTTCCATAGAATCTGTCGAAAAATGGAGGTCTTATCTCATGAAACAGTACAAAACATTGGCCAAAGAATTTCTCGCGGAATACACAGCTGCACTTCGGAAGCTCCGAAATCTGACACAGGATGAAATGGCGGAGCGACTGCGCATTACCAGCCGGGCATACGGAGATCTGGAGCGCGGAAAATACTGCTTCTCAGCGATCGCCTTGCTTTTCCTTGTGCTCATGCTGAGCGATGATGAACTGAAAGCCCTTCTGGAAGGCTTCCGTAAGCGGGCACATGACTTGGAGCATAAGGAGGCCGCCTGAGAACAGCACAAATATTCCCGAGATCTATGACCTCCTGTATCAGCTCGGCCTCACAGCAGAATGCAATTGCTTTTTCCATACCGCCTATGCGGTGTATTTAGCGATCCAACAGCCGGAACGCCTGCTCCTTGCAACAAAATGGCTTTATCCGGCGGTGGCAGGGCATTACGCGACCACATGGATGTGCGTAGAGCACAGCATCCGCACCGCCGCAGATATTGCATGGAGTACCAACGCAGGATTCTTGGAAAAGTTGGCACGCCAATCTCTGTATCAGGCTCCAAAAGCGTCGAAATTTATCTCTATCCTGGCGCTGCATTTCTCACGACATCTTGCCGCATAGCAAAAATATCAGCAGGCCTTGAAATACCCATGATACAATAGCTGTAGGACAGCAGGGTCAAGCTCTTCCACCTCCCAGTTGAGCCGCAAGGCTGCTTCATGGAAAGTCCGTTCCCCTGAGCCGGAAGTTAGCTGCAAACTCATTGGCTGTTTGCCGGAAGCAAGGCCGCCCTTTCAGCAGTGAGGGCTATCGCATCGGTCTGCTCCGGAATGATTCTGATACGCGAGGTTGCTGATGCTCCGGTTATCATGGGTATCTCAAAGCCTGCTGACCTGAAATCCATACGAAGGAGGTGAAAACCATGAATCCATTATTCGTTGGCATTGATGTGAGCAGCAAGAACAATGTGGCTTATCTGATGAAGCCGGATGGAGAAAAGTACTCCAGCTTCTCTGTGCAAAACAACCTCGGCGGTGCTAAAATACTCTCAGAGAGGATCGTGTCGGCGCTCGGCTCTATGCAGCTCAGTGATGTGGTGATCGGCTTGGAGGCGACCTCCATCTACGGAGACAGTCTTGTTTATGCGCTCCGGGAGGATGGAAGTCTGGGCCGCTTTCAGCGAATGATCCATGTTCTCAATCCAAAGCAGGTACGGAAGTTCAAGGATGCTTATCCCGACCTGCCAAAGAATGACTGGGTAGATGCCTATATCATCGCCGACCGCCTCCGTTTTGGCCGCATCGGCAAGGAGGTCTACATGGATGACTATCGCTACAAAGCCCTGCAAACGCTGACTAGGGCAAGATTTGATGCCGTTCAAAACCTGACACGGGAAAAGCAGCGCTTCGCCAACTATCTCTTCCTAAAATGCTCCGGCATGGCGCAAAACAAGGACATTACCAATACCAGCGCTACCACCATCGCGCTCATGGAACGCTTTGAGACTGTGGACGAGCTGGCAAACGCCGATTTGGAGGAATTGACTGCATTCATTGATGAAACAGGCAAAAACTTTGCAGACCCCGCAGCCAAGGCAAAGGCCATCCGTGCTGCGGCCAGGGATTCCTACCGTCTGCCGGTCGCCGTAAACAATTCCGTAAATCAGGCGATGGCCGTCTCTATCGCTTCCATGCGCACTCTAAAAGAACAGCTCAAGGTGCCGGACAAGGCCATTGAGAAGCAGTTTGAGATCATTCCAAACACGCTGACCTCTGTTCCCGGTATTGGCAAGGTCTACTCCGCCGGTATTATCGCCGAGATCGGCGATATACGCCGCTTCAACTCCCAAGCCTCTGTCGCCAAATATGCCGGTCTTGTCTGGACGCAGCACCAGTCCGGTGATTTTGAGGCTGAGCATTCCCAGATGATCAAGTCCGGCAACCGCTATCTTCGTTACTATCTGCTGGAAGCCGCCAACTCCGTGAGAAGATGCGACTCCGAGTTCCGGCGCTACTACGACCTTAAATTTCATGAGGCTAACAAGTACCAGCACAAACGCGCACTCGCTTTAACTGCCAGAAAACTGGTCCGGTTAGTCTTTCGTCTGCTGAAGGACAACCGCCTGTACATCCCGCCGGAGGTCTGAGCAGGCCGCTCACCCGCTCCGACACCGCAGCCCTGTTTCATAATTTCCCAGGGGCAGGGCTTGGGTTGGTGTTGCCTTTTTGCACCTTACATAGCACGCCTACCCAGCTTTTCTTCATTCTTTTCGTGTTTTGTCTACTTGACTTTATACCATTGGACTTTCCGTCACGGTGTCGATAAATGCAAGCGAGCGCCGCGCAATGGCGAGATTCTTCTCGCGCTTGTTCCGTATGCGCTCCT
>CAVIIB010000106.1:494-4174 GCA_963642815.1 Oscillospiraceae bacterium | reverse complement strand
TGCCTCCCCTGAAAGGGGAGGGGGACCGCGAAGCGGTGGAGGGGTTTTCTGGAAGTGCGGAAAAGGCTACGAGAGAAACCCCTCAGTCGGCGGCTATGCCGCCGCCAGCTCCCCTTTCAGGGGAGCCTTACGGGGGATGGAGCTGGCTGCGCCGTTGCTTTCAGGGGCGCCTTGGGTGCTTGCGCTTGGTGTCGCCGCTGCCAGCTCCCCTTTCAGGGGAGCCATGAGACTGGCTCTGAATAAAGCAGAAAAACCGCCCGCAGCGGAGGCTGCGGGCGGAGTGTTATAGGCTTAGGTGCCGGTGGTTGCGTTGCTGGGGGAGTCGGGGAGGGGGACGCTGGAATCCGAGGGGGAGTCCGTGTTGCCGCCGCCGTCGTCGGTAGAGGGCACGGGGTCGTCACTCTGGATGGGAGGATCGGTGGTCTGCGCGTTGTTCGTCGGCGTGGTCACGACCTGCTCACTCGGATTGTAGTAGCCGCTGTTGCTGTTGCTCCTAGCTGTCGGCGAGGGAGAGGGCGAGGCCGAGGGCGACGGTGAGGGTGAGGCCTTGGGCGACGCGGACGGCGTGGCGGTGGGAACAGGCGTTTCCGTGGCCAACGGCGTGGGCGTGGCGTATTTGTCGTAGAGGACGAAGGCGAACGCGCCGAGGTTGTCTACCAAGAAGGTGACGGAGTGGTCGGAGATGATGTAGGTATCAAGCCGCTGCCACTGGCCGTTTATGCTTTGGAACACGATGAGACCGTCCCCATCCGTGAAGCTGGGGTCGCTCACCTTCATGATGAGGGGGTAGCTCGCGGCCTTTTTGCCGACCCATGTGGCGTTCATCAGAACGGCATTGGCGGGGTCAACGCCGTCGGGCGCGGACGTTCCGGCGCTAAGCTCGATGTTTCCGCCCATGTCCTCGCCGGTGGAGTCTTGGAACGTGACGGTGCTCGTCATATTGGACGCGGCGATATTTTCCACCGTGCCGTCCGAGCGAGAGCAGCGCACGCAAAGCACGATCAGAACGACCACGACCAGCAAAAGGACAAGGCCGAGCAGGATGTATTTCATCGAGCCGGAGCCGCTGCCGGAGCGGGGCTTATAGGAGAGCTCCTCATCGTCGAACTCGTCGTTAAGCTCGTCAACAGGCTCGACCGGGGCGCTGCGGCGAGAGCGCCGCGTGGTGTCGGCGCTGTGTGCGCCGCCGCTTCTTCTTTTGGAATCAGGCATAGAAAAAACCTCCATGTATTAGGGTGATGTCACCATGGATAGAGGTCATTATAAACGATTTTGCGCAAAAAGGCAACAGAAAAACTGCAAAAATTACGAAAAATTACGGAATTAAGAGACGAATACAGAAAAATCAAGAATTTCTGCACGGATGTATTGACAAAGGGATATGCGAATAGTATAATAGCAAAGCTTGTGTGGCCGAGTGGTTCAGTCGGTTAGAACGCCGGCCTGTCACGCCGGAGGTCGAGGGTTCAAGTCCCTTCTCGGTCGCCAGCTGCTGTAGCTCAGTAGGTAGAGCACGTCATTGGTAATGACGAGGTCAGCAGTTCGAATCTGCTCAGCAGCTCCAAAAGCCAGTAATTGCCCTAGGCAATTACTGGCTTTTACTTTTTCACTATTCGCTATTCACTCTTACCCAAAGCCCGCTGCCCGCTGCGCTGGGCTTCGGTTGGGTTTTTGCTTCCCGTCTGCGCTCTCGCGCTTCATGCTATACGCGCAAGTTGTATCTTTACGGGAAGCCTGAAAAATGCTATACTCTCATTACAATAGTATTTGGCGACGCGCCATCTTGGTCCGTTGCGCAAATCGTGCATGGCCGCAAACGCGGCTTTTTGAAAACGTCTCGGTTAGTATACTCTAACTAAATCCGTCGGGCACACGGACGAGAGGGGGGCGGCCACATAATGGCTTGTCATACCTGTACAATACTTTAAGGGGAGCGCAGACGATGGATAAATACCTTGCGGAAACGCCTATGCTGGATTTTTCCGCTCCGGCGATACAAAATTTGATCGGGCAGCGCGGCTGGCGCTCGCTCGGTGAATTTGAGCGTATCAAGGCTGTCTATGGCTATGTCCGTGACGAGATATTGTTCGGCTACAATACCGATGACAGCATATCCGCCTCCAAGGTGCTTGCCGACGGCTACGGCCAGTGCAACACCAAGGGAACGCTGTTCATGGCGCTGCTGCGCGGCTGCGGCGTTCCTTGTCGCGTCCACGGCTTCACCATCGACAAAAAGCTGCAAAAGGGCGCAATGACCGGGCTCGTGTACGCCCTCGCGCCGAAAAACGTGTTTCATAGCTGGGTGGAGGTTTACTTGGACGGCGTTTGGTATGAGCTGGAGGCCTTTATTCTTGACAAAGCTTATCTTGAAGGTCTGCAAGCGGCCCATCCCGACTGCACCGGCGCATTCTGCGGCTACGGCGTGGCGGTGGCGGATTTTCGCCATCCCGTCATCGATTTTGACCGCAACAACACCTATATCCAGAGCGAGGGTATCAATCAGGACTTCGGCATATATGACAGCCCCGACGAGCTGCTGCGGGAGCACGGTCAGGAAATGTCGCGGCTGAAAGCATTCGTCTACCGCAAGCTCGGACGACGCCTGATGAACGCCAATGTAAAGAAGATACGAACGGCAAAACATCTGAAAGAACGCCCCGCATACCGCAGCGAGGCAGGAGCTCGGAGGAATCAATAAGGAGGCGACGACAATGAATGTCTTTTGGGGCTTAGCGATACCCTTTCTCGGAACGGCAGCCGGTGCGGCCTGCGTGTTCTTTATGAAGCGCTCGCTCAGCGATCTGGTGCAGCGCTCGCTTGCGGGCTTTGCCGCGGGCGTGATGGTGGCGGCCTCCATCTGGAGTCTGCTGATCCCGGCCATCGAGCAATCGGCGCAGCTTGGAAGGCTGGCATTTTTTCCGGCGTTCGCGGGCTTCTGGCTTGGTATACTGTTCCTGCTCGCCCTTGACCACCTGATCCCCCATCTCCATGTCGGCAGCGAGCAGACGGAGGGGCCGCGCAGCAATTTGAGCCGTACCGTGATGATGGTGCTGGCGGTCACGCTGCACAACATCCCGGAGGGCATGGCCGTCGGCGTGATGTATGCGGGCTTTCTCTCCGGGAACGCCCAGATCACGGCGGCAAGCGCACTGGCGCTGTCCCTCGGGATCGCCATTCAGAACTTTCCGGAGGGCGCGATCATTTCCATGCCGCTCCGAGCGGAGGGCGAGGGCAAGGGACGGGCGTTCCTCGGCGGGGTGCTTTCCGGCGCTGTTGAGCCGCTTGGCGCGGCACTCACCATACTCGCCGCCCATCTCATCATCCCGGCGCTGCCCTATCTCCTGAGCTTCGCGGCGGGCGCTATGCTCTATGTGGTCGTGGAGGAGCTGATACCGGAAATGTCGCAGGGGCGGCACTCCAATCTCGGCACGGTCTTTTTCGCGCTTGGCTTCAGCGTTATGATGGTCTTGGACGTCGCACTCGGTTGAGCCGGCGATTATGATGTGTGCAGCATGGGCATCCACGCTAAAGAGCCCATCGAGGAAAATTTTCCTCGATGATGGTCGGAGATAATGTACAATAAGTTGCGCAAAAAGAAAAAAGCAAAAGGTTAAAATTGTAGCGAAAATGCTCAAAGCGATCCACGCGCAGGAGAGCAAGAAAGCCTCCCGCGAGAAGGC
>CAVIIB010000106.1:0-484 GCA_963642815.1 Oscillospiraceae bacterium | reverse complement strand
CTCGTGAAAAAGCGAAAGCTGTTGTTGCCGAGCTGAGAGCGATGAAGCTGAAGGAGGCTGCCAAGAAGGTCGAGGACGGCATCGAGGAGACGCTGACCTACTGTGATTTTCCCAGCGAGCATTGGACGCGCATCCGCACCAATAATGTGTTCGAGCGGCTGAACCGCGAGATTCGCTGAAGAACTCGCGTGGTCGAGACGTTCCCCGATGGGAACTCCGCCCTGATGCTTGTCTGCGCGAGGCTCCGCCGTGTGGCGGGCGCTCAGTGGGGCAATAAAAAGTACATGAATATGAAGCACCTAGAGGCGACTCTGAACGACGCTTTCATTGCCAGCCGATCTCATTCAGCCGGAGTCTGCAAACTTTTTTGCGCATAAATCTTGACAGTACCTGGAAACGGCGTAGCCGAAGAAGCGTTGAAGCGTCTCGATGTCGCCGCGATCCCACGCGACCTCGATGGCGTAGCGGATTAGGGCGAATGGTC
>CAVIIB010000105.1:0-4560 GCA_963642815.1 Oscillospiraceae bacterium | reverse complement strand
GAGCGGCGCGGTCTTGGACTTGTCTGCGTTGGACGTGGCTTTGGGCTTGTCCGTGTTGGATGCGACCTTGACCGGCTCGCCTTTGGGCTTTGTTTCGGCTTTCGGCTTTGCCTCCAGCTTGGATTTTTCTTCTGTTTTGGTCTTTGCTTCCGATTTGGGCTTTGCCTCGGTTTGGGGCTTTGCCTCCGACTTGGGCTTGTCCTCAGGCTTGGTGTCGGCTTCGGTCTTGGGCTTCGCCTCGTTCTTCTGGGCGTTGTTCTTCTGTTTGGAGGGCTTTTTCGCCGTCGTCTGGGGCTTTTTCGGGGCGCTTTCCTCGGCGGGCGCGTCGGGCAGGATTTCTGTGGGAGCCTCCGCCTTGTCCTCGATTTTATCCTCGACCTCCGGCTCGCGTGTCTGCGCCGCCACGGGCGTGGCAAAGATAGCGGCGAGCGGCGGCGTGTCGATACGCGCCTTGGCGGGCTTATCCTCCGGCGTGTCCATTTCGTTTAGCTCCTGCTCCATGAGTATGCTGCTGGCGGACACTCCGGCGGCAGCCTCGATGGGACGCGCCTCCTCACGCGGCATGGCGGAGGGCTCGGCCACGGCGGACACACCCGCAAGGCCGGTGGCAGCGGCGGAGGCGGCAGCCTCGGCATCACTGGGCGGCTCATCCTCCGGTGCGGCGGAGGGCAGCGCCTCGTCCGTCTCGCTCAAATCGTGGAGCATGGAGTCGCCGGTGAGGTAGCGCCCCTCCGGGCTATACGCAAGCTCGCGGCGCAGTATCTCGCCGACATCCTCACTGACGCTCTCCGGCAGCGTAAGCTCGCCGCCCTTCATGCGGGTGCGCAGCGCCTGCGCCCGCTCCGCGTCGCTCGGCTCGTCGGAGTCGGTAAAGGGAAGCCGTCCGCCGTTGTAGGCGGTGTACATGATGAGCGCAATGCTATAGAGGTCGGCGGCGCGGCTGAAATCGTTGTCCCAGAACGCCTCCGGCGACATATACTCGATCTGCTCCGGCGTGCGGGCAGAGACGGGCGCGATCGAGCCCTCGCCAAGCACGGCCTTTCCGTCCTCGTCGATGTGGATATTCCCCGGCCATATATTGCCGTGAACGCCGTCCGGGTCGCGGTCAAGCTGGGCAAGCAGCTCGCGCCCCATTTTCACGATCTGCTCCCCGTCCATGGCGGCAAGCTGCTCCGGCGACAGCGCGGGCGAGAGGGTGGTTGACTGACTCATGGGATACACCTCGCGTATTGAAAAAGTTACAATTTAGTTACGATATAGAAACAAAATAACACACGAGCTGGAGCTTGTCAACAACAAAAAATCATTGAAAAACCAAGCGTCCCAGCCATTAGTGTTGGACTGGGACGCGCGGCACAAGATATTGGATTTTGTCGAAAAATTAAAAAAGTTACAAATTCGTCAGCTCTCGAAAAACTTGCGGTGGATGGCGGCGACGGCGCGATCGGCCTTATCCTGCTCGATGATGACGGAGAGCTTGATCTCGCTGGTGGAGATCATCTGGATGTTGATATGCTCGTCGTTGAGCGCCTCAAACACCAGCGCCGCGATGGCCGAGTTGGACATCATGCCCGCGCCGACGACGCTGACCTTGGCGATGCTCGTGTCGATGGAAACGTCGTCAAAGCCGAGCACGCTCCGGCGGCTCATGGCGGCCTCCCGCGCCTTTTCCGCGTCGGCCTCCGCCACGGTAAAGGACATATCGTTGCGCCCGTCGCGGCCATTGGCCTGAATGATGACATCCACGTTCACGCCCTCGCGGGCGAGTGCGCCGAAGACGCGGAACGCCGCGCCGGGTGTGTCGGGCAGCCCCTCCACGGTGATACGGGCGACCTTCTCATCCTTGGCAATGCCGGTTATCTTCATCTCCTCCATGTCTTTTGTGACCTCCTTGACCATAGTTCCTCTCTTGTGGGCGGTGGAGGAAAGCACCTCCAGCTCCACGCCGTAGCGCTTGGCAAGCTGCACCGAGCGGTTCATCAGCACCTGCGCCCCCATGGACGCAAGCTCCATCATCTCGTCGCAGCTTATCTCGTCGAGCTTACGCGCCGCCGGTACCTTGCGCGGGTCGGCGGTATAGACCCCCTCGACATCGGTGAATATCTGGCAGCGGTCGGCGTGGAGTGCCGCCGCCAGTGCCACCGCCGTTGCGTCGGAGCCGCCGCGTCCGAGGGTGGTAACGTCGTCAAATTTGGTGAGCCCCTGAAAGCCGGCCACCAGCACGATGCGCCGCATATCGAGCTCACGCCGCAGCCGCTCCGTGTCGATACGGCGAATGCGGGCGTCGCCGTAGGCCGCGTCGGTGTGCATACCCGCCTGCCAGCCGGTCAGGGATATGACCGGCAGACCCATGGATTCCAAACACATGGCCATCAGCGCAATGGACTGCTGCTCACCCGTGGCAAGGAGCATATCAAGCTCCCGACGGGAGGGCGAGGCGTTCAGCGCGGCGGCCTTTTCCAGAAGCTCGTCCGTGGTGTCGCCCTGTGCCGAAAGCACGACCACAAGCTCGTTTCCGGCCAGATAGGTCTCGGCGATGATGGCGGCGACATTCTTGATCTTAGCGGCATCCGCCACGGAGGAGCCGCCGAATTTTTGTACAATTAGCATATATATGGATTCCCCTTATTCGCTCACATACGGGGCGCTGCCCCATATCATTCTATTCACGGCTCCCAAACGCGCCACGCACGCTCGGCGTGTATCGCGTACAGGCTCTCGCCCAGCGCCGTCCGGCTGCACGGCTCTGTGATGAAGGCGCAGCCGCCGCTGCTGCCATAGACCGGCTTTGTCGCCGGAAAGGCGGACAGCAGGGCATCCGGCTCGACCGTGGCGCGGACGTACCAGCGCGAGACGAGCTGCGCCTCCGGCAAAAGCGGCGTATGCTCGGCGGAAAGCTCCATGCAGTCGCCCGGATGTCGTGCCGCAGCGAGAATATCGGCGCAGACGGCGCTGGCTGTGGGTCGCCCGCCCGCACCGGGACCGTAGAACAGAAGCTCTCCGGCGGCGCTGGCATGGACAAGACAGGCGTTCATTACGCCGTCCACGGACGAAAGCAGGGCGCTTTGCGGCACGAGCTGCGGCTGGACATAGGCGTATATGCCCTCCGCCGTGCGGCCTGTCCGACCAAGGAGCTTGATGGTATAGCCAAGCGCGTCGGCAAGCTCCATATCCTCCGGCGTGATCGCGGGAATGCCGGTGACGTGCATGGTGTCGAAGCGTATGCGCCGCCCGAACGCAAGCGAGCCGAGCAGCGCCGTTTTGCGCCCCGCGTCGTGTCCCTCCACGTCGGCGGTGGGGTCGGCCTCGGCATAGCCGAGCGCCTGTGCCTGCGCCAGTGCGTCCGCGTAGGCCGCACCGTCACGGCGCATGGCCGTGAGGATAAAGTTTGTCGTGCCGTTGAAGATACCGCAAAGCTCGTCCACCCGGTTTGCACCAAGGGAATCGGTCAGCGGCGCAAGCAGCGGAACACCGCCGCAGACCGCCGCCTCGAAGCGGTAGCTCACGCCCATGCGGTGCGCAAGGGCGCAAAGCTCCGCGCCGCGCTCCGCCGCGAGCGCCTTGTTCGAGGACACGACGCTCTTTCCCGCAAGCAGCGCCCGACGGGAGTATTCCCACGCCGCGTCCGTGCCGCCCATGACCTCGGCCACGACTGCAATGGAGGGGTCGTTTTCGATGTCCTCAAAGCGCTCGGTCATATGGGCGGAAAACTCGTCCGGCTCGTGGGCGCGGCGGACGAGGATGGGTCCCTGCATGAGCGGCGCGTGTTCAAATTCACTCCATACACGGCAAACGGACTTGCCGACTGTCCCGTAGCCAAGGACGGCAAAGCGTTTTGTATCCATTCCGCTCACCCCGCCAGCACGGCGGCCTTGATCATGCCGTCAAGCGCCGAGATGTCCGCGAGCAGCGCCTCGGTGGAGACGCTGAGGGAGGCGGTGTCCGCCGTGATGGTGACGGGCGCTGTCCCGTTGGAGGGGATGGACTGGTTGATGGTCAGAATATTCGCGCCGTGGCGCGAAAAGAGCGCAAGCACACTCGAAAGCATACCGGCCACATCCTCCAAAAGAAGCTGGAAGGTCACGATGTGTCCGCGTCCGAGGTCGCGGAAGGGCAGCACCGTGTCGCGGTATTTATAGTAGGCGCTGCGCGAGATACCGGCCAGCGCCGCCGCCTCCGCGACGGTCTGGGCGCGACCTGTGTCCAGAAGCTCACGCGCCTGTGTCACCCGAATAAAGACCTCCGGCAGAGCGCTGCCCTCCACGAGGTAATATTTCTTGTTGTCCGGCATAGATTGTCCCCCTGTGGTGGTTAAATGTCCATAAAGCGTGAACATGATAACACCATCCCCGCCACATTGCAAGCCTTTTTTCAAAAGAACTCGGCGCAGCCGAGGCTGCGCCGGTCAGGTTGCCAATGAATTGCATTGAGCCCAAGGCTCCCCTGAAAGGGGAGCTGGCTCGGCGTAGCCGAGACTGAGGGGTTTTTCTTGGAGCTTGTGCGGGCTTCCAGAAAACCCCTCCACCGCTTGCGCGGTCCCCCTCCCCTTTCAGGGGAGGC
>CAVIIB010000104.1:0-4571 GCA_963642815.1 Oscillospiraceae bacterium | reverse complement strand
CCCCTCCCCTTTCAGGGGAGGCTGGGGCTGGGTGCTTGTCGCGGTACTCCCCTTTCAGGGGAGGCAGGGGATTGGCGGTCTTTGCGGTACTCCCTTTCAAGGGAGGCTGACGTGTGTTCTTTGACAAACTGATAATGAGAAATGTAGCTTGGAGGCGACTATGGAACAAAGCCGCAGGGAAATACGACCCGGCGTATTCCTAACCTGTCTGAAAACGGAGAAATTCAAGACCGGGCTTCTCCGCCTCAATCTTCTGGCACCGCTGACGCGACAGGATGCCGCCAAAAACGCGCTCATACCGAGCGTGCTGCGGCGCGGCTGCGCGTCCTGCCCCGATATGGACGCGATCTCCGCACGGCTCGACGAGCTGTACGGGGCGCGTATTGAGCCGGTCGTGCGCAAAAAGGGCGAGATACAGTGCTTCGGCTTTTGGGCGGACTTTGCCGACGACCGCTATCTCCCCGCCGACGGCGCTCGGCTTTTGGAGCAAATCGCAGCCTTTATGGGTGAGCTGCTGCTCGACCCGAACACACGCGGCGGGCTGTTTTTGCCGTCCTATGTTGAGAGCGAAAAGGAAAAGCTGCTCCAACAAATACGCGGACGGGTCAACGACCGTATCAGCTACTCCCTGTTCCGTCTGACGGAGCTTATGTGCCAGACGGAGACCTACGCCGTGGATGCCCTCGGCGGCGAGGCGGAGGCGGAGAGCGTCGGCTATGTCGCGCTCACGCGGCACTATAACGAGCTTCTGGCCAAGTGTCCCATCGAGCTGTTCTACTGCGGGAGCGCCGCGCCGGAGCGTGTGGAGACCGCCATGCGGGACGCACTGGCCGCACTGCCCCGTGGGGAGCTTGACTGGGAGCTTGGAACGGACATCCGCATGAATTCCTTGGAGGAAGCGCCCCGCCGCTATACCGAGACCATGGACGTGGGACAGGGCAAGCTCGCCGTCGGCTTCCGGCTCGGCGAGTGCATGAACGACCCCGACCCGGCGGCCATCCGCGTGATGAACGCGGTCTATGGCGGCGGCAGCTCGTCCAAGCTCTTTATGAACGTGCGCGAGCGTATGTCGCTCTGCTACTTCGCCAGCTCCTTCTGCAACATCGCCAAGGGACTCATGTACGTCATCTCCGGCGTGGATTTTGAGAGCTTTGAGCCTGCGCTCACGGAGATACTCGCCCAGCTCGATGCCGTTCGGCGCGGCGAGATAACGGACGCGGAGTTTACCGCCGCCCGCGCCGGTGTCGTCTCCGACCTGCTGGCAGCGGCGGATTCTCCCGGCGCGTTGGAGGATTTCTGGCTGGGACAGACGCTGCTCGGTCTTGAATACGGTCCGGAGGAAATGGCGGCGCTCGCCGAGGATGTCACCATGGAGGAGGTCGCGGCCATCGCCTCCGGCATTGAGTGCGACGCTATCTATTTCCTAAAGGGCAGCGAAAGCGAGGATGAAGATGAACAGGCTTGATTACGCCGCCATCGGCGAGACGCTCTATACCCACACGCTTCCCAACGGGCTGCCTATCTTCGTCCTGCGGAAGCCGGGGCTGCGCAAGTGCTTCGCGGCCTTTGCCACACGCTACGGCGGCGCTGACCGCCGCTTCCGGCTGGACGGCAGCCTGCACGACACGCCCGCCGGTATCGCCCACTATCTTGAGCATAAGATGTTCGATATGCCGGACGGCAACGCCATGGCGCGGCTGGACGCAAACGGCGCAAGCCCCAACGCCTTTACCAGCGACACCATGACCCTCTACCACTTTGAATGCACCTCCCGCTTCGACGAAAATCTGCGTGAGCTGCTGCGCTTCGTCTCCACCCCCTATTTCACGGCGGAAAGCGTCGCCAAGGAGCAGGGCATTATCGCGCAGGAGATACGGATGTATGAGGACAGCCCCGACTTCCGGCTTTACATCAACCTCATGCGCTCCCTCTTTGCACACAGCGCTCTGCGCGACGGCGTGGCCGGAACGGTCGAATCCATTGCCGAGATCACGCCGGAGCTTCTGTACGACTGCTACCGTGCGTTCTACCGCCCGTCCAATATGGCGCTCGTCGTGGTCGGGGACGTTGACCCAGACACGGTCGCGGAGGCGGCGGAGGCGCTGACCTCACCCGAAAAGCATGAGCGCCCGGAGGTGGACTACGGTGCGCCGGAGTCGCCGGAGCCGCTGGTCGGGTGCATTGAGGAGGCTATGGAGGTCTCCATGCCGCAGTTCGCGGCGGGCATAAAGACCGGTGCGGCGCTCTTTGGCGAGGCGGCGCTGCGTGAGCGTATGTGCTCCTCGATGGCGCTCAAATGTCTGGTCGGACGCTCCACGGCGTTTTACAACCGCCTCTATGCCGAGGGGCTTATCAACGGCGAATTTTCCGTGGACGCCGACAGCGCGGCGGGCGAAGCCTTCGTCATCTTCGGCGGCGAGTCGAACGACCCGGACGCGGTGCTGGACGCTATCCGCGTCGAGCTTGCGCAGGTTGCGGCGAGCGGCTTTGACGAGGCGTTCTTTGCCCGCCAGAAAAAGGCGAGCTACGGCGGGCGCATACGGGCGCTCGGCAATTTTGAGGGGCTTGCCGTCTCGCTTGTCGAGGGCTGCTTCAACGGCTACCGCCCGCTTGATGCCTTTACCGTGCTGGAGGGTCTGACGGCGGATGAGTGCGCCGACTGGCTTCGCCGCCGCCTTGCCGCCGACCGCATGGCCATGAGCGTCATCCGTCCCCGCGACTGAACCCATTCCCAAACAAGGAGTTATATCATGGATCCCATCATCAGCTTCCCCATGCTGGGCAATTTGCAGCTTTCCTTCCCCAGCTACTTCACCCTTTTCGGCCACAGCTTCTACTGGTACGGCTGTATCATCGCCTGCGGCTTCCTGCTTGCCGTCTGGTACTGCTTCTCCCGCTGCCGCGAGTTCGGTATCACGCAGGATGACCTCCTCGACACCGTACTCTGGGCCGTCCCGCTCGGCATTGTCGGCGCACGAGCCTACTACGTCATCTTCTTCGGTAACTACGACAGCTTCTGGGATATGTGCAAAATATGGGAGGGCGGTCTCGCCATCTATGGCGGTGTGATCGCCGCCACCATCACCATCTTCGTCGTCTGCGGTATCAAGAGGATAAGCCCCTTTGCCATGCTCGACATCGCGGGCTTCGGTCTGCTCATCGGTCAGTCCGTCGGACGCTGGGGCAACTTCACCAACCGCGAGGCGTTTGGCTATGAAACGGACATCTTCTGCCGCATGGGGCTGACCTACGCCGACGGTCACACCGTCTATGTCCACCCCTGCTTCCTCTATGAATCGCTGTGGAACGCGGTGGGGCTGCTCCTGCTGCACATTCTCTCCAAAAAGACGCGCCGCCGCTTCGACGGCCAGTATTTCCTCTACTACCTCGGCTGGTACGGCCTTGGCCGCGTCTGGATCGAGGGGCTGCGCACCGATTCCCTGTACATAGGAAGCCTCCGCGTGAGCCAGCTTCTCGCCGCCGTGTGTGTGGTCGCCGTGGTCGTCATCTTTTGGCTCAAGCTCAAAAGCGGCACCTGTACGCCCGACCGCCTGTTCGTAAACCGCGTGACCGCCTCCAATGCGCCCGCCGAGGATAACGAGACCACACCGTCCGATGAAGCCGCCGCAGCCGACAGCGAGAACGAGGCAAGTGACGGGGATGACAAAAAATAAACTATTTACAAAAGAAACAAAATCGCGTATAATGATTACGAATAAAAACAACTTTCAAAAGGAGGCACATATCCATGTCTGCATTTGATCTCAACGAGCTGAAGGAAAAGGTGAGCGAGCTTGCCGCCACCGCTGCCGGAAAGGCGAAGGACCTCGCCTCCGCCACCGCCGAGCAAACAAAGCGTCTCAGCCGCATTGCCAAGCTGAATCTCGAAATTTCCACGGAAAAGGACAACGTGAAGAAGTCCTATATTGAGATCGGCAAGCTGTATTACGAGACGCACAAGGACGCGCCGGAGGGCTTCTTTGCCCAGCTTTGCGAGGAGGTCACCGCCTGCAACGCCCTCATTGAGGAAAAGGAGACCGAGCTTGAAGGTCTCAAGGCCAGCGTCTCCGACACCGACGAGCCCATCTTCGACCCCGACTTTGAGACCGTAGTCTCCGAGACCGAAGCCGCCGCCGAGCCCGAAGCCGAAGCCACCGAGGAAAAAGCCGAGGAATAAGGGCGCTATGTCAATTCTATCTCGAATAACATCAAGGGCGCAGCCGAACGGCTGCGCCCTGAAGCGTTTCGATTGATATGCTGAAACCGTAATTCTCAGAATCCGGTAATCGTGAAAAGTGAAAAAGTAAATCGACAACCTTCTTGGAAGATTGTCGATTTTGGAGGCGCCACCCAGATTTGAACTGGGGCATCGGGGATTTGCAGTCCCCTGCCTTACCACTTGGCTATGGCGCCATGGTGCCTGGGGTCGGAATCGAACCAACGACACGCGGATTTTCAGTCCGCTGCTCTACCGACTGAGCTACCCAGGCTTATTAAAAAAATGGAGCGGGCGACGAGATTCGAACTCGCTACCTCCACCTTGGCAAGGTGGCGCTCTGCCAAATGAGCTA
>CAVIIB010000103.1:0-4586 GCA_963642815.1 Oscillospiraceae bacterium | reverse complement strand
AGCCGAGCGCAAGCAGCGCCGCCGTGCCGATATAGCAGGCATCCGCGCCGAGCGCCACCGCCTTGACAACATCGGCGGCGGAGCGTATAGAGCCTCCGGCGATCAGCGAAACGCCGCCGCGTATACCCTCGTCGCGCAGCCGCTGATCCACCGCCGCGAGCGCAAGCTCGATGGGTATGCCCACATTGTCGCGTATGCGCGTGGGTGCTGCGCCCGTGCCGCCACGGAAGCCGTCGATGGCGATGATGTCCGCGCCGCTGCGGGCAATGCCGCTGGCGATGGCCGCGATATTGTGGACAGCGGCGACCTTGACGATCACGGGCTTTTGACCGCGTGTCGCCTCCTTGAGCGAGCAGACGAGCTGGCGCAGATCCTCGATGGAATAGATGTCATGGTGCGGCGCGGGCGATATTGCGTCCGAGCCTTCGGGTATCATGCGTGTGCGCGACACGTCGCCGACGATCTTCGTACCGGGCAGATGACCGCCGATACCCGGCTTTGCGCCCTGCCCCATCTTTATCTCGATGGCAGCTCCGGCGTTCAGATAGCCCTCCGTCACGCCGAAGCGCCCGGATGCCACCTGCACGATGGTGTTCGTGCCATAGCGGTAGAAGTCCTCATGCAGCCCGCCCTCGCCGGTATTATAATAAATGCCCAGCTCCTGCGCCGCCTGTGCAAGGCAGCGGTGGACGTTATAGCTGACCGAGCCGTAGCTCATGCCCGCGAACATCACCGGCATGGCAAGCTCTAGCTGTGGCGGCAGCGTGGTGTCCAGCGTCCCGTCGGGACGGCGGCTCACGCCGGAGGGCTTTTTGCCCAGAAACACCCGCGTCTCCATCGGCTCGCGCAGCGGGTCAATGGACGGGTTCGTCACCTGCGAGGCATTGATGAGCAAGCGATCCCAATAGACGGGCAGCGGTCTCGGATTGCCCATGGACGACAGCAGAATGCCGCCGCTTCCCGCCTGCTTATACACCTCGCGAATGGCCTCCGGCCGCCAGTTGGCGTTTTCCCGAAAGGCACAGTCGTTTTTCCGTATTTTGAGCGCATGGGTCGGGCAAAAGGCGACGCAGCGCTGGCAGTCGACGCACCTCGCCTCGTCCGCCAGCATACGCCCACTCCGCTCGTCGAAGCTGTGTACCCCGGCGGCGCACTCGCGCTCGCACACGCGGCAGTTCACGCAGCGGGTCATATCCCGCACAACCTCAAACTCCGGCGGCATATACATCGTCGTCATAGCTCTGTCCCCTCCTTGACCCGCACGATGAACGGCTCGCCGCCCATCGGCGCATAGAAGCTCTCCGCCTCCGGCTCCATGGCGCGGATGGCGGCCTCCTCACTCGCGATAAACACAAGGTCGTCCTTCTCCGCCGTCACCATGGAGCGCAGCTTCAGCCGGTCGTTGAGCGCCATCAGGCCGCCGGTAAAGCCCAGCACAATGGAGAACGGTCCCGTGATGAGCAGCCCGGAATACAGCTTGCGCAGATAGGCGAGCGTCTCGCCGTCCGGCCTTGTGCGGATGGTGCTCCAAAACGGCGCGGCGATGACGGACGCAAGCTCCTCCAGCGTCAGCCCCTGCCGCCGCAGCAGATAGTCCGCGATGTAGGTGATGACCTCCGTGTCCGTCTGGAGCGTACACTTATAGCCGAACATCTCAATGAAGCGGCGGTTCGCGTCATAGGACGATATTTCGCCGTTGTGAATGACGCTGTAATCGAGCAGCGCAAACGGGTGTGCGCCGCCCCACCAGCCGGGTGTATTCGTCGGATAGCGCCCGTGTGCCGTCCAGCAATAGCCCTCGTACTCGTCCAGCCGGTAGAAGCGCCCGACGTCCTCCGGGTAGCCGACGGCCTTGAACGCGCCCATGTTCTTGCCGCAGGAGAAGACATATGCGCCGTCAAGCCGCGTGTTGATGTCCATGACCGTGCGGGCGACAAACTCCTTATCGTCAAGCTGCAAGCGCGACAGCAGCGAGCGCAGCGGCGCGAGGAAATAGCGCCAGATAAGCGGAATGTCGCGTATTTCGGGTATCTTCCGAATGGGTATCAGTTCCGCCTTGACGACCTCAAAGCGCTCGCGCAGCAGCTTCTCACAGGCGAGACGCGCATCGTTGTTGTCAAAAAACAGGTGAAAGGCATAAAAATCCTTGTACTCCGGGTATATGCCATAGCCCGCGAAGCCGCCGCCGAGACCGTTGGAGCGCTCGTGCATGGGCACCATGCTGTCAATGACCCGCTGGGCGCTCATGCGCCGCCCCTCCCGCGATATAACGGCGGAGATGGCGCAGCCGGACGGTATTCTCACCTGTCCCTCTCGCATACTATCTCGCATACTCAAACCACCCTTTCCAAAAAACAAAAGACGCTCATCCGGCGCAGGAGGGCAGCCTCCCACGCTTGCATGAACGTCTTTGCTCATTTCCTATTTACAAAGTGTGATTATAGCATTCCCGTTTTCCCCTGTCAATCCCGCCGCACGGCGATTTTCGCGCCCGCGCCGAAAAAATGCTTGACAAACGGAAAAAGCGCGTCTATAATCCCTCGCATACGGGCAAGGGTGTCCGAAAGCCATGAGACTTTCGCGCCCTTGTCCGCTTTTATTTTTTGAATTTTCTTGTCAGAAAGGAGAACAGGAAGCATGGAAAACACAGCGTATAAGACGATTTTTGCCGCCTATAACGGCACGGTGATATGCATGAATAATAACCTGCGGCTGGCGTTTTCCGGCCTCGCCCGCGCTTGAAGGGAGGAAATGCGTCATGTGCTCCATTATCGGCTATTGCGCCCCCTGCGACTGTAAGGACGAGCTGCTGGCGGGCTTTGAAAAAACACATTCACGCGGCCCGGACGCGACCCGCGTCATCGACACGGGACACGGGCTGCTCGGCTTCCACCGCCTCGCCATCATGGGTCTGGACGACAGCGGTATGCAGCCCTTTACACTTGACGGAAGCTATGTCGTCTGCAATGGCGAGATCTACGGCTTTGAGGCGCTGCGCGAGCAGCTTTCTGCCAAATACAGCTTCCGCAGCGGCTCGGACTGCGAGATACTGCTCCCCATGTATAGGGAATACGGTGTCTCCATGTTCGCCATGCTCGACGCGGAGTTTGCCCTCATCCTCTACGACGCGGAGACGGGCGAATATATTGCCGCCCGTGACCCCATCGGCATACGCCCGCTCTACTACGGCTACGACCGCACAGGCGTGCTTGTGCTGGCAAGCGAGCCGAAAAACCTTGTCGGTCTCTGCCCGCGCATACGCCCGTTCCCTCCCGGCTGCTACTATAAGGGCGGCGCGTTCATTCGCTATACCGACATCGCCACGCCGCAGACGGTCTGCCACGACGACGTGGACACGGTATGCCGCCACATCCGCGAGAAGCTGATACGCGGCGTGGAAAAGCGCCTCGTCTCGGACGCGAAGGTCGGCTTCCTGCTGTCCGGCGGTCTTGATTCCTCGCTCGTCTGCGCCATCGCCGCACGGCGCAGCGACCACCCCATCCACACCTTCGCCATCGGCATGAGCACCGATGCCATCGACCTGAAATACGCCCGCGAGGTCGCCGATTACATTGGCAGCGAGCACCACGAGGTTTATATGACACGCGAGCAGGTGCTCGCCTCGCTCGAAGAGGTCGTCGCGCTGCTCGGCACATACGACATCACGACCATCCGCGCCAGCATGGGGATGTATCTGCTCTGCCGCTGGATACACGAGAACACTGATTTGCGTGTGCTGCTGACCGGCGAGGTGTCCGATGAGCTTTTCGGCTATAAATATACCGACTTCGCCCCCTCTGCGGCGGCGTTTCAGGCGGAGGCGGAGAAGCGTGTGCGCGAGCTGCATATGTACGACGTGCTCCGCGCCGACCGCTGCATTTCCGTGAACTCGCTGGAGGCGCGAGTGCCCTTTGGCGACCTCGACTTCGTTCGCTACGTCATGTCCGTCGACCCGAAGCTCAAGCGCAACCGCTGGGGCAAGGGCAAGTATCTGCTCCGCCGCGCCTTTACGGGCGACTGGCTCCCGCCCGACATCCTTGACCGCGAAAAGGCCGCGTTTTCCGATGCCGTTGGTCATTCGATGGTGGACGATTTGAAGGAATACGCCGAGAGCCTCTATTCCGACGAGGAGTTTGAGCAACGGCGCAGCCGCTATGATTTCGCCCAGCCGTTCACCAAGGAATCGCTGCTCTACCGTGAGCTGTTTGAGAAGCATTACCCCGGTCAGGCCGAGATGGTAAGCGGCTTCTGGATGCCGAACAAGGCTTGGGTCGGCTGCGACGTAAACGACCCCTCCGCCCGCGTCCTCTCCAACTACGGCGCCAGCGGGAAATAAAGGGATAGAAAAGCACACTCCCGCGCCGGCGCGAGTTTTTTGACAGTTTACAAGGGCGCAGCCGTTCGGCTGCGCCCTTGCGTTGTCTAAATTCGCTGCATTTTCTCTGAATTTTCACCAAGCCAAAGGCTCCCCTGAAAGGGGAGCTGGCTCGGCGTAGCCGAGACTGAGGGGTTACTCTCGGAGTTTTTGCGAACTTCCAGATAACCCCTCCACCGCTTGCGCGGTCCCCCTCCCCTTTCAGGGGAGG
>CAVIIB010000102.1:0-4592 GCA_963642815.1 Oscillospiraceae bacterium | reverse complement strand
ACCCCTCCACCGCTTGCGCGGTCCCCCTCCCCTTTCAGGGGAGGCAGGAGCTGGAGGTTGTCGCGGCGTTCCCCCTTTCAGGGGGGCTGAAGAATAGTGGTTATTGCAGCGCTTCCTTTCTAGGGAGACTTTGTGCTGCTCCCAGCCCTTCAATTTGACCACGGACAATTTTACACGACCGCGCATAAGATGGCAAGAGGTGATTCCATGCAATTTGATTTACAGGGCAGCGACCCGCGCTTTCCGGCGCTTCGGGCGCTGCTGGCCGCCGACGGTCACACGCTCAGCGTGGGCGGTATCCCGATCTCGCCGCCGTCCGCAGGGCGCGGTCTGCCCTACTACCGCAACGAGGGCTACGCCGTGCGCAACGCCGCACTCACGGCGGAGGCCGCCGTCTCGCTCCTCATGCAGCAGCACAACACCGCGCTCATGGCGATGGACATCCTGCTCGTCGGCTATGGCCGTATCGGGCGGGCGCTCGCCCGCCGCCTGACCGCCCTCGGCGCTCATGTCATCGTGGCGGCACGGAGGTCGGAGAGCCGCGCACTGGCGGAGTGCGAGGGCTGCCGCGCAGTTGACATAACGCCACTCGGTGGGACATACGACGCCGTTGTCAACACCGTGCCCGTCCCGCTGCTGCACGGCGACTTCGGCGGGGCGCTGTGCCTCGACCTCGCCAGCGCCCCCGGCGGCTGGGTCGATGAAACGCCGGTGCAGAAAGCGCCCGGTCTGCCCGGACGCTACGCTCCAAAACTGGCCGCGCAGATCATGCGCGACGCGATCTATGAGACTGTCAAGGAGGAAAATTTATGGAAAAGCTAAGGCTCGGTCTCGCGCTCACCGGCTCATACTGCTCGTTTTCCAAGCTGTTCGGCGTACTGGACGCGCTGTGTGAGGAGTTCGAGGTCGTCCCCATTTTGTCCGAAAATGCCTGCCGCGACAGCCGCTTTGGTGCGGCGGAGGACTGGCGACGCGCTCTCGAAGCGGCCTGTGGCCGGACGGCGGTTGACTCCATCGCCGGGGCAGAGCCGCTCGGCCCCGGCGGAGCGCTCGACGTTCTGCTCATCGCGCCCTGCACGGGCAACACACTGGCAAAGCTGGCACACGCCGTCACGGACAGCGCCGTGACGATGGCCGCCAAGGGTCATCTGCGCAACGAGAAGCCGCTCGTCCTCGGTATCTCCACGAACGACGGGCTGGGCGCGAGCGCGGAGAACATAGGCCGCCTGCTCGCCCGCCGCTGCGTCTACTTCGTCCCCTTTGGACAGGACGACCCCGCGGCCAAGCCCCGCTCCCTCAGCCTCGACTACCAAAAAATCATCCCCGCCGTCCACGCCGCCGCCGAAGACACCCAGCTCCAACCCATCCTTACCGCGCTGTCATAAGTGCCCGTGCGCCCATGGCACGGCACATAAAAAAGGGGAAGCGGATCATTTTCCGCTTCCCCTCAAAAATTTTATTTCACTCGCCGAAGTACCGCTTGAGCAGTCCGGCGAGGGCTTTGCCGTGTCGGGCCTCGTCGCGGGCCATTTCGTGGACGGTGTCGTGGATGGCGTCGAGATTGAGCGCCTTGGCGCGTTTTGCAAGGTCGGTCTTGCCGGCGGTCGCGCCGTGCTCCGCCTCCACGCGAAGCTCCAGATTCTTCTTGGTGCTGTCCGTCACGACCTCGCCCAGCAGCTCGGCAAACTTCGCGGCGTGCTCCGCCTCCTCATAGGCGGCCTTTTCCCAGTACAGCCCGATTTCGGGATAGCCCTCACGGTGCGCCACACGCGCCATCGCGAGATACATTCCGACCTCGGAGCACTCGCCCTCAAAGTTGGAGCGCAGATCGGCCATGATGTCCTCCGGCGCACCCTGCGCCACGCCGACGACGTGCTCGGCAGCCCAAGCCTTTTCGCCCTCCTCCTGACGGATGAACTTCTCCGCCGGCGCCTTGCACACCGGGCAGGTCTCCGGAGGCGTGTCGCCCTCGTGAACATAGCCGCAAACGCTGCAAACCCATTTTGCCATTATGATATCCTCCTAAAAATCATGTTTTGTTAGCCATTGTCTATTTTAAGAATTATTCTTAAATGATTATAACTATAAATCCCACGCTTGTCAATAGGAATGTCTCCGTAAACAGCAAAATCAAGCATGGAAAAACCCTCGTTTCAGGCGGGACTGCTCGCGGACAAGGCCTTGTGGCGCTTGGCGCAGGGCGAAGGCTTTTGACACAGCGCTTGACAACGGGGGCTGCGAGGCGTATTATGCAGATGGTTAGAGCTATCTAACCCAAGAAACGATAAGGGGGCCGCGAGTATGACAGAGACGGTTTTGAAGGTGGAGGGCATGGCCTGCGGGATGTGCGAGAGCCACGTCAACGACGCGGTGCGTCGCGAATTTTCCGTGCGCAAGGTGTCGTCCTCGCACAGCAAGGGCGAGACGCGCATTGAATCCGACGAGCCGCTGGACGAGGCGGCGCTGCGCCGCGTGATCGACGCGACGGGCTACCGCGTCCTCGCCGTGGAGAGCCATCCTTTTGAGAAAAAGGGGCTGTTTGGCCGCCGGAAATAAGGCCGGACGCGCCGGTGTATGAAAAATGACCCGCTTCCCTTGTGCGTGAGGGAGGCGGGTCAACGTTTATTTTGCGTTTTTCTCCGCGAGGAGCTCCATGCCACGGAAGACAAGGTGCTCGTCATAGACAACGGAGCGGCGGCAATAGGGCGCGATGTAGCGGCCAAGACCGCCGGTGGCCACGGCGGTACAGGGGCGGCCAAGCTCGGCCTCGATGCGCTCAATGAGGCCGTCGGTCATGGCGGCGGCGCCGTATACCGCACCGGCGCAGAGCGCGTCCGCCGTCTCGGTGGCGAGGACGCTGCCGGGGTCGGTCAGGTCGATGGCGGGAAGCTGCGCCGTGCCGCTGGCAAGCGCCCGCAGCGAGAGCTTGATACCGGCCATGAACACGCCGCCGCGATAGGTATGCCGCTCGTCCACGACCGTCACGGTGGTGGCGCTGCCGTAGTCGAGCACGATGACGGGCAGCGGGTAGAGCGCTGCGGCTGCCGCGTCGGCGGCGATGATGTCCGCGCCGAGCGTCTCCGGCCGGTCGATGGCGAGGGTCAGCCCGGAATCGAGGGCGGCGCTGACGGTGAGCGCGTCAAGCCCCGTGGCCTCACGGATGGCGCGGTGCAGCGTTTCGGTCAGCGCGGGCACGACGGAGCAGAGCACGGCGGTCTTCGGCGCGGCTGCCCCCTCCTGCTTGAGAAAGGCGGCAAGCTCCGCCGCGTATTGCGAGGCGCTGCGCTCACGGTCAGAGAGAATGCGCAGGGTTGCGCCCGTGGGCTCGCCGTCCCGCAGGACGGCGACGACGATGTTGGTATTGCCTATATCAACGGCGAGAAGCATACAAAAGCCCCCCTATTACTGCTTTTGGCGGTAGCGGATCAGGCGCTCCGCCGCCGGTGCGAGTATCATATCGACCGCAAGCTCCAGCAGGAAATTCACGCCGATCATGCCGACGATCATATACGCGCCCGCGTGGGCAAAGCCGGCGGCAGCCGCCCACTCGCAGATGGTCTCCCAGAAAAAGAGGCGGCAGCCGACGAGAAAAATGCCCGTGTTCACGATGGGTGCGGCCACGGCGGCCAGCAGTATGCCCCAGAACGGGTGCGCCCGCGCCAGCGCCTTGTAGCAAAGTCCGGCGGCCAGACCACAGCCAATGCCCTTGAGCAGGACGGTGAGGACGGTTCCGGCGGGGTTAATGGCGAGGAACAGGCTCGCGTCGCCGGTCAGCAGCACGGTCAGGCCGAACACAAGGCCAAGCCAGCAGCCGATCTGCCAGCCGTACAGAGCCGCGCCGACAACGATGGGGAGCAGCACCAGCGAGATGGAAAACGGTCCGAAGTGGATCGCCCCGCCGATGAACTGCAGCACCACGACGATGGCGGCAAACAGGCCGCCGCCCACGATGGTACGGGTCGAACGATTCATATAAAATTACCTCCACTGCCGCTTCGCCCTCATGACGAATGCAGCGTGTTATTTTTCCCGACCTTGGCCGGTTTCAATAAAATATCACAGAACGCGGAAAAGTGAAAGAGGAAATTTCACAATTTCCGCGAAAAAGCCCATTTTCTCGCACACCGGGCGCACAAAACCGCCGACCGTTGCGCCAGTCGGCGGCTTGGGATGAGCTTGAGACGGTCAAAACTGCGCCTCGGCCTCCTTGTGTAAAGGGCGCTGTCAGCGACGCAGCCAAGCACCAACCGTCATGGCTCCCCTGAAAGGGGAGCTGGCAGCGGCGCAGCCGCTGACTGAGGGGTTACTCTCGGAGCATTTGTAGACTTCCAGAAAACCCCTCCACCGCTTACGCGGTCCCCCTCCCCTTTCAGGGGAGGCTGGAGATTGGTGGTAAACGCAGTCCTCCCCTTTCAGGGGAAGCTGGGAATTGGTGGTAAGCGCAGTCCTCCCTTTTAGGGGAGGCTGACAGGTTATGATATGAAGTGCAACAGTCTCAAAAAAGAGAGACAATACGCAGGAACTCGTGTAAAATGTAGTTACCATACAACATCGACACGGAGGTGAGCGTATTGTCCTACACACATTTTACA
>CAVIIB010000101.1:0-4723 GCA_963642815.1 Oscillospiraceae bacterium | reverse complement strand
ATCTGACGGAGAGAGGGGCGCAGCCCCGAACGGAGTCTGATAAATTCGACTGGCCGTACATCTATGCTAATGCTACATTTTACACTCTAGACTGTTGCACTTGCTTGACAATCTGCCGTGGCACGGCGCAGCCGTGACGGAGGGGTTGTAGACTAGCAAAAGTCTAGGATTTTCAATCCCTCAGTCAGCTTCGCTGACAGCTCCCTTTACACAAGGGAGCCGGGGCGCTCCCGCGCCAGTGCAGCGGACATAGCCAAGCGCAACCACCCAAGGCTCCCCTGAAAGGGGAGCTGGCAGCGGCGAAGCCGCTGACTGAGGGGTTTCTCTCGGAGCTTGTGCGGACTTCCAGATAACCCCTCCACCGCTTGCGCGGTCCCCCTCCCCTTTCAGGGGAGGCTGGGGATTGGTGGTAATCGCGGCACTCCCTTTCAGGGGAGGCAAAGTGGCGGTTGTGGAAATTCCTTGCAAGGGAATGGTGGTAGTTACGGCGTTACAGGGTAGGGTGATCAGGCCTTTTGTGCCTTGGCGCTTTCGCGCTTGAGCAGGAACATCATGAGCAGCGGAACGAGCGCGGAGAGGGCGGCCATGATGAAGGTGGAGGTCACGTTGCCGCCGAGCAGATTCGCGGAGATGGCGTTGAAGACGAGGCTGGAGCCACCGAGCGCAAGCAGGACGACGCCGTATATGCTGCCGCTGTGACGCGGACCAAAGGCATCGGCGGTGATGGCGGCGTTGACGGAGGACGGCCCGCCATAGGCAAAGGCCAGCAGCGAGACGGCGGCGAAATAGGCGTTGCCGCGCACGACGATCATGAGGATGGAGGCCACAATGGTCATCACGGAGAGGATGCAGATGCTCGGACGGCGACCAAGCTTATCCGACAGCGCGGCCATGATAAGACGACCGGCGGCGCTTGCAATGCCGGTCATGGACAGCGCGAGGGTGGCGAGCGCCTCGGTAAGACCACGCTTCACGCCGAGGTCATAGAGCAGCGGTGTGGCAAGATTCCATGCGCCGTTGATGAAGAACACGGTCAGGAAGATGTAGATAAAGGAGCGGGTGCGCAGCGCCTGCGACAGCGTGAGGCTGACAGAGCCGTTCGCGCCCGATTCCTCCGGCATGGGAGGCGGGGTGATCATGGCGCAGCCGATAAGACCGAGCAGCAGGAAGATACCGCAAAGCGTACCGAAGAACGGCTTGAACGCAAGCAGACCGTCCACGGTGAAGTGGGTCATCAGCGCCTTGAACACCGGCGCGAACACGACCGTGGAGAGACCGAACGCGGCCACGGCGAGGCCGGAGGCAAGCCCACGGCGGGTCGGCATCCACTTCTGGATGCAGCTGATGCACGCGGAATAGGCAAAGCCGCTGCCAAGACCGCCCAGTCCGGCGTAGGTGAGGTAGATAAGCCAAGAGCAGCCGCTGCTCACAAGCGCCGTCAAGCCGATACCGGCGGAGAACAGGCAAACGCCGAGGATACAGGTCAGCTTTGCGCCCTTGCGGTCATCGAGAATGCCGCCGAACAGACCGCCCAGCACGAACGCCATCAGCATATAGGAGGCGACCATACCCGCCGCGCCGGTGTCCATACCAAGGCATTCGGCGACGGAGCCCTTGAGAACGCTCCACAGGTAGATGATGCCGACACAGATCTGCACAAGCAGACAGCCGCACACGGAAATGACGGCACGACTGCCGCCGCTTTTTTTGTCCATTTCCAAAATCTCCTTCTTCGGTTTGCGCAACAATAAGGCGGCGTTCGGAGCGCCGCTGTACCGTGTGGAAAACCATTCAATTTTTTACCGAAGTACTATAGCATAAACCGACTGAAATATCAAGCATTTTGCAGGGCGTGATACGGCATGAGGATGAAAAAATTTCCTCGCGGGCACACAAAGCAAGTTGACATGGCGTTTTGCATGAGTTACAATGCAATTATAGGAAATGTTTTGTGAAACACGACCAAAAATGAAAAGGAGAGTAGTTATGAAGCGTTGGAGGAAAACACTTGTCATGCTGCTGGCCGTCTGCCTTATGTTCAGTCTGGCGACGGCGGCGCTGGCCGCTTCCGGCGAGAGCGGCTCGTCCGGCGAGAGCTCAAGCTCCGGCGGCGTTGATTTGAGCGGACTGCTCGCGCTCAAGCAATACGTCTTTGTCGCCGGTCAGGACGAGGTACAAAAGGGCTCGGTCACGACCGAGTGCTACGGCGCGTATGCCGCCACCGACTCCGTTCCCGCCTTTGCGCCGGAGGCGTTTGAGGGCAAGCTCGCGGTCTATACCGACTCCGCGCTGACCACCGAGGCCAAGGGCGTGAGCGCCGAGGTCAAGGGCGGCAGCTTCAGCATGACGGGCGTGGACGAGACGGCGAACACCGTGTACTACCTCGCCACGGCGGAGGATGCCTACACCACGACCATCTACGTCGTGTGCGACGAGTATGACGGCGAGACCGCCACCCTGACGCTCGCCGACGGCAGCGAAATGACGCTGACGACCTATGCGCCCAATATGCGCTTCGGCGATTATAGCGCCGTCACGGACGACGACCCCATCAACGGCAACACCGCCGTCTACATCGGCGGCAACCGCACGGCGACCGCGCTGGAGGACTTCACCGACCCCGAAAGCTTCAAGGGACATGAGGACGCTGCCGCGTGGTACATCAGCTCCGGCATTACCAACGCGGGCGACAGCCTCACCCGCTTCGGCGACAAGTTCTACGGCTATGAATACGCCGTGAGCCTCTACCGCCTGTTCCAGATCGTCGTTGACCAGACGACCTCCGTCGCGGGCTATACCGACCCCGGCGACTTCATCGGCGCAATGATGTCGAACGACCCCTATTCCGACGCGGTCTCCGCGACGTTGCAGGCGGGTATCTGGAACGGCATCTACACCCAATATTCCGATGTCAAGGATCTGGGCGAGGGCTTCTATCTGACCGAAAATCTCCCCGGCGTGGAGTATCTCGGCACAGGCGCGGAGGTAACGGTCGAGTTCGCCTATGTCGGACTGTTCAACGCCTTTGCGTCCCCGTGGACAATGCTCAGTGAGCAGGGCATGGAGACGGCGGCGGCGCTGGCCGAAAAGGCCGCCGAGCTGGAGGGTGCGGCAAAGACCGCCCCGGAGGATTACTCCAACGAGACGAAGCTCGCGGCGGTATCCGCCGTCGTGCTGGGCGAGAAGAAGGCGCCCGCTGCCGACACCGTGCTGACCAAGGCGGAGGCCGTCGAGCTGCTCTACGCCGTGCGTGACGACGTGTGTGCCAAGACCGCGCCCGACGCGACCCGTGCCGAGCGCACCGGCTCGGAATATGCCGACATGACCCGCTTCTTCGGCGGTGACTACACCGACTGCGTTACCGTGACGGCGGACAACGCGAAGGACATCCAGAAGAAGCTGGACACAATGGACCTCGTCTCCGAGGAGGGCGCGGCGCTGCTCATCAACAACGCCGGTGAGCTTACCATCACGAACAACACCGTCTCGCTGGACGGCAACGCGGACAAGGCGGCGGCGGACATCACCACGCTCTCCGACCCGCGCTATGCCCTCGACGGGCAGGAGGCGGCGACCGACCCGACCCATGACGGCTTTGTCTACAACGCGACCAGCCGCAACGCCTTCTACCGCTTCGGCGTGGGAACGGCGCTCGCCGTGTGGGGCAAGGACACCGTTCTAAACCTCCGCTCCACGGACGGCACGCTCGTCCTTGACGGCGAGGCAGGGGATTCGTCCTCCATGGCCGGTACGATGGCTGGCACGGCCTATGTCGGCTTCGGCGGCACGCTCAACGTCACCAACGCCGTGGCCTATTCGTCGAGCCAGCACCTCACGAACAACCTCTATAACGGCACGGTCATCTTCCGCGACGCGCTGGCCGTCGGCTCCGGGCGCGTATTCTCCTCCGACTTCTGGGGCGGCTATCAGGTCTATGAGGACAGCATAGCGGCGGGCGGCAACGTCACCGACGAGCCGACGACCCTCATCGTGAAGAACGGCGTGTTCGGCAACTCCGTCGGCGGCAACGGCTTTGCCTCACAATATTTTGAAAACGCCGTGCTGAACGTCTCCGGCGCTCGCTTCCAGAATATGACTTCCCTTGTGACCGACTGCGGCTCTCTCACGCTGGTCAACTCCGTGATGAACAACTCCGGGAGCTATCTCTTCTCCGCCACCGGCTGCGAACGCGCCATCCTTACGCTGGTCGACTCCCGTGTGAGCATGAACGGCGACGTGCTGGCCACCGTCGGCAACCATGAGGGCGTGAACAATATCGCGCTCGAAACGGTCAAGGTCGGCACGGAGGACGAGTATATCGCCATGTGGGACGGTGAGGTCATTGTCCGCTTCTACGGCGACTGCGAGCTTGATACGGCGACCGGCACACTGACGGTCGATGTGGCCGAGGGCGCAACCGCCACGGTGTACAGCGCGAACCTGACCGAAAAGGACATTACCAACACCGGCGCGGGTGAGCTCATCGTCGTGACCGACCCCGCCTATGGCACGGTCACGGTGAAGTAACATTCGCGATTACCACAAACCCCCAGCCTCCCCTGAAAGGGGAGTGCCGCGATTACCACCAATCCCCAGCCTCCCCTGAAAGGGAGTGCCGCAAGCTCCCACCAATCCCTAGCCTCCCCTGAAAGGGAGTGCCGCAAGCTCCCACCAATCCCCAGCCTCCCCTGAAAGGGGAGGGGGACCGCGCAAGCGGTGGAGG
>CAVIIB010000100.1:0-4826 GCA_963642815.1 Oscillospiraceae bacterium | reverse complement strand
GAGAAGCCCAGCGCGGCGCACAAAAAGCCCCAGACGGTATGCATGAGCGTGTCCCAGTGGGCATAGTGGACATAGTAGCAGGCAAGCTCCCCCAGTATCTCCGCCGCAAATACATGGAGCATGATAATGATCTCAAGCAGAGACGGAAGCTCAATGTTTGTCTTGTCCTCGATGATGGACGGAAGCAGGAACACGAACAGGACGAGCAGACAGGTGAAGCTGCCCTCGAAGTCATGCCGCCATAGCGAGCGCACGAGCACAGCCAGCACGATAAAGCGCAGAATATAGTAGACGATGACCGTGGACGGCTCGCTCTGCCACTTTTTCTTCAGCTTTTCCCGATAACGCTGTCTTTTCTGTTTTCTGTCCATAAGCACCCTCCGATCCCCTGTATTCTACCGTTTTCTTCACCCAAGGTCAATATGTCAAAGCACCCATCCTGTACAAAAAGCTCCGCAGCCTGTAAGAGACTACGGAGCAATTTTTGTCGTATATGCCTATGCGTTTTCGCTTGTCCAGTCTGCGCCGAGCGCCTGTGCCAGCGTCCGCCAGCCGAGGACGGCGCATTTGACGCGGGCGGGCATATGCGCGATGTCGCGCAGCGCCGAAGCCTCCTCAAGGCTCTCGATCTCGTCCTCGGTGGCCTCGCCCTGTATCATGCGCAAAAACGTCCGCCCAAGGCGCAGCGCCTCGTCCCGCTCCTTGCCGATGACCATGCCGAGCATAATATCCGCCGAGGCCTGCGATATGGCACAGCCGTCACCGATGAACGCACCGTCCACGATACGCCCGTTTTCGGTCTTGAGCTTGAGCCATATATCGTCGCCACAGCTTGGATTCACGCCCTCCAGCACAATGTCCGCGTCCGGCAGCTCATGCTTAAATTCTGGGTGGAGGTTGTGCTCGGTCAGTATCTCGTTGTAAAAGCTCCTATTTTCCATATCCCATACGCTCCCGCAGTGAGGCGACGGCGGTAACAAAACGCTCCGCGTCTGCCTCGGTATTATAAAAAGCGAAGCTCGCTCGCGCCGTGGCGCTGACCCCAAGCTGTTGCAGCAGCGGCTGGGCGCAGTGATGTCCGGCGCGGATATTCACGCCGTCGCTGGCCAGTATCTCGCTGATGTCATGCGGATGAACACCGTCCACGGTGAAAGAAAGTATGCCGTGGTGCTCCTCCGGCTTGTCTGAGCCGAGGACATGGACGTGTGGTATGCTTTTCAGCGCGTCCAGCGTCCGTGTCGTGAGCGCAAGCTCGCGGCGCTCTATCGTCTCAAAGCCGACGCTGCGGATATAATCAAGCGCGGCGTGAAGCCCCACCGCCCCGGCGGCGTTGACCGTCCCCGCCTCAAATTTATGCGGCAGCGCCGCATAGACCGCACCCTCGCGGGTGACACTCTCTATCATCTCACCGCCGCTGAGAAAGGGCGGCATAGCATCCAGCAGCTCGCGGCGACCATACAACACGCCGATACCCATAGGACCGTAGACCTTGTGGGCGGAGAACGCGAAGAAATCCGCGCCCAGCGCCCGCACGTCCACCGGGATATGCGGCGCACTCTGCGCCCCGTCCACGATGACGACAGCGCCGCGCCTGTGCGCAAGCTCCGCGATCTCCCGCACGGGATATTGCCGCCCCAGCACATTGGAAAGCTGCGTGATGGCGACAAGCCGCGTGCGCTCGCCGATAAGCCCCTCGACCTTGTTTACATCGAGGCTGCCGTCCGGCTCGCACTCCATGAAGCGCAGCGCCGCACCCGTTTGGCGGCACACCATCTGCCACGGAAGCAGGTTGCTGTGGTGCTCCATGACGGAGACGAGCAGCTCATCCCCCGCCTTGAGATTTTTCAAAGCATAGCTGTACGCCACAAGATTGAGGCTCTCGGTCGTGTTGCGCGTGAAAGTGATTTCCTGTGTGCTGCCAGCGCCGATAAAGTCACGCACCGCCTCCCGCGCATTTTCATAAGCCTCGGTCGCCTCCACGCTCAGCGGGTACAGTCCGCGCAGCGGGTTAGCGTTATGCTGGCAGTAAAATTCCCTCTCCGCGTCAAGCACACACTGCGGGCGCTGCGCCGTGGCCGCGTTGTCAAGATAGGCAACGTCCAGCGAGCGCAGCAGCGGAAAATCATTTTTGTAGTCGTAGTCCATGTTATAGCACCTCGTCAAGCTGCCGCAGGATAAGCTCCTCGGTCTCATTGTCCTCCACCGCACGGGCAAGCCGCTCAATGGCGGCACGGGCGAGAATATTCTCCGCCGCCTCGCGGTCAATGCCACGGCTCTCGAAATAAAACAGCGTCTCCCCGTCAAGCTCGCCTATCGTCGCGCCATGGTTGCCGACGACATTTTCCTCCGCGCAGAGGATGAGCGGCACGGTCTTGTTCACCACGTCCTCGCCCAGCATGAGCACCGTTTCATTCTCGTTGCCGACGGCCTCGGACGCGCCGTTTTTGAAATCTATCGTGCCGCGGAAGGTCTTTTGCGCCGCGTCCTTGAGCGCACCGGCGGCGCGTATCTCGGATTGTGTGCGCTTGCCATAGTGTTCCACGACCATATTCATGTCAAGCCGCTGGCTCTGCTGACCAAGGTAGCCAATATCGGCCTGAAGGCTGCCGCCGTCGGCGGGCAGCGTGATCTGCGTGTCGGCGTAGACATCGCCGCCTCCGGGAAAGACCTGCACAAGCTCAATGCGCCCGTTTTCCTCACACACGCCGTCCACGCGGCTGTATAGCACCGAACTGGGCTTGCCGCACTGCACCTGAACCAGCCGCACACGCGCCCCCTCGCGGACGGTCAGCCTCGTCTCCACGGCAAGGCTGCGTTCGGCACACAGCGTCTCAATGAGTGTCACACGGCTGCCGGGAAGCGCCTCCACGGATATATGCTTGCGGCTGTATGCGCCCTCGCCCTCGACGGTAAGGCGCAGCGGCTCCGGCGCAGCGGCGAGGGAAAACGCCTCCGCGTCCAGCGCCACGGTCTGCGCATCGTCCCACGGGAGCGCCGCCCCGTTCACCTTCAGAAAGCTCCACGTCCGCACGGGCAGACGGTTCACGCTTACCGTATTCTTCTCCATCAGCCAATGCTTCCTTTCATCTCAAGCCGTATGAGATTGTTCATCTCCACGGCGTATTCCACGGGCAGCTCCTTGGACACGTTATCGGCAAAGCCACTCACGATGAGCGCCCGCGCATCCTCCTCGCTCATGCCACGGCTCATCAGATAGAAAACGGCATCGTTGCTGATGCTTCCTATCTTCGCCTCATGCCCGACGGCAGCGTCGCGTGTGCGTATGTCCATGACGGGGATGGTATCGGAGCGGGATTCCGAATCGAGCATGAGCGACTGGCAGGAGACGGACGAGCGCGTACCGCTCGCGCTTTTGCGCACGACCACGCTGCTGCGGAAGCTGCTGATACCGCCGCCCTTGCTGATGGAGCGCGTGTTCATATAGGAGCTGGTGTTTTTGCCGATATGCACGACCTTAGCGCCGGTGTCGAGGCTTTGACCTTGACCGGCAAAGGTCACGCCGGTGAACTCCATGCGGGCGTTGTCGCCCTTTAGCACACTCATCGGATAGAGGCAGCCGACGTGCGAGCCGAACGAGCCGGAGATCCATTCGACCGTGCCGCCCTCCTCGACGACGGCGCGTTTGGTGTTGAGGTTGTACATATTCTTCGACCAGTTTTCGATGGTGGAGTAGCGCAGCCTCGCGTTTTTGCCGACGAACAGCTCCACACAGCCCGCGTGGAGGTTGGCGACGTTATATTTCGGCGCGGAGCAGCCCTCGATGAAATGCAGGCTCGCGCCCTCGTCCACGATGATGAGCGTATGCTCGAACTGTCCCGCTCCCTTGGCGTTGAGGCGGAAGTAGGATTGCAGCGGGATGGACACCTGCGCACCCTTGGGGACGTAGACGAACGAGCCGCCCGACCAGACCGCGCCGTGCAGCGCCGCAAATTTGTGGTCATGCGGTGTGACGAGCTTCATAAAATGCTGGCGCACCATGTCGGCGTATTCGCCGCGGAGGGCGCTTTCCATGTCGGTGTAGACAACGCCCTGCGCCGCCACCTCGTCCCGAACATTGTGGTAGACAAGCTCGGAGTCGTACTGTGCGCCGACCCCGGCGAGCGACTTTTGCTCCGCCTGCGGGATACCGAGACGCTCAAAGGTGTCCTTGATGTCCTGCGGGACGTGCGCCCAGTCGTTTTGCATTTTCGTATTGGGGCGGACGTAGGTGGCGATATGGTCGATGTCCAGCCCGTCGAGGCTCGGTCCCCAATCCGGCAGCGGCATTTCGTTATAAATTTGCAGCGCTTGAAGACGCAGCTCCCGCATCCATGCGGGATCGTTCTTTTCCTCGGAGAGCTTGCTTACAATATCGGCGCTCAGCCCCTCGCGCATACGATAAGCGTCATGCTCCTCGTCGCGTATGTCGTATACACTGCGGTCAATATCGTCGATCCGGGTCTTTTCCATGTCTGTCCCCCGTTTAACCGGCCTGTATACCGGCAAAGCCGTTTTTGTTGATCTCATCCACCAGCGCCGCGCCGCCGTTTTTCACGATCACGCCATCCTCCATGACGTGCGTCGCGTCCACGTGCAGCGCCTCCAATATGCGGGTGCTGTGCGTGATGATGAGCAGCGAGCCGTGCAGCCGCTCACGGTAGAGCTGCACTCCCTGCGACACGGTGCGCACCGCGTCCACATCAAGGCCGGAGTCCGTCTCATCAAGGATGGCGAGCTTCGGCTCAAGCATGAGCATTTGCAGTATCTCTGCCTTTTTCTTCTCGCCGCCGGAAAAGCCGACGTTCAGGTCGCGCTCGGCATACGCT
>CAVIIB010000099.1:0-5310 GCA_963642815.1 Oscillospiraceae bacterium | reverse complement strand
AAACCCCTCAGTCAGCGGCTTCGCCGCTGCCAGCTCCCCTTTCAGGGGAGCCTTGAGCAGCCGTTATTCGACAATCGCACGGGAGCTGCCGGGTATCACTCGGCAGTCTTCCCGCGCATTGCGGCAGAAAGAAGAATTGTCCGCCGTGACGGTTTTTCTTTCTGTCGCAAGAAAACGGACACGATATACGGATATATGATACAAAGAGGTGCTTTTATGGAATTTCTGTCCTATCTGATCAGCGGGATCAGTCTTGGCAGCGTCTACGCCATCATCGCGCTCGGCTATACCATGGTCTACGGCATTGCCAAAATGCTGAACTTCGCCCACGGCGACGTTATCATGGTCGGCGGCTATATCTCGCTGTGCGCCATGAGCTATCTGGGGCTGCCCCCGATCGTCGCCATTTTGCTTGCCATGCTCGTCTGCACCGGGCTTGGCATTGCCATCGAGTCGCTTGCCTACAAGCCGCTGCGCTCCGCCTCCTCGCTCGCCGTGCTTATCACGGCCATCGGCGTGAGCTATTTCCTGCAAAACGCGGCGCTGCTTATCTGGGGCGCGAACCCCAAGGTCTATCCCTCCGTCGTCAGCGGCACGTTGAGCCTGTTCTCCGGCCAGCTTAGCGTGTCCTACATCTCCCTCGTCACGGTGGTGGCCTGCGTCGTCATTATGATTGCGCTCACGATATTCACCAGCCGCAGCCGCATGGGCAAGGCCATGCGAGCCTGCTCCGAGGACAAGGGCGCGGCGCAGCTCATGGGCATTAACGTGAACCGCACCATCTCCCTCACCTTCGCCATCGGCTCTGCGCTTGCCGCCGTGGCCGGTGTGCTCCTCTGCTCCAGCTATCCGACCCTTATGCCGACGACCGGCTCTATGCCCGGTATCAAGGCGTTCACCGCCGCCGTGTTCGGCGGTATCGGCTCTATCCCCGGTGCATTCCTCGGCGGTCTGCTCATCGGTATCATCGAGGCGCTGGCCAAGGCGTATATCTCCACGCAGCTTGCGAACTCCATCGTGTTTGCCGTTCTGATCGTCGTGCTGCTGGTGCGTCCGGCAGGACTGCTGGGCAAGTATACGCCGGAGAAAGTGTGAGGTGACGGTTATGACAAAATTCAAGAGCTTTCTGGCAAGCCGGAAAAAGGAAAACAAGGTCGATTATCTGACCTATCTCGGCGTGGTCGTCGTGTTCGTCGCCGTCATGCTGCTGCAAAACGCCGGGGCGCTCAACCGCTCCCAGTCGAGCTGGCTCGTGCCCATCTGCTGCTACATCGTTATGGCGATCTCGCTGAACCTTACGGTCGGCATTCTGGGCGAGCTCTCGCTCGGTCACGCCGGCTTTATGAGCGTCGGCGCGTTTGCCGGTATCATCGCGGCGCAGAGTCTCGCCTCCGTCATCCCCTCGACGGGTCTGCGGCTCGCCATCGCGCTCGTGGTCGGGGCGATCTTCGCGGGTATCGCGGGCACACTCATCGGTATTCCCGTGCTGCGTCTGCGCGGTGACTATCTCGCCATCGTCACGTTGGCGTTCGGTGAGATCATCAAGGAGCTTATCAACTGCCTCATCGTCGGTGTGGACAGCCGTGGGCTGCACGTCATCTTCAACGCGACCGGCGCGAAAAGCGCCGCCGACCTCCATCTGCTGGACGGCGGCACGACCATCATCAAGGGCGCACAGGGTGCGACCGGCACCGCCACCCTCTCCACGTTCACGGCGGGCTTTATCCTCGTTATGGTGGCGCTCGTCATCGTCCTTAACCTCGTGCGCAGCCGCTCTGGTCGCGCCATCATGGCCATACGCGACAACCGTATCGCGGCGGAGAGCCTCGGCCTCAACATCACGAGGTATAAAATGCTGGCCTTTGTCGTGTCGGCGGCGCTGGCCGGTGCAGCCGGTGCGCTGTACGGACTGAACTTCTCCAATCTGCTTGCGACGAAATTCGATTTCAACCTCTCCATCCTCGTGCTGGTGTATGTGGTGCTCGGCGGCTTGGGCAATATCTGGGGCTCCATCGTGGCGACGGTGGTGCTCTACATCCTGCCGGAGGCGCTGCGTGCCTTCTCCAGCTACCGTATGCTCATCTATGCCGTGGTGCTCATCCTCGTCATGCTCGCCACGAACAACGACAAGATGAAGGCGCTGCTTATGAAGCTCATCCCCGGAAGAAAGGCTGGTGCGTCCGATGGCGAATGAATTTAAGAATTATAAGCGCGGCAAGCTCGCGCCCGTGCCGTCCAACGCCATGATACCCGAACGGGACATGGACAAGACCCCCGTCCTTGAATGCCGACACCTCGGTATCGACTTTGGCGGTCTCCACGCCGTCAAGGACTTCAACCTCACCATAGGTCGCACGGAGATCGCGGGGCTTATCGGCCCCAACGGTGCGGGCAAGACCACCATCTTCAACCTGCTCACCAAGGTCTATCAGCCCACCCGTGGCACGATTTTGCTCGACGGTGTGGACACGGCAGGGAAGACCACGACCCAGATCAACCAGATGGGCATTGCCCGTACCTTCCAGAACATCCGCCTGTTCCCGAATCTGACGGTGGAGGACAACGTGAAAATCGGTCTCCACAACGAGACGCGCTACGGGCTGACCGATGCCATCCTCCGCCTGCCGCGCTACTGGCGCACCGAGCGCGTGGCGCATGAGCGGGCGATGGAGCTGCTGTCCCTCTTTGACATGGAGCCGCTGGCGAACGCACCGGCGGGAAGCCTGCCCTACGGGGCGCAGCGCCGTCTTGAGATCGTCCGCGCATTGGCGACGAATCCGTCGCTGCTCCTGCTTGACGAGCCTGCCGCCGGTATGAACCCGTCCGAGACGGCGGAGCTTATGGACAATATCGCCCAGATACGCGACACCTTCCAGATCGCCGTGTTGCTCATCGAGCATGACATGAATCTGGTCATGGGCATATGCGAGGGTATTGCCGTTTTGAACTTCGGCGAGCTTATCGCCAAGGGAAGCCCGGAGGATATACAGTCCAACCCCGCCGTCGTCGAGGCGTATCTCGGCAAGAAAAAGGAGGGCTGAGCCATGCTGCTTGAGGTCAACAATATCAACGTCTACTATGGCGCGATCCACGCCATCAAGGACGTGTCCTTTTCCGTGGGCGAGGGCGAGGTCGTCACGCTCATCGGCGCGAACGGCGCGGGCAAGACGACCACGCTGAACACCGTCTCCGGCCTACTGCGGAGCAAGACCGGCTCGGTGAGCTTTGAGGGGCACTCCATTTCCCATACCCCGCCGGATGTCATCGTCCGCCACGGCATTGCCCATGTCCCGGAGGGACGCCGCATTTTCCAGGAGATGAGCGTACAGGAAAACCTCGAAATGGGCGCATTCACACGCTCCAACGCCGAGATCGCGCCGGGGCTTGAAAAGGTCTACGAGCTGTTTCCGCGTCTGGCCGAGCGCCGCCGTCAGGTGGCGGGTACGCTCTCCGGCGGCGAGCAGCAAATGCTCGCCATGGGTCGCGGGCTCATGTCCTCCCCGAAGCTCATCATGCTTGACGAGCCGTCCATGGGGCTTGCGCCCATTCTGGTGGAGCAGGTGTTCGAGATCATTCGCCAGCTCCACAAGAGCGGCACGACCATCCTGCTCGTGGAGCAGAATGCCCAGATGGCGCTCGCCGTGGCCGACCGCGCCTATGTGCTGGAAACGGGTCGCGTGACCCTCTCCGGCACGGGACACGAGCTCGCCGAGAGCGAGCAGGTGCAAAAGGCCTACCTCGGCGGCTGAGCACCGCCGCAAGCGATGGGGGAGACGCGAATATGCGCCTCCCCTGTTTTGTGTCCAAATTGCACTGCTAGCTCGCGTTTTTCTCCGTGACAAGCGCGGCAACGTGTGTTATAATTCTGTCAGTCACCTAAAACGGAGGCGCATTATGAAAAAGAAGAATCTTACCAACCCGCTGCTGCTGCTTCTCGCGGCCTGTATCTGGGGCGCGGCGTTCGTGGCGCAGAAGGAGGGCATGGACTATGTTGGTCCGTTCACCTTCGGCGGCATCCGCTTTTCCATCGGCGCACTGGCGCTCGGCGCGGTGCTGCCGCTGCTCGACCGTGTGCGCAGCCGCTCCGGCAGCTTTGAAAAGGGCACAAGGCGCGATATCTGGCTCGGCGGCATCTGCTGCGGCCTCGCGCTGTTCGTCGCCTCCAACCTCCAGCAGTTCGGCATTGCGCTCCAAGCGCCCGACACCAACGTCGGCAAGGCCGGGTTCATCACGGCCTGCTACTGCGCCATCGTGCCGGTGCTGGGGCTGCTGTTCGGAAAGCGCTCTCCGGCGCTGGTGTGGCTCGGCGCGGCGGTCGCCGTCGTCGGCTTCTTCTTCCTCTGCCTAATGGACGGCATTGTGGCGGGACAGGGGCTTGGTCTCGGCGTGTCTGACCTGCTGCTGCTCCTCTGCGCCCTCGGCTTTGCCGGACATATCCTCATTGTGGATCACTTCGTCACGCTCGCGGACGGAGTGCGCCTCAGCTGCATCCAGTTCGCCGTGTGCGGTGTGCTGTCGCTCATCGGTATGGCTCTGTTTGAGTCGCCGAATTTGCACGACATCCTCGCCTGCTGGCTGCCGCTGCTCTATGGCGGCCTGCTGTCCAGCGGCGTGGCCTATACCCTCCAGATCGTCGGTCAAAAGGGTGTTAACCCCGCCGTGGCCTCGCTCATCCTCTCGCTGGAGAGCGTGTTCTCCGTGCTGGCCGGGTGGCTGCTCATGCCGGGAAGCAGCCTGAGCACATGGGAGATCTTCGGCTGCGTCATCGTATTCGCCGCCGTCGTGATGGTCAATCTCGCGCCGCAGGGCGGCAATGAATTGAGGGAGGAATTGTGATGGACGACTATATGAACAAGCACTACGCCTATTTCCAGAATCGCGAATGTGAGTTTTTCCCCTGCCATGAAAACGCCGACCCGGCGGATTTCAGCTGCCTGTTCTGCTGGTGTCCGCTGTTCGCGTTGGGTGAGGACTGCGGCGGCAACTTCCACTACACCGACAGCGGTATTAAGGATTGCTCCGCCTGTAAGCTCCCGCACCTCCGCCGCAGCTACGGCTATGTGTCGGAAAAATTCGGCGAGATACAAAAGCTCGCCGCGAAAAAAGAAAAATAAGCGTAAAGCGGCGGGTGTGAAGCGTGTGCCGATAAGACAGTAATTTGAAGAAATTACGAAATCGGCAACTGTCGGGCAGGATTGGACAATGAACGGGCGGCACTCAGCTTCGGCTGGGTGCCGTCTGTTTTGTGCGGTTAAGGGGCGGAAAACGCTTATTTTCTGCCCTGTAGGGCAAGGCTGGTGAAAAGGGTGA
>CAVIIB010000098.1:0-5489 GCA_963642815.1 Oscillospiraceae bacterium | reverse complement strand
AGTCCTTAAAGAACCGTCCGAACACTCGGAAATGCCTTGATTTCAAGCCTTTTCTCGCTATTTAATTCTGTACCTTAGACAGCAAAACTACTGTCTCAATATGCTCCGTGTGCGGGAACATATCGACGGGCTGGGCGACTTCGGCGTGGTAGCCGTAGTGCTGAAACCACGCGAGGTCGCGGGCGAGGGTCGTCGGGTTGCAGGAGATATAGACGACACGGCGCGGCGACATTTTGGCAAGCGAGGCGACGAAGCGCTCCGTGCTTCCGGCGCGTGGCGGGTCGAGAAACACAACGTCCGCCGTCTTTCCCTCCGCCGCAAGACGCTCCATGAAGTCCCCCGCGTCGGCGCAGGTAAACCAGCAGTTTTTGATGTTATTGAGCCGCGCATTGGCAATGGCATCGCGCACAGCGTCGCGGTTGAGCTCCACCCCCGCGACCTCCCCGGCCTGACGGCTGGCGACCATGCCGATCGTCCCGATGCCACAGTAGGCATCGAGTACGCGCTCTTTGCCGGTCAAGGCGGCATATTCGACCGCCGTTTTGTAAAGTATCTCCGTCTGGACAGGGTTTATCTGATAAAACGAGTGGGCGGAGATGCGGAAGCGGCAGCCGCAGAGGATGTCCTCGATATAGCCCTTGCCGTACAGCACCTTTTCCTGCTTCCCCAGCACGAGCGAGGTGAAGCGGTCGTTCACGTTATGGATGACGGTCGTGATCTCCGGATGGCGGCGCAGAAGCTCCGCCGTAAACGCCCGCTGTGGGGCAAATATCTTCGTGCCGCTGACAAGCACAACCATGACCTCGCCCGTGGCAAAGCCACGCTTCACCAGCACATGGCGCAAAAAGCCCCGTCCGCTTCGCTCATCATAGGCCGTGAGCTTGAAGCGCGGCAGCATTTCGCGTATCGACACGATAATGCGGTCGGCGGTATCGTCCTCCAACTGGCAGTCGTCCACGGGAACAATGCGGTGGGTCGAGGACTGGTACACGCCGGAGATGATACGGCGATGGCGGTCGAGGCCAAAGGCGGCCTGTACCTTGTTGCGGTAGCAATACGGCTCGTCCATGCCGATGATGGGGCGCACCGGGCAAAAGCGCCCGACGAGGCGCTGGACGCGGCTTTGCTTGAAGGCGAGCTGCTCCGTGTAGCTCATGTTGGTAAGCTGGCAGCCGCCGCATTTTTTCCGATTGGGGCAGGGCGCACGCCCGCCGGTCTTTGTCTGTTCCATAGTCCCTCCCATGCTTGCCCCGCCATTATAAAAAATGCCGCCGCGAAAGTCAACGCCGCACCGAAGAAACCCGGTGCGGCGTGTGATATGACTTGCTTTATTTCCTCCGCCAGTTCAGCAAAAACGCCGAGTTGGTGATGACGAGAACCGAGCCCGCGTTATGCACCAGCGCACCGATCACGGGGTCGAGTGTGCCGATCATGGCCAGCGCGATAGCGACGAAATTCAGCGTCATGGAGAATATCATATTGTTGCGGATGGTCGTCATCATCCGCTGGGACAGCGCCACGAGCTGCGGCAGCTCCTTGACCTCATCATCCACCAGCGCAATATCCGCCGCGTCCACGGCAATATCGCTGCCCACACCGCCCATGGCGATACCGACATCCGCCTTTTTGAGCGCCGGCGCGTCGTTCACACCGTCGCCTATCATGCACACCGGCAGCCCACGGCTCTGGTACTCGCCGATATATTGCAGCTTATCCTCCGGCAGGCAGCCCGCCCGCAGCTCGCTTATATGCAGCCTATCCGCCATGGCGCTTGCGGCGTTTTCATTGTCGCCGGTGAGCAGCACGGGCTGTACGCCCAAGCCGGACAGCGCCGCAACGGTTGCCGCGCTCTCCTCACGCAGCGTGTCGGACAGGGCGACAAAGCCGACAAATGCGCCGTTCACCGCGACATAGGTGAGGGTGCAGCCCCGCTGGATATACGCCTCAGCCTCCGACGGCGGCGTTGCCGAAACGCCTCTCTCCTGCAGCAGCGCCATGTTTCCGGCCAGAACGCTTTTGCCGTCCACAGCCGCACAAACGCCGCGTCCGGGCAGCATTTGAAAAGCCGCCGCCTCGCCCGGCACCGCGCCGCTCCCTCGCCAGCCGCTCACGATGGCCTTGCCAAGAGGGTGCTCGGAAAGCCGCTCCGCCGTGGCCGTCAGACGGAAAAGCTCGTCGTTATCAAGGCTCGGCATGACGCTGACTACCGCCACGACCTCCGGCTTGCCGTATGTCAGTGTGCCGGTCTTGTCAAAGGCGATAATCTTGGCCTTGGAAAGACGCTCCAAGGCATCGCCCTCGCGGACGAGGAAGCCGTGGCGGGTGGCGTTGCCGATGGCTGCCATGATGGCCGTGGGCGTGGCAAGCACCAGCGCACAGGGACAAAACACGACCAAAATCGTCACTGCGCGGATGATCTCCCCGGTGAACAGCCACGTCAAAGCCGCCGCACTCAGCGCAATCACCACGATCCATGTCGCCCAGCGGTCAGCCAGCCCGACGATCCTTGCCTTTCCCGCGTCCGCCGACTGCACCAGCCGTATCATCCGCTGGATGGAGCTGTCCTCGCCAACCTTGGTGGCCTCCATCTCGAACGCGCCGAACTGGTTGACCGTGCCGCTCGACACCGAATCGCCCACGCCCTTGTCAACGGGGAGGGATTCACCGGTCATAACGGCTTGGTCAATCGAGGTCTGGCCGGACAGAATCACGCCATCCACGGGTACACTCTCACCGGGAAGCACACGCAGCCTGTCCCCCACCCCGACCTGCTCCGCCGGAACAATTTCCTCGCGCCCGTCGTTCAGCACCCGCGCCGTCCGCGGTGTTAGGTGTACCAGCCTCTCAATGCCCGCTCTGGCCTTGGCCACAGTCAGCTCCTCCAGCAACGCGCCGAGCTGCATGATAAACGCCACCTCACCGGCGGCAAAGTCCTCACCGATACAGACGGACGCGATCAGCGCCATGGACACAAGCACATCCGCCTTGATGTCAAACGCCGTCACCAGCCCGATAACAGCCTCCAAAATGATAGGTACGCCGCAGAGGACGATGGCGAACCACGCCATATCGAACGGCAGCGGCTGTATTTTCAGCAGACTGCAAAGCACCGCCGCGCCGGATAGCGCAAGCAGCACGATGTCCTTTTTTATCCCGCCATGCTCCAAGAGCTGTTCCAGCTTTTCCATTCCCTGTTTCATAAACGAGCCTCCCTATATACCTTATGGGGTATGGGTACATAGTACACGCCCAGCCGCCGTTTGTCAAGCAAAAAGGCCGCCCGAAGGCGGCCAATGCTCACTGCATATTGGCGAAGCGCTCCACGGCGGTCGTGAAGCTCTCGATGGTCTTGTCTGCGTCGCCATGCTGAATCCCGTCGCGGACGCAGTGGCGGATATGTCCCTCCAAAACGACCCTTCCGCAGGAGTTCAGCGCCGATTTCGCGGCGCTTATCAAGGACAGGACATCCTCACACGGCACATCCTCGTCCACCATCCTGTCGATGGCCTGCACCTGTCCAACAATTTTCCGCAGCCGCCGGTGCAAATTCTCCGCGTCCATGCATTGCTTCATAGTCAGCACCTCAATTGCGCCCTACAACAAAGCACACATCAGCAATCTTGGTAAAAAATTAATTTCCCATCTTGAATCAATGAATTGGACACAATCAAGTTGTATGCACCAATCCTTGAGTGCCAATGCTTATGCTTGAAAAAAGTATCCCAATCAATCTCTAAAATAAATTTAGGACGATAACATTCATCGAGTTTAATTATTACCACATATTCAAATAGAGGCTTAATACTTCCCGCATCAACATCTTTTTCAATGCCATAAAATGCGCCCGTTGTGTTTGTTGTTATGCACTTTATCGAGTATCGCTCACCATTTACGCTTATGGCATCTATGTTTTTTGTCGATGGTGGCGCGAACTGTAATTTGGGCAATCCCTTAGTTCTTGTATAATAATCAACAACAATATATTCACCTAAATCGCCCGCAACATTTTTAGAGCGAATCAATCTTTCTTCTCTCATTCTTGACAGCAGCTCGCCGTAGATTTGAATAAGCTCCATTCCTGAATATTTTGAAAAATCCACTTCCCAAATTCCTCGCATTTAAGTTGTTTACTTATATTTTGTTATACAATTACAACGCTCGAAAAGCTTCGATCATCTCGGAAACATTTTGAAAGCGTTCCGACTTGTCCACATTTATTCCTTTTTGGACAAAACTTCTCAAATTTGAATCCTCTATTTTTTCTATTTTCCTCCTTCCTGTCATAACAAAATACACAATTCTCGTAAGTGCATAAGTTTCATGCACTAGATTGTACGAATCAAAGCCCTCTTGCATAAGCGATAGATCATTAAAGCAACCTTTGAATTCTGTACTAGCAGAGGTTAATTTGCTATTAGGAATCTTAACTAAGCCAAAATCAGAAATCTTAATTACATCCGTATCCTCATACGACTTTAACAGTATGTTTTGAGGGCTTATGTCTCGGTGTAACTGGTTTTTTTGAGTGTATATAACGAAATGCTCTGAAAATCTGATTGACAAGATTCTTTCTTTTAGAATGGGGTAATCTCGAATTATTCTTCTTTATATAGTCCTCCAATGTGTAATCCATATATTCCATGACATACTCATTCGCGTCATCTTGATATCTATATACCTCCAGAATATATGGCGAAGCAAGCTCTTTCATTGTCTCATACTCTCTTCTGAAACGCTGTATCTCCTTGTCTGACAAATCTTTCTTCGCTCGCTTCACTACAAAAAAACGATTATAAAAAGAGTCTTTATATTTATAAACGATCGCATAGGATCCTTCGCCAATTTGCTTTAGGCTATGTGAATTCAATCCACATGAATTGTTTACAAGAATAATTTCCGAGTGAATGAAAATTGGCTTCGCATGGTACAGGATTATTGCATCCATTTTTTCAGGAATCTCGCTGCCTCCACTACCGCTCAGAAATTCCCTGCATTTCCCAATAACTTCTAAGTAATATTTGTCAATATTAAAAGCATACTGTGAACATTTGAGTGCTTCATACAGTCGCATGGTAATTTCTATAATGCAAATAAGTTCTCTACTTGGATCAGCCCAAAAATGTGCGCCTTCCGCACCTGTCGGAAGTCTTCTATTCATCATGCCAAACAACCGAATATAATCAGAATGCAAGGATGCCATAATATCACGAAGCTTTTCATTCGTTACCGATTTGTATAGGAACAGATAGTCTCTATTGAAATCATCTCCACATATTTCCTTGTGCTGTAGCTCAATAAAACCCTCTATGTAACTTCCAGTATCCAAGCGAGTACCTCTTTCCTTTTCGGTGTCATAAATTCCCCCAAAAAAACAAATTGACTTATTATCCGTCAAGCCGCCCGAAGGCGGCCAATGCTCACTGCATATTGGCGAAGCGCTCCACGGCAGTCGTGAAGCTCTCGATGGTCTTGTCTGCGTCGCCATGCTG
>CAVIIB010000097.1:0-5508 GCA_963642815.1 Oscillospiraceae bacterium | reverse complement strand
GCCTCCCCTGTGTAAGGGGAGGTGGCACGGCGCAAGCCGTGACGGAGGGGTTGTAAGCTGGAAGTTATCGAAGATTTTCAATCCCTCAGTCAGCTCCGCTGACAGCTCCCTTTACACAAGGGAGCCGGGGTGCTCCTGTGCCGGACGGCCACTGTTCTTCTCCATCACCCACGGGTTGGCGTTCAGCTTGCAGCGCCCCTGCTCGTCCAGCAGCTTCACGATAAGCTCGTTCGAGAGCAAAAAGCCCTCCGGCGTGAACGCCCAGCGGTCGCCCGCCTGCTTCGCCCAGCCCTTTTCTTGAAATTTCTTGAGCTCCGCCTCCAAGGGGGCGAAATCGCTGCGGTAGACGCGGGTGTACTCCTCGCGGCTGATACCCTTGCCACGGCGCATACCGAGCAGGATATACTCCGCCGCACGGTCAAGCTCCGTCAGCGTCTCGTATTCGTCGATCACGCTGCCGCCCTTGGCGGTCATGGCGCTGATGTACGCCTCCATGTCGCGCAGATAGCTGTAACGGGTGTTTGACATACAGGAGTGTGCGCCGGGACCGAAGCCGATGTAGTCCTCCAAGTCCCAGTATTTCATATTGTGCCGGGATTCAAAGCCCTCGCGGGCGAAGTTGGATATTTCGTATTGCTTGTAGCCGTAGTGCTCCAAGGTCTCCACGGCAAAGAGGTACATATCGGCCTGCGCATCGTCGGAGGGGATGACGGGGCTGCCGTTGTATTTCTCATAAAGCGGCGTTCCCTCCTCCAATTGTAGCCCGTAGCAGGAGATGTGCTCCGGCCCAAGGTCGAGCACCCGCGAGAGGGAGTCCGCCCAGTCGGCCTTGGTCTGGATGGGCAGACCGTAGATGAGGTCAAGGCTTAGATTATAGAAGCCCTCCGAGCGTATGGTCTTGACGGCGGTCTTCACCTGCGTGAAGTTGTGGCGGCGACCAATGATCTTCAAGAGGTCGTCGTTCGCCGATTGCACACCGAGGGAGATACGGTTAACGCCCTCGCGCCGCAGCGTGGCAAGCCCACGCCGCGTGACGGAATCGGGGTTGCACTCGACCGTGACCTCCGCGCTTTTCAGCACGCGCCCCGCCTGCTTCAGGGCGTTGAACAGCTCGGCAATGCGATCCGCGCCGTAGTAGCTCGGCGTACCGCCGCCGAAGTAGATGGTGTCGATGTAGTAGGGCGACATCACGCCATGCGATTCCTCGATGTGCCGCAGCAGGGCGGTCTGGTACTTGCCCATGCGCCGATCGCAGCCGGCGAGCGAGTAGAAGTCGCAGTAGCCGCATTTGGAGGCGCAGAAGGGGATGTGGACGTAAACGCCCAAATGCTTGTCCTTCATGGCGTTTCCTCCTCCGGCGCGTCGAAAAAGTCCTCGCGCCGCAGCTCCATAAGCGCCTCCTTGTCGGGGCTTTCCATGGCGGCCACGCGGTCTGCGTGGCGGACGACCATGTCCTCGAAGCGGTTGCGCACGTCGCGCCCGTTGGCAAAATTCGCGTCTCGGTTTTCATAGACCGAGCGGAAATAGTCCTTGGCATAAGCGTCGGCCTCGGCACTGAGGGTATAGCCGCCGCGCTCGACTTGGCTTAGGAAAATTTGATAAAGCTCCTCGCCGGTGTAGTCGGGGAAGCTGATGTATTTGTTGAAGCGGCTTTCGAGACCGGGGTTGGAGTGCAGAAATTTCTCCATCGGCGCCGGATAGCCCGCCACGATGACGACAAGCTCCCGACGGTGATCCTCCATCGCCTTGAGCAGGGTGTCAATGGCCTCGCGACCAAAGTCATTCTCGCCGCCCTCGGCGAGGGAATACGCCTCGTCGATGAACAAAACGCCGCCCAGCGCGGAGTGGATGACCTCCGTGGTCTTGAGCGCGGTCTGTCCCACAAAGCCGGCGACAAGACCGCCGCGGTCGACCTCGACAAGCTGACCCTTTTCCAGTGCGCCGATGGCGGCGTAGAGACCGCCGAGCAGCCGCGCCACCGTCGTCTTGCCCGTGCCGGGGTTGCCGAGAAAGACCATGTGCAGGCTCATCGGCGGAACGGGCAGCCCCGCCTCCTCTCGCAAGCGCCGCACACGCACGAGGTTCATCATGGACTTGACATCCCGCTTCACCTCGTCGAGTCCGATAAGCCCGTCAAGCTCCGCCATGAGCGTGTCGAGATCGGGCTTTTCCACGGTCTCCGGCGCGGCAGTCGCCGCCTTGTCCGCCGTGGCGGAGGCTTGTCCGGCGGGCGGGGTCTTTTCGGTGAAGGCAGGCTCGGCGCTGGTAACATAGTCGTTGGGGTCAAGACCGGGACGACCCTTTTTGACCCCGGCGCTGTCGCATAGCGCCGTCAGCCGGTCGGCACATTCCGTGATGTATTTGGCCTCGGTGAAGCTCACATCGTCGTCCACGGCGGCGAGGTAGAGCAGAATGTTCGTCAGCATACGCACGAAAACGCGGCTTGCGTCCGTGCCACGGCGGGCATCGTTTTCCGTCAGCGACCAGAAAAAGAGCGGCGGCAGGAAATCATGCGCCTTGCAGACCTCGCCGGTCAGCTCCCAAAGCAGCCATTTCGGCTGCGGCTGACCCTTGGAGTAGAGCTGGTTCATCGCGTCGGCGTGCTCCTGCCCCATGGCGGAGGCGTGGGAAAACAGCCCCAGCGCACACTCGGCGCAGAACCTGTCCATCTCCGGCGCGAGGGCGCGTCTGGCGGTGCGATACAGCGCCTCCGTGTTGGCCGTGTAGATACGGTGCAGCTCCTCCGGGGCGCATTTCCATTGTGTCGGCATCCTTCACCGCCTCCCGCGTTTACTATCTCAAATTTATATTATATAGCAAAACGACGGTTTCTACAAGTAAATGTTTCTTTTATAGGACAAGAGACGGCCTTTCATAAAAAGTGCCTCTGCCGGACGGCGGAGGCGCTGGCGCTTGTTACTTGAATTTGCGGCGGGGACGGTAGAACTCGAAGATAACGGCGTCGGCCTCGCTCTCGGACTTCCAATCGTGCGAGGTCCACAGCACCCGCATAGCGCCCATGGCCTCGCAGATGCGGACGCTGAGCGGCTTTTTGCCGATGCGGTAGGCGATAAATTGCGGGCGGGACAGGAAATTTGTCAGCAGGTGCGAGCGGCAAAAGGCGCGGAAGCGCCCGACATCCGGCTCCAGATCCTCATACTGGCTCGAAAGCTGGCCGCGCAGGATGTCCGGCGCGTGGAAGCGGAACCAGCGGACGATGTACGGGTCGAAGCTCTCCACGCAGACGGGGCCGCCGTAGCGGTCGATGAGCGCGAGCGTTTTCTCGCAGAGCAGGCGGTTTTTCCGCCCAGTTTTGAGCTCGATGATGATGGGGGTGCGCCCGCCGACGGCGTTCAACACCTCGGAGAAAAGCGGCATACGCTCATCCGTGCCGCAAAGCGGGAGCTTTTTCAGCTCGTCCCAGCTTCGGTCGTCCACCTCGCCCTCCACGCCGCACACGCGGTCAAGCGTGTCGTCATGGAACACGACCACCTCGTCATCCGAGGAAAGCTGGACATCAAGCTCCATCCCGTAGCCGTTCTCCACGGCGAGACGGAATGCGGTCAGCGAATTTTCCGGCACGGTCTTGTCGACCTTGTGCAGCCCGCGATGGGCGTAATTGCGCCCGCTGAAGGGCGCTTTTGCCCGCTTGGAGGCGCGTCCCGGCGCGATCAGCCACGCAGCCGCCCCCAGCCCCAGCGCGGCGACACCCGCCGCCGGCAGCAGATATTTCAGCGTTTTGTTCACAGAAAAGACCTCCTTTCGGCAGTCCGATTTACCATAACACATATCATCATACTACCAATCACAAAAAATTTCAACTCTGTTACAGGATGATTACAGTTTAAGTTTTCGACTTTACTTAGCCCCGTGCGGCGGCTATAATATGATTTACATAATGCGGAGGAGCATAGTATACACGCATGAAACGCTTTATTTGTCTGCTTCTGGCGGCTGCACTGCTGTTTGCGCTGACCGCCTGTACCAAAAAAGAAACGCCCGCACCGAGCGCGACACCGACCATGACGGTCACGGCCAGCCCGGAGCCGAGCGAGGAAACGACAGCCACGACGACGGCTGAGACGGGCGAGGAAACGGCAAATGCCGGTGAGGCCAGCGGTCTGCCCGGTCTGAGCTTCTATGCGCCCGTGGACGCGGAGCAGTGGCTGCCCGCCTACCGCAGCTTCCTGTCCGACAGCTTTGACGTGATTGCGGCGCTGTGGCCGGACGGTATCAGCGGCATTGGCTTTATCGACCTTGACCTCGACGGTACGCCGGAGCTGCTGCTCTTTGACATGGGCGCGTCGGCGGCCATGGGTGTACAGATATTCGACCTCGTCGGTGAGCAGGTCGTATGTATCTCGTCCGTCAACGAGGGCGCGGCTGCCGCCTTTGGTGGGGAGCATTTCTCCGCCGTGAGCGTCTGTGCCCAGCTTTTTGAGGACTTCCGCCTTGTGAACGACGGCGAGCAGAGCTGGTTCCTCGTCCACAGCGCGAACGGTACGCCGGAGACCTCGTGGGAGGAGTATGTCCGCTTCGGCTGTGACGCGGAGGGTGTGCTGGCCCTGCGAAGCCTCTGCCGCAGCGAGATCACCAGCGATGTGGAGGCGGACGCCATTATCGCCGAGAGCTACAGTGTGGATGGCGAGAGCTGCGACGCGGCGCAGTATGCGGAGGCGGAGGCTGCCGCCGAGGCTGCGACTGACCTTGGCTACGGCGCGTTCGGCGTGTTCCAGTGGAACGACCCGGAGCGCTATGACACGAGCCTCGACGGGCTGCTCGTCATGCTGGACGACGCGGCGGCGGGCTATACGACCATCGCGGGATAAATCGGGAAAATACGGTGTTCTGCCGGAAAGACGGAGCGCCGCGAGTACGGGCGGGACGAGCCATCGTCCCGCCCTTTGGTGTAGTGGATAGTGAATAGTGAAGAAGTAAAAAAGACAAGCGTCCTTGGGCGCTTGTCTTTTTTTGCAAAGAGAGGACAAAACCAGATGTTCTGACCGTCGGCGGAAGTCCGCCGTAAATTCAAAAAGCCTTGCCGGAGCAAGGCTTTTTGAATTATGCCGGTCGAATTCACTTCGACCGAGCAGATTCAATCAAAGGGGTCCCCATGAAGTCCAAGGACTTCATGGGTTCGGCGGAAGTCCGCCGTGAATCTCGGCGAAGCCGAATTCTCGCAAAGAAAAAACCAAATCGAAGCCCAGCGAAGCGGGTTCGATTTGGAAAGGAGGAGCGACGGAGTGAATGAGCGACGGCGTTAGCCGTAAATTCAAAAAGCCTTGCCGGAGCAAGGCTTTTTGAATTATGCCGGTCGGATTCACTCCGACCGAGCAGATCGAATCAAAGGGGTCCCCATGGAAACCGCAGTTTCCATGGGCTCGGCGTTAGCCGTAAATTCAAGCAGCCTTGCCGGAGCAAGGCTTTTTGAATTATGCCGGTCGGATTCACTCCGACCGAGCAGATCAAATAAAAGGGGTCCCCATGAAGTCCAAGGACTTCATGGGG
>CAVIIB010000096.1:0-5538 GCA_963642815.1 Oscillospiraceae bacterium | reverse complement strand
CCCCTGAAAGGGGAGCTGGCAGCGGCAACGCCGCTGACTGAGGGGTTTCTCTTGGAGCTTGTGCAGGCTTCCAAATAACCCCTCCACCGCTTCGCGGTCCCCCTCCCCTTTCAGGGGAGGCTGGGGATTTGTGGTATTTGCGGTGTTCCCTTTCAGGGGAGGCTGGGGATTGGTGGTAATTGCAGTCTGCCCCTTTCAGACGAGGCTTTGAATTAGAGGTTGACGCGGCGCTCCCCTTTTAGTGGAAACATTGAAAACATAAATTCAAAGCGCCCCGCGAAAAGCAGGGCGCTTTGAATCATGCCGGACGAGAATTTATCCGTGCATTGAATTGAGCAAATTAGACTGCACGCTCGACCTTGCCGCCGCGAAGGCAGCGCGTACATACATAAAGATGCTTCGGCTGGCCGTCCACTATCGCCTTGACGCGCTTGACATTGGGCTTCCAAGTGCGATTAGAGCGCCTGTGGGAATGGCTGACCTTGATGCCGAACGTCACGCCTTTGCCGCAAACCTCACATTTTGCCATCGAAATCAGCTCCTTCCTGCCGTCCGCAAAAGGACAGCTTTCATATAATATCAGACGGAAAAGCAAATTGCAAGCATTATTTTTTCATATTGCGAATTTCTCCAAATATGTATACAATAGAATCGCAGAAATGTGTACATACGGAGGTGTCCCATGTCCGGGAATTACAGTGTCCGCTTGGCGGAGGTCGTTGACCAGTATGACGAGCTGTTCGTCGCCCACGCCTCAAGCGATTACGATACACGGCTCATCCACACGGCTGACCTCAACCGACCGGGGCTTCAGCTCATGGGCTATTTTGATTATTTCGACCCCACGCGCATACAAATACTCGGTAAGGCGGAGGTCACGCTGATGACGGGCAAGAGCGCCCAGTCGCGGCTGTCGAGCTTCGGCGAGCTGCTCGGACGGGGCTGCCCCGCCGTGATCGTGGCGCATGAGCAGGAGGTGCTGCCGGAGCTGCTGGCAGCGGCGGAGCGCTTTGATGTGACCGTGCTGCGCACGGATGTGGACACCTCCGAGTTCTCCGCCCAGCTCATCGGCACGCTGCGCCGCAGCCTTGCGGTGCGCGAGACCGTCCACGGCGTTCTGGTCGAGGTCGCGGGCGAGGGTATGCTCATCACGGGCGACTCCGGCGTCGGCAAGTCGGAGACGGCGCTGGAGCTTATCAAGCGCGGCCACCGCCTCATCGCGGACGATGCCGTGGAGATACTGCGCACGAGCCGCCTCTCGCTGGAGGGTCGCGCCCCGCGTGTCATCCAGAATTTCATGGAGCTGCGCGGCGTGGGTGTGATCGACGTGAAAAGCCTCTTTGGTGAGGTCGCGGTCAAGCCGGAGACGCGCATTGACATGGTCGTGTCGCTCGAAACATGGGACAGCGAGAAGTCCTATGACCGGCTGGGGCTGGAGACGGAGACGACGGAGATACTGGGCGTGTCAGTCCCCAAGGTCACGATACCCGTCCGTCCCGGACGAAACCTCGCCATCATTTTGGAGGTCACGGCCATCAACAACCGCCAGAAAAAGGCGGGCTATAACGCCGCGCAGGTGCTGGCACAGCGCGTGGACGCAATCGCGGACGCGGGTATCGACTTTTCGGGAGGCGGTCTCTGATGAACGGACAACTGCTAGCAAATATACGGCGGGCGCTGCCCGCATTGGAGCTGCGTGAGAATGAGCCGATGGCGGCGCACTGCTCGCTGCGTATCGGCGGGCCGGTGGCGGTCATGGCGCTGCCCGCCTCGCTGGCGGAGCTGACGGCGCTGGCCGGATTACTGCGCGAGGCGGGCGTGGAGCCGTTTGTCATGGGCAACGGGACGAACCTGCTCGTGACGGATGCGCCGCTCGACCGCTTCGTCATCAAATGCGGCGCGGCGCTCTCGACCATCCATATCGAGGGCGACAGCCTCACGGCGGAGGCCGGTGCAACGCTGGCGCAGACGGCAGCGGCGGCGCTGAACGCCTCGCTTGCGGGGCTTGAATTTGCCGCCGGTATTCCCGGCACAGTGGGCGGCGGCGTGTGCATGAACGCCGGAGCCTACGGCGGCGAGCTCAAGGACGTGACGCTCTGGACGGAGTATCTGGACGAAAATTTGAAGCTCTGTCGCGCCGAGGGCGAGGCACAGGGCTTTGGCTACCGCCACAGCGCCTTCTCCGCACCGGGGCGTATCGTCCTGCGGAGCGGGATGAGGCTCACGCACGGGGCGCATGACGATATTGCAGAGCGTATGCGGTCTCTTGCCGCCAAGCGCCGCGCCAGCCAGCCGCTCGATATGCCGTCCGCCGGTTCGACCTTCAAGCGCCCCGTGGGCGGCTTCGCGGCGGCGCTCATCGACGAGGCGGGGCTTCGCGGCTTCCGTATCGGCGGGGCGCAGGTGTCGGAGAAGCACGCCGGCTTCGTCGTGAACGCCGGAGGCGCGAGCTTTGACGATGTGCTTGCGCTGATGGAGCATATCGAGAAAACCGTATGGGAGCGCAACGGCATCCGGCTTGAGCCGGAGCTGCGCATCGTTCATTGAGGAGAGGCTATGGAGCTTTTGATCATCACCGGACTGTCCGGCGCGGGCAAGACCCGCGTTCTGGATGTCTGCGAGGATATGGGCTATTACTGCGTGGACAACCTGCCCATCGCGCTCATCGACCGCTTTGCGGAGCTTTGCCTCGCCTCACGCGGGCGCTTTGAGCGCGTGGCGGTGGGCTTGGATGTACGCGCCAGCCGCGAGATGGGCGAGCTGACGGGCGCTCTTGACCGCCTCGCGGCGATGGACTGCGGCATGAAGATACTGTTCGTGGACGCAAGCGACGCGGTGCTGCTTCGCCGCTACAAGGAGACGCGCCGCCCCCATCCACTGGCCGCCCGTGGGCGGACGCTGGCCGAGGCCATTGCCGCCGACCGCAGCTTCACAGAGCCGCTGCGTAGGCGTGCCGACCACATCATCGACACCACGGGCATGAACCTGAACGCCCTGCAAGCCGCGCTGTACGACATTCTCTCGCCGGAGGAGCGCTATTTCTCCGTGACCGTCTGCGCGTTCGGCTTCAAATACGGCATTCCGCCGGAGGCCGATCTGGTCTTTGATGTCCGCTGCCTGCCGAATCCGTTTTATGAGGAGGCGCTAAAGCCGCTGTGCGGACTGGATGAGCCGGTATCGGATTTTGTGTTCGGCTTTGACAACGCCTGTATACTCCGCGACAAGCTGATCGACCTGCTCGACTTTCTCCTGCCGCGCTATGAGGAGGAGGGGCGGCGGGAGCTGACCGTCGCCGTCGGCTGCACGGGTGGCCGCCACAGAAGCGTGGCGATGGCGCGGGCGCTGACGGACGCTTTGGAGGCACAGGGCTGGGACGCGGCGCTGCAATGTCGGGACATGGAAAGGAGCGGCGCATGAAACGAACGATGACACCGCGTATCGTCGCCATCGGTGGCGGCACGGGGCTTTCCACCATGCTGCGGGGACTGAAAAGCTGTCCCGCCGATATTACGGCGGTCGTCACCGTCACGGACGACGGCGGCGGAAGCGGCGTTTTGCGTCGGGAGCTTGGTATGCTGCCGCCGGGAGACATACGCAACTGCATACTCGCGCTGGCGAATGCCGAGCCCGCGATGGAGGCGCTGATGAACTACCGCTTCACGGAGGGCAGCCTTGCGGGACAGAGCCTCGGCAATCTGGTGCTGGCGGCGTTCAACGAGCTCTCCCCCAGCTTTGACAGGGCGGTGGAGACGATGAGCCAAGTCCTCGCCATCACGGGGCGTGTGCTGCCGGTGACGAACGCGAATCTGGTGCTTCGCGCCCGCTTCGACAACGGCGAGACGATCTCCGGCGAAACGAGCATTACAGCCTATAAAAAAAGCACCGACGCGCTCATCCGACGCATGGAGCTTGCACCCGCCGGAGCGGAGGCACTGCCCGCCGTGCTGGAGGCCATCGACCGCGCCGATATGCTTGTGATGGGACCGGGAAGCCTCTATACGAGCGTACTGCCGAACCTGCTGGTCGGCGGCGTGGCGGAGCATATCGTCCACTCCAAGGCGCTGAAGATCTACGTCCTCAACGTCATGACACAGGACGGCGAGACGGAGCGCTTCACCGCCGCCGACCATGTGCGCACGCTGTTTGAGCAGAGCGGCGCGAGGCTTTTTGACTGGGTGCTGGCGAACAGTGCGCCGGTGCCGCCGGACGCGATACAGAGCTATTCGGGCGAAAACGCCGCGCCGGTCGTCGTGGACGAGGACGAGCTTGCGGCGCTGGGCGTGTCCGTGCTGCGGGCGGAGGTGTCCGGCATGAGGGGGCGCTTCGTGCGCCACGACCCGCAGGCATTGGCGGCGGCGCTGATGGAATTTTACCGCAGCCACGCTACAACGAGGGTGTTCGGCGAATGAGCTTTTCATCGGAGGTCAAAAACGAGCTTTGCCGCCAGAGCATTGGGAAAAAATGCTGCGCACTGGCCGAGGCCTACGGTGCGCTGCTCTACGGAAATTGCTTTTCCGCCTCGCTCATCCGCTTCATCACCGCCTCGGAGACCTTTGCCCAACGGCTGCCAAAGCTGTTCACTCGCGCCTTTGGCGTGGACTTCGACCGCGTGGAGACGGCAGGAAAATACTCCCTCGTCATCACGGACACGGACAAAATCTCCCACATATTCGAGGCGTTTGGCTATGACGCCGCCTCGCTGCTCGCGCACCACATCAACCGCCCGCTCGTCGAGAACGAGTGCGACCGGCAGGCCTTTGTGCGCGGCGCGTTTCTGGCGGGGGGCAGCGTCACCGACCCGACGCGGCGCTATCACTTGGAGCTGGCAACGGCACACGCGAGCGTATGCCGCGAGACACACGCCCTGCTGCTCGAAATGGGCTTTGAGCCGAAGGACGCACGGCGCGGCGGCGTATGCCTGACTTATTTCAAGCAGTCGACGGCCATCGAGGATCTGCTCACGACCATCGGCGCACCGCTCGGCGCGATGGAGCTTATGCAGGCCAAGGTGGAGAAGGACATGACGAACGCCATGAACCGCCTCACGAACTGCGACATGGCGAACGCCGACAAGGTGACGCGGACGGCGGCGGGACAGCTCGCGGCCATACGCGCCATTGAGGCTGGACCGGGGCTTGACAGCCTACCGCCCGCCCTGCAGGAGACGGCGCTGCTGCGTATCGCGAACCCGGCCTGCTCGCTCGCCGACCTCGCCCAGCTCAGCTTCCCGCCGGTCACAAAAAGCTGCATGGCGCACCGCCTGCGCAAGCTGGCGGAATACGCGCAGAAGATAGAAATGTAACAAAACCGCACCAAACCAAAGCCTCCCCCGAAAGGGAGCGCCGCAATTTCCACCAATCCCCAGCCCCCCCTAAAAGGGGAAGCCCGCGATTACCACCAATTCCCTGCCTCCCCTGAAAGGGGAGGGGGACCGCGCAAGCGGTGGAGGGGTTTTCTGGAAGTCGGAGAAAGTTCCAAGAGAAACCCCTCAGTCAGCGGCTTTGCCGCTGCCAGCTCCCCTTTCAGGGGAGCCTTGGG
>CAVIIB010000095.1:0-5577 GCA_963642815.1 Oscillospiraceae bacterium | reverse complement strand
GATTAACAACAGGCCTCGAAAATGCCTCGGCTTCCTCTCTCCAAACGAATTCATCACCCATGTGTTGCACTTGGCTTGACAATCTGGGCGCGAAACTTCACGGCGGCCACGCCGCTGCTTCACTTGGCGAAGCCAAACTTCACTTCGCGCCCCCGGCGTGATACTTCACTGACTTGACAAGCCCGCACAGGGGAAGCAGATAGAGGAAACAGGCAAAGACGATGGAGCGTGTCGGCGCGTCGATGGAGGCGAGGGGGACGGCACCCGCGATCGACCAGGGGACGAGGGGCGCTACCACGACGGCGGAATCCTCCAACGCGATGGCGAAGCGGCTCTTGTCCGGCTCTACGCCGCGTGTGAGCTGGTCGGTGAGCATGATGGTCAAGGTCTGGTTGCAGGCGATCATGCCCGTCAGAACGGCGGTCAGCAATATGGCGGCAAAGCCGGTGGTTTTTGCGGCCAGCCGCTGCATGAGTGCCTCCATGCTTTTCAAAAGCCCTGTGCCTTGGAAAATGCCGGAGTAGGCGGAGGAGAGGCAGACGATGGCGGCGACCTTCAACATGGAGCTGATACCGCCGCCGTTGAGCATGGCGGCGACCTCGCTATGCTCCGCCTTGAAGCCGGTCAGCAGCAGGGCGGGGAGAGCCTCCGGCGCAGTGTGCTGGAGAAGCAGGCAGATGGGGAGCGCCGTGAGGATGCTCGCCGTCATGGAGAGCTTCACGTTGACGCGGCATACGGAGAGGACGAGCAGGACGAGCGCCGGAAGCACAGCCCATGCAGACAGTGTAAACTCCGTGCCGAAAACGGCTGCCAGCGACGGCACATCGCCGCCGTGCGCCGACAGAATACCCACGAGCGCATAGACGGCGCAGCTTATCACGAACGGGACAGCCGCCGTCTTGAGCATATTTCGGATGTTTGCAAAAATGTCGGTCTCCGTCAGCGCGGACACCAGCAGCGCACTGGTGGAAACGGGGGAGCAGCGGTCGCCGAAGTAGATGCCGGAGAGGACAGCGCCGCCGGTCAGCGCGGGCGATACGCCGAGCGACGCGCCCATGGTGCTGCAAATCACGCCCATCGTGGCCGCCGTGCCGAAAGAGGTGCCGGTGAGGACGGAGAGCAGGCAATTCAGCAAAAAGCACATCAGCAGGAAAACAGAGGGGCGTATCAGCTCCGACGCAAAGCAGACAATGACAGGGATCGTGCCGGCTGCCCGCCAGAGGGCGGTCATCATGCCGATGAGGAAAAAGGTGACGAGGATGTTCTTGACGGTCTTTATGCCGCGCAGTGAGAATGCGCCCACGTCCCGCAGGGAAAAGCCCCGCAGCAAGGCGTAGACGGAGAAAATGACCAGCCCCGCCGCCAGCGCAAAGAGGATGGATATGTCGAAAATCAGACAGAGAAGCAGCGCCAGACAAAACAGCGCAAGGGTGATGTATTCCATGTCAGCCTCCTTTCGGCGCAAGGATAAAGTGAAGTATCGCGCCACAGGCGCAAAGTGAAGTATGGCGTTGCCAAGTGAAGTGACGGCTTTGCCGACCGAGGATGTCCAATAAAAAGGAATCCCCATGAAGTCCAAGGACTTCATGGGGATGGTCGGAGTGAGGTGACTTGAACACCCGGCCTCTTGGTCCCGAACCAAGCGCGCTACCAACTGCGCTACACCCCGATACTCTATTCATTTCATCGCCAAGCAAGCTGGAGCAGGTGAAGGGAATCGAACCCTCGTATTCAGCTTGGGAAGCTGATGTTCTGCCATTGAACTACACCTGCATGAGCTGCAAGCCTTGAAATTATAACACCGAAACTCAAACAAAGCAAGCATAAATTTCATAAAAGCCCAATAAAGTTTCCGGGGAGGGGAGAGGAAATGGACTTTTTGCTTTTGCGCGGCGGTGGAGGCGCATGACGGAGCTGCGGCTGCACATCAGCCCCGGCTTTTTGCTCGCGGCGGCGGCGCTGTATTACGTCGGAGGGACGCGGCTGCTGGGGGCGGTGATACTCGCGGACAGCGCCCACGAGCTGGGGCATATCGCGGCGCTGCACCTGACGGGTGCGGAGCTGCGCCGTCTGCGGCTGCACGGCGGCGGCGCGGTGCTCGAATGTGCGGGGCTGCGCTCACGCTCGGACGAGCTCTGGATCGTGGCGGCGGGGCCTCTGGCGGGGCTTGCCGTGGCGCTGGTGTGCCTCGCACTGGGCACGCCATTTGCACGCTTCACGGCGGCTGCGGCGCTGCTCGCAACGGGCTTTAATCTGCTTCCGGCGCTGCCACTGGACGGAGGTCGCCTCGCATGGCTGCTTGTGTCGGGCATGACCACAGCACGCACGGCGGACATTTTCCTGCGCGTTTCCGGCTGTCTCTGCGCGGCGTGGATCGTGGCGCTCGGCATAGGCTTTCGCGCTGTGGCGGCGGTCGCGGCGGGAATATACCTCGCGGTACTTGTCAATTTCCCGTCGTTGCGGTAAAATAACCGGCATGGAAATGACAGATAAAATGGACGCGCTGCTGCGGCGGGTACAGCGTCCCGCCCGCTACACCGGCGGGGAATACAATCAAGTGTTAAAGGACAAGTCCACGGTGGATGTGCGCTTTGGCTTCTGCTTCCCGGACACCTATGAAATAGGTATGTCCAACCTCGGTATGCGCATTATCTACGGTGTGCTGAACGAGATGGACGGCGTGTGGTGCGAGCGCGTGTTTGCCCCGTGGGGCGATATGGCGGAGGAGCTGCGCCGTGCGAATATCCCGCTCTGGGCGCTCGAATCCGGCGACCCGCTCGGCGATTTTGATATTCTCGGCTTCGCGTTCGGCTATGAGATGGCGTATACCACGGCGCTCGATATGCTCGACATGGGCGGCATACCCATCCACGCGGCGGAGCGGACGGCGCTCGCGCCGCTGGTCGTCTGCGGCGGTACCTGCGTCTGCAATATCGAGCCGATGGCGGACTTTTTTGACCTCTGCTTTTTGGGCGAGGGCGAGGATATGGTGCAGGAGCTTGTACTGCTTTACCGCAAGGCAAAGACCGAGGGCTGGGCAAAGGAGCGCTTTCTGCGTGAGGCGGCGCAGATCGAGGGTGTGTATGTCCCGTCGCTGTATGAGGTCGAGTACAAGCCGGACGGGACGCTTGCGTCCCTGACCGCGACGCAGGGCGCACCGGCACGGGTGCGCAAGCGCGTCATCGAGGACTTGGACGGGAGCTTTTACCCGACAAAGCCCATCGTCCCGTCCACGGAGATCGTGCATGACCGTATCTCGCTGGAGCTGTTTCGCGGCTGCATACGCGGCTGCCGCTTCTGTCAGGCGGGCTATACCTACCGCCCGGTGCGCAACCGCAGCGTGGAAAAGGCGCTGGCGTATGGCAAGGCGGCGCTGGTCGATTCCGGCTATCAGGAGCTGAACCTGTCGAGCCTCTCCACCAGCGACTATCGCGGGCTGTCGGAGCTTTGCGACGGTCTGCTCGACTATTGCCAGCCACGGGGCATTTCGCTGTCGCTGCCGAGCCTGCGGGCGGATAATTTCTCGCTCGACATTATGAGCCGTGTGCAAAGGGTGCGCAAGAGCGGTCTGACCTTTGCGCCGGAGGCGGGAAGCCAGCGTCTGCGCGACGCTATCAACAAAAACGTGCGCGAGGAGGATCTCATCGAGTCCTGCCGCGTGGCCTTTTCCGGCGGCTGGAACGGCGTGAAGCTCTATTTCATGCTCGGTCTGCCGACGGAGACGGACGAGGATGTGCTCGGTATCGCGGAGCTTGCCAAGAAGGTGCTGTGGACGTGGAAGCAGAACGCGGCGAACAAATCACGCGGCGTCCGTATCACCGTCTCGACCTCGGACTTTATTCCCAAGCCGCACACGCCGTTCCAGTGGGCGGGACAGATCAGCGGCGAGGAATACCTGCGGCGCGTCCATCTGCTGTCCGACGCGCTCACGCCCAAGGCCATCACCTACAACTGGCATGACGCGGACACCAGCTTGGTGGAGGCGGCGCTGGCGCGTGGCGACCGGCGCATGGGCGCAGTCATCGAGACGGTGTGGCGCAACGGCGGGCGCTTGGAGGGCTGGAGCGAGTATTTCAGCCTGCGGCGCTGGCTGGAGGCCTTTACGACCTGCGGGCTGGACATTGATTTCTATGCCACACGCGAGCGCCCGCTGGACGAGCTTTTACCGTGGGAGCACATGGATGTCGGTGTGCGCCGTGCGCATTTGGAGCATGAGTGGGCGATGGCGCACGAGGCGCGGCTCTCGCCGGATTGCCGTGCGAAATGCTCCGCCTGCGGTGCGTCCGCGCTGCTTAGGGAGGGTGTCTGCCGTGGATAAGCTGCGACTGAAATTTACCAAGACCGGGCGGGCGGTGTATATCTCCCACCTCGACCTCATGCGCACCATACAGCGCGTGTTCTTCCGCGCAGGGCTGCCGCTGCGCTACTCCGAGGGCTTCAACCCCCATGCGCGTATCTCCATCCTCCTGCCGCTGTCCGTCGGCACGTCGAGCCGCTGTGAATACCTCGACTTCTGGCTGACGGAGGATGTGCCGCTCGACACGATACCGGCGCGGCTGAACGCCTCCATGCCGGAGGGGATAGAGGCGCTTTCGGTCTGGGCGGCGGAGACAAAGGGCGCTCAGCTCAAATGGATAGAGCTGCAGGGGCGCTTCACGGGCTGCCGCGACGCGGCGTTTTACGAGGCGTTCTATGCCAAGCCCTCGCTGCCCGTCGTGCGGAAAAGCAAGCGCGGCGAGCGGGAGGAGGATATAGCGCCGTGGATCAAATCGGCGACGTTCTCCGAGGGGGACGGCTGCGTGAACGTGCGCGTTATCCTCTCGGCGCAAGAGCCGACGGTGAGCCCGGAGCTTTTCGTCTCCGCGCTGGGCGAGGACGCGCCGGAATATTACCGCTTCGAGCGCGTCAAGGCATATCTTGCGGATATGACGGACTTTTTCTGAAAAATGCTTGCATTCTCAATGCTTTTGTGATACTATACCATAGCTTGTGCCATGCGCACATTATCAGGGCGGTCCGCTGCCGCGTTTTATCCACGGTATGAACGTCACTTAAAGGAAGGTTTACTATGGATCTCATCAACGCTCTGACCGAGAAGTACATGAAGCCCGAGCTGCCGGAGATGAACGTGGGCGACACCGTGCGCGTCGTCGTTCGCATCAAGGAAGGCAACCGTGAGCGCAATCAGGCCTTTGAAGGCACCATCATCGCCAAGAAGCACGGCGGCATCAACGAAACCATCACGGTTCGCCGCATCTCCTATGGCGTCGGCTGCGAAAAGGTCTTCCCGGTCCATTCTCCCACCATCGTGTCCGTTGACACCGTTCGCCGCGGCAAGGTTGCCCGTGCGAAGCTCTACTACCTCCGCGGTCGCGTCGGTCGCGCCGCCAAGGTCAAGGAGCGCATTTAACATCAAAAAAGAGGAAAGAGGCTACGGCCTCTTTTCAGCTTGTCAAAAAACCACCCCACACATCCTCATTTCTGCTATAATAAAAGAAGCAGGGGGTGTTGTTATGGAGGAATGGAAAAAGGACGGGCGAAAAGAGGTCGTCATGGTAGATCTGGACGCGCTGGTGC
>CAVIIB010000094.1:0-5948 GCA_963642815.1 Oscillospiraceae bacterium | reverse complement strand
CTTGTGAATGTTTTTTCTGGTGATTACATCTTACACCTTGGTTAATATGAGGTCTACTTTTTTCTGTTGCACTTGTTATTGTAATCTGCCCTCCCTTGTGTAAAGGGAGCTGTCAGCGGAGCTGACTGAGGGATTGAAAAAGTTCTGATAATTGCCCATTTTTCGATAAAAACGCGAACTTTTCAGCCTATTACAATCCCTCCGTCACGGCTTGCGCCGTGCCACCTCCCTTTACACAAGGGAGGCTTTGGGTGCGGTGCTTATACACTAAAAAATTACAGGAGACGTTTATGAGCGAAGAATGTACGCATAATTGCGAGAGCTGCGGCGTGGAGTGTGAGAGCCGCGGGGCGCTTGATTTTCGGGAAAAGCCCAATCCGGGAAGCCATGTGAAAAAGGTCATTGGAGTTATCTCCGGCAAGGGCGGCGTGGGCAAGTCCAGCGTGACGAGCCTCCTCGCCGTGTCACAGGCGCGGCGCGGCAAGTCCGTCGCCATTCTGGACGCGGACGTGACCGGCCCCTCCATCCCCATGGCGTTCGGCGTCACGGCGCGTCCGACGGCGAATGAAAGCGCCATCGTCCCGCCCCAGTCGGAGACGGGGATCAAGCTCATGTCCATCAACCTGCTGCTCGAAAACGCGACCGACCCGGTCGTGTGGCGCGGCCCTGTCATTGCCGGCACGGTGAAGCAGTTCTGGGCGGATGTGGCGTGGGGCGACGTGGACTATATGTTTGTCGATATGCCTCCCGGAACGGGCGATGTGCCGCTGACCGTGTTCCAATCCCTGCCCGTGGACGGCGTGATCGTGGTGACGACACCGCAGCAGCTTGTGGGTATGATCGTGGAAAAGGCCGTCAACATGGCGGCTATGCTCAAAATACCCGTGCTCGGTATCGTGGAGAACATGGCGTGGCTTGAATGTCCCTGCTGTGGGGAGAAGCTGCCCGTGTTCGGCGAGAGCCATGCCGACGAGCTCAAGGAGCGCTTCGGTCTCGCCCATGTGCTGAGCCTGCCGCTCGACCCGAAGCTCGCCGCCGCCTGCGACCGCGGCGCGGTGGAGCTTGTGGACACAAGCCGCCTCGACAGCTTCCTCGACGCGCTCCTCTGAGCGCATAAGCAAAAAGCACCGACGGAGCGCAAGCCTGCCGGTGCTTATGACTTCATCCTAAAATCTTTATTATTTCTCCAAATATTGTTGCGTGTTGTTGTGATTTTTGGTATCATAAAGAAAAGTCGGCGCGAAAAGGGGCTTGACAAGTGGTGCTTACAGCGATACGCTCCAGACAGACAGACAGACAGACAGACAGACAGACAGGATAAGTCTGTCCTTCTGCGCTTATATAAAGGCTAAGATAATCGGCACGCTCTTACCGTGATACTTTTGGTAAGAGTGTGCCTTTGTTGTTTATGACCAATTTAGAGATAGGAGGAGCAGAAAATGCAAATTGCCGAGGTGATCAAATACGAGGGGGATAATTCCACATTCTTCTGGAAGCACCCCAACGAGGACTTCAACTCGCTGACCCAGCTCATTGTCCACGAAAGTCAGGAAGCGATCTTCTGCATGAACGGCCAGGCCCTCGACTTGTTTGGTCCGGGCCGGTACACCCTCGAAACGCAGAATATCCCGCAGATCGGCAAGCTCCTGAACCGTTCCACCGGTGACAAGACGCCGTTCCACTGTGAGGTCTATTTCATCAACAAGACCGAGCAAATGTCCATCAAGTGGGGCACGGACAGCAAGGTGCAGTATGTCGAGCCGACCTACGGCTTCCCCATCTCCATCGGCGCGTCCGGCGAGATGTCGCTTCGTGCCGAGGACAGCCGCAAGCTGCTTTTGAAGCTCGTGGGTACGGAGAATTTCCTGAGCCAGCAGAAGCTGGTGTCCTTCTTCCGGGCGTTCCTGATGACCCGCGTCAAGTCCTATATCGCACAGGTCATGAAGGCTAATGCGATCAACATTTTTGAGATCGACGAAAGGCTCACGGAGTTTTCGGAGAGCATCCACAAGCTGCTCATCCCGGATTTTGCCGACTACGGCATAGCGCTGGAGCGCTTCTTCGTCACCAACATCGTAAAGCCGGACGGCGACAGGCAGTACGAGCGCTTCAAGGAGCTTCACTTCCGCCAGTACGCGGACATTGCCGAGGCAAAGCTGCGCCAGCAGACGGACCTCATCTACGCGCAGACCGAGGCGCAAAAGGTCGTCATCGACTCGCAGGCACAGGCCACCAAGCGGGCGCAGGAGGGCTATACCTACGCGCAGGAGCGCGGCTTCGACGTGGCTGAAAAGGTCGCACAGAACGAGGCCGTCGGCCAGTTCACCAACATGGGTGTCGGCCTCGGCACGATGGCGGGGGTCGGCGGCGCGGTCGGCGGGGTCGTCGGAAGCGCGGTCAACAACGCCATGAACGCTGCGGCGGAGCCCGCTGCCCCGGCACAGCCGACGGGCGGCATGGACGGCTTCAAGGCGAAGATCGAAAAGCTGCTCGTCATGAAGGAGGCAGGGCTGATAAGCGAGGAAGAATTTGCGGCGGCAAAGGCGAAGCTGCTCGCGGACATACTATAAACAGGAGGAAGGACAATGAAAAAGGGTTTTAAGAAATACCTCGCGGCATGGGCGGTCTTGCTCGTTGTATTCAGCGTGCTCTGCTTTGCCACGCCGGGTGAGCTTGGCGGCATGACAAAGTACGGCGGCGCGTTTTGGAGCGGCTATGTTCTGATCGTGCTTGCCATGGTCGGCCAGCTTGCCTGTGCCTATTTCGCGTTCAAGGCGGAGAACAGGGAGCGGTTTTTCCTTGACCTGCCCCTCATCACCATAAGCTATTCGGCGCTGCTTTTGTCGTTTGTCGTCGGCGCTCTGTGTATGCTCATTCCAAACCTGCCCAACTGGGTGGGGGTCGTCCTCTGCGCCCTGATTCTGGGCTTTAACGCCATATCCGTGATAAAGGCGAGCGCGGCGGCGGAGCTCGTCGCCGAAACGGGCGCAAGGACAAAGGCCAAGGAGTCGTTTGTCCGCACGATCACGGTCGAGGCGGAAAATCTGCTCCACAGCGCCAAAACGGAGGAGACCAAGGCCGCCTGCAAAAAGGTATACGAGGCGCTGCGCTACTCCGACCCAATGAGCAGCGACGCACTCGCCGACATAGAGACGGATATAGAGAGGAAATTCGCCGAGCTTTCCGCACAGCTCAGCGCGGGAAACGATATATCCGCCGTCGCTGACGAGCTTTTGGGGCTGATCGCGAGCAGAAACCGCAGGTGCAGAGCGTATAAATAAAGGGACGGAGAGCTGAAACAGCATAGAAAAAAGAGGGGAGATACAATATGGCGATATTTAAATGCAAGATGTGCGGAGGCACGATCGAGTTTGAGCCGGGGGCAAGCGTTGGGGTGTGCGATAGCTGCGGCACGAAGCAGACCCTGCCGCGCCTTGACGATGAGAAGCGGGCGAATCTGTACGACCGGGCGAACCACTTCCGACGCAACAACGAGTTCGACAAGGCGATGGGTATCTATGAGCAGATATTGAACGAGGACAAGACCGATGCCGAGGCGTATTGGTCGCTCGTGCTCTGCCGCTACGGTATCGAATATGTTGAAGACCCGTCCAGCCACCGGCGCATTCCCACCGTCAACCGCGCTCAGTTCACATCGATCTTCGACGACGATAACTATAAATCCGCCCTGCAATACGCGGACGGCAGCCAGCGCGGCATTTACGAGGACGAGGCCAAGACCATCAACGAGATTCAAAAGGGGATCCTGGAAATTTCCCAAAAGGAAGAACCCTTTGACGTTTTCATCTGCTACAAGGAAACCGATGCGAACGGACGGAGGACGCAGGACAGCGTGCTTGCCAACGACCTCTACCACCAGCTCACCGCCGAGGGCTTCAAGGTCTTTTTCAGCCGCATTACGCTGGAGGACAAGCTCGGCGTTGCATACGAGCCGTATATTTTTGCCGCGCTCAACAGCGCCAAGGTTATGGTGGTGCTGGGCACGAAGCCGGAGTATTTCAACGCCGTCTGGGTGAAGAATGAGTGGAGCCGCTATCTTGCACTCATCAAAAACGGCGCGAAAAAGACGCTCATCCCCGCCTACCGCGACATGGACCCCTATGACCTGCCGGACGAGTTTTCCCATTTGCAGGCGCAGGATATGTCGAAGCTCGGCTTCATGCAGGATCTGATCCGCGGCATCAAGAAGATCGCGCAGGCGGACGCGCCCAAGACGGCGGTCAAGGAGACCGTGGTCGTGAGCGGCGGCGGCGCGGCGGTCGAGCCACTGCTCAAGCGGGCGTTCATGTTTTTGGAGGACGGAAGCTGGCAGGAGGCGGACAGCTATTGCGAAAAGGTGCTTGACCAAGACCCCGAAAATGCGCGGGCATACCTCGGCAAGCTGATGGCGGAGCTGCACGTCCGAAAGCAGGCGCAGCTTGCCGACCTTGCAAAGCCCTTTGACGGCAACGATAATTTCCAAAAGGCTGTGCGCTTCGCGGACGCGGAGCTTGCCGCCGTCCTTAACGGCTATATCGACCACATCAACGAGCGCAACGAAAACGCCCGCAAGGACGCGATATACAGTGACGCGATAAAAGATATGGCCGCAAACGCAATCGGATGCTATGAAGCTGCGATAGCTAAATTCGAGAGCATACGCGGCTGGCGGGACGCGGACAGCAAGATCATCAAGTGTAAAAACGGCATAGCGGAGCTAAAGCGGAAGCAGGAGGAGGACCGCGTTGCCGCCCAAAAAGCCGTGAAAAAGGCGATCCCCATTGTTGCCGCCGTCGCTGCGGTCATCGTCATTCTTCTTGTTGCAACGAAAATCGTTATCCCGAACGGCAAATATAACGACGCCGTTGCGCTCATGGACAGCGGGAAATATGAGGAAGCGATCACGGCGTTTGAAGCGCTTGCGGGGTATAAGGACAGCTCGGATAAAATCGTTGCGTGTGAGGCTGCAATCACAGAAAATAACTATAATGCTGCCGTTGCGCTCATGGACGAAGGGGAGTACGAGGAAGCGATCACGGCGTTTGAGGCACTTGATGGGTATAAGGACAGTGCGGATAAAATCGTTGAGTGCGAGTATGGCAATGCCGTTGCGCTCATGGACAGCGGCGAATATGATGATGCAATAACGGCCTTTGAGGAATTGCGTGGATACAAGGACAGCGAAAGTCAGATCGAAAACTGCTATATAGGGAAATACGGCGAAGAAACGTGGAATGAGTTTAAAAATATCAAGGCTGGCGATACCTATACATTCGGTACATACGAGCAAGATAACGATACCTCCAACGGCGCGGAGGCAATCGAATGGACGGTGCTAGATAAGAAGGATGACAAGCTGCTTGTTATCAGTAAATATGCCCTCGATTGCCAGCCCTATAACAGCGAGGACGTTGAAGTGACATGGGAAAGCTGCACGCTGCGCACATGGCTCAACGACGAATTTTTGAGCGAGGCGTTTAGCGTAGATGAGCAGTCGGTCATAGCGCTGACGACGGTCACGACGGATGAGAACCCCAGTTATGACACAGACCCCGGCAATGATACGGAGGACAAGGTATTCCTGCTGAGCATAGCGGAGGCGGAGGAGTATTTCAGCACGGATGAGGAAAGAAAATGTGTGCCGACAGCTTATGCGATCGCGCAAGGCGCGTATACAAGTTCAGTAGGTGGCAAAGGCACCTGCTTGTGGTGGCTGCGGTCGCCCGGCGGCATTCAGCGCAGCGCCGCCGATGTCGGCTATGACGGCTCGGTCCGTCACCACGGCTACTACGTCCACAGCGACGGCGTTGCTGTTCGCCCCGCTTTGTGGATAAATCTGGGCGCTTGACGCTTGACGCGAAGCTCGCCGCGATGACCACCAATCCAACGCCTCCCCAAAAGGGAACGCCACAAGCTACCACAAATCCCCAGCCTCCCCTGAAAGGGGA
>CAVIIB010000093.1:0-6217 GCA_963642815.1 Oscillospiraceae bacterium | reverse complement strand
GGATATACTCGTCCATGCGGCGGTCGGTGAATTTTTCTATCTGCTCGCGGGTGACGGACTTGAAGCCGCCCGCCTCCATCGCGTCCTCCGCCACGCCCTTGAGTATCTCATGGAGGAAGCTGCCATAGTCACGCGGGTCGAACACGGCTCGCTGGCGCGGTCTGGCACGGAGACCGTATTGGAGGAAATAGCCGAAGCGGCAGCTGTTGAATTTCTCGGCGCGGCTCGCGGTGAGGGCGGGCTTTTTGCCGTAGATGGCGCGGACGGCCTCCGGCGAGAGGCAGCCGCGTCCGGCGCTGGCGGCACGGGCAAGGCGCTCCGCCTCGTCCGCCTCCCCATGCGCACGGAAAAAAGCGAGTGCAGCGGCAGCCTCCGGCGCGGGGTCGCCCGCCGCCGCCATGACCGCGAGCGAATGGGCCGGTGCGGCGGCGTTGAGCCGTGCGTCAAGGACGTTGCCTCGCTCGTCCGCAATGCCCAGCAGCGTCCGCGCCCGCTGGACGATAACGGAGGGTCGCGCCGCGCTGCCATCGGCGGTGCTGAGTGGGTGAGCTATCCAGAGCGTGTCCGAGGGCAGGGACAGGCAGTTGACGATCACGCCGAACTCGCGTCCCAGCACCTCCTCCGCATCCGGCAGGGCAAGCCCCAGCTCATTCAGACGATTCTTTTCCTCGGCGGAGAACAGACCGCCGCCCTCATCCGGCGCGGGAAGCCGGTCGTCGCTTGCGCCCAGCACCAGCAGATGACGGATATGCCGCCGCCGCATACGATCCATCTCGCCCGCCTGTACGCGGTCGAGCGACACGGGTATCACGCCCACGTCGTACTGGCTTAACATGAGCGACCAGAGCGAGGCAAAGCGCTCGGCCTCCATCGGCATATCGCCGAGGGTGTGCGCAAACTGCTCCAAGGCCGTGCATACAAGCTCCCAGAGCTGGCGGTATTCCATCGCCGTCTCCGCGTCGCCGCGCTCCTCCAACGCCCCGGCGCGAGCCTCCAGCGTCTCGGCCAGCGCGATATTCTCCAGAAAATCAGCCAGCGCCATCGCATGACCACGCGCCGTCTGCGCCTCGGACAAGCCCTGCTCCAAGCGAAGCAGCGGCGCGACAAGACGCTCACGCAGCGCGTTCAGCGCGTCCAGCCGCTCCTGCGTCTCCGGCGTGACGGGCTGGTTATAGCCGTCGGGGTGCTGGGTGAAGGGTCGCCGCCACATACGTCCGCGCAGCGACCAGAGGATGGCATAGTTTTCAAGCGCGTCCAGCTCCGCCGGGTCTATCCCGGCAAGGCCGGTCTTGAGATAGCCGAACACGGCCTCATACTCCCAGCCATGGGTCACAGCCTCCAGTGCCGAGGCAATGGCGAGCGGCAGGCTCTTGCGCAAAATATCGCCCCGTCCGGAGAGAAAGAGCGGTATCTCATAGCGCTCACACGCGGCCTCCAACGCGCCGCGATAGTCGCCAAAGCCACGCACAGCCACGGCCATATCCCGCCAGCGGCAGCCCGCCTGTGCCAGCGAGCGCATACGCGCCGCGGCAAGCTCGCACTCCTCATAGGGCGTTGCCGCCGTCACGAGCGTCACCGCGTCGCCCGCCTCCGGCGGCTCCGGCGTGGTAAAGTCGAACAGGTGCTCGCAGAGGAAGCCGATGGGCGTGTCCTCCGCCTCGCGCTCCATCCACTCGCGGCGGCATTTCTGCCCCTGCTCCTCCGCCGTCCGTTCCAGCCAACGCGCCGTCCGTGCGGGCAGGACGTATGGACCGCTCTCGTCGTCGCCGGTGCAGCTCAGGCACACGGTGATGTCCGCGCCGGAGGCGATGACGGCGCGAAGCACCTCGCGCTCAAGCGCGGTGAAGTCCGTAAAGCCGTCCACATAGAAGCAGCCGCGCACGGCGCTGGACTGACCGATGAGCTCCGCAAGCAGCGCCAGCGTGTCGGCGCTGTCTATGCCGGAGCGTGACTGCACGGCGTTGAACGCCTCCAAAAGCACGGAGAGGTCACGCAGCTTGTCGGCAAGCGCCCCGTCCGACTGCGCGGCGGCATCCAGCAGCGCCGCTGCGTCCAGCCCCGCGTTTTTCACCTCGTCCACGGCGCGGACGAGCGCAGACAAAAGCTGGACATTCCGGCGGGCGCGACCATAGAGCCGCAGTACACCGCCGACCTCCTCCGCAGCCACGGCCATGCACAGAAGCCGTCCGCCCGCGTCCAGCCGCTCACGCGCACCGCCGCAGTCGGAGAACACCTTGTTCGCCAGCGCGGTGAAGCTCATCACCTCCGCACAGGCGGAGAGACGGTCTCCCGCAACGGCGCAGAGCTCACGCTCGGCCTCGTGGCTGTACTGCTCCGGCACAAGCAATATCGTGCCGCCCTCGTCCGCCGCGACGCGGGCAGCGATCTCCCTAAAAACACGACCGGTCTTTCCGGCGCCGGCACGTCCCAATATCAATCTCACCATACAATAGATTATACCATACCCCATCCGCCATTTCCAGAACATCGGAACAGTTGACGTAGGAGCAAAACAGTGGTAAAATAGACGAAATTTTTTGTATAGGGAGTGTGATCGTCCAACCATGGATGATGGCGGTAGTATATCCGGCAATTCGATTTTGCTTTACGCGGTGATCATTCTCGCGCTGCTTCTGTGCGCGAGCTGGTTCGCCGTAACAGAAACGGCCTTTTCCACCGTGTCGCGCCCACGGCTGCGTGTCCGCATGGAAAAGGGCGACAGTCGCGCCAAACGCGCTATCTGGATACTCGACAATTTTGACCGAGCGATCACAACCATCCTCATCGGCACAAATATCATCCAGCTCTCGGCCGCAACGCTTGTCACACTGCTGGTCACAAAGCTGTGGGGTATTTCCTATGTCGCGTGGGGTACGGTCGTGACGACGGTGGTGGTATTTTTCGCGGGCGAAATGCTCCCGAAAAGCATTGCCAAGCTCTACAGCGAACGCTTCTGCCTGCAAAATGCGGCGGCGCTCGGCTTTTTTGTACACATTTTTTCCCCTCTATCGGCGGTTCTGACGGCCATCGGCAACGCGGCGGCCAAGCTCACCAAGGGTGACATCGAGGTCTCCGTCACGGCGGATGAGCTCTATGATCTGGTCGAGGATATGACCGACAAGGGCAACCTCGACGAGGAGCAGGGCGACCTTATCCAGTCGGCGCTCGCCTTTGCGGAGGTGACGGCGGAAAACGTCCTCACGGCGCGGGTCGACCTCGCGGCGGTGGATGCCGCATGGAGCGCCGCGCAGATCGCGGACTATATCAAGACCCAGCGCCACAGCCGTATGCCGGTCTATGAGGGCAGCATTGACAACATCATCGGCATTCTCCCAATGCGCCGCTTTATCAAGGCCTATCTGCGGGAGGGCGAGGCGCTTGCGCTGCGTCCGCTTCTCGATGAGGCTGTCTTTGTCCCCGCCGGTACAAAGGTGGACGACCTTCTGCCGGAGATGAGCCGCCGGCGGCTCAACATGGTCATCGTGACGGACGCATGGGGCGGCACCGCCGGTGTCGTCACCGTGGAGGATATATTGGAGGAGCTTGTCGGCGAGATCTGGGACGAGGAGGACGAGGTCAAGGAATACTTCACGCCCCTCGGCGGTGGTCGCTATGAGCTCGATGCCGACCTCGACGTGGGCGAGGCCTTTGACCTGCTCGACTTTGACGATCCGGAGGACGATGAGAGCATTGTCCATCTGTCGCTCGCGGAGTGGACGCTCGACCAGTTTGACTTCATGCCGCGCCAGCGCGACCGCTTTAGCTACCACGGCATGGAATTCATCATCTCCGACATCAGCCGTCACCGTATCCGCAAGCTCATCGCCCATCGGCTCGCGCCGGAGGAAGGGGGTGCGGAGGCATGACACTATACTACCTCGGCTTTGTGCTCTGCATTTGCTGCTCGGCATTCTTCTCCGCGTCGGAGATGGCGCTGTCCTCCGCCAACCGTATGCGCCTAGAGGGTATGCGCGACGACGGAAGCCGCAAGGCGGCGCGGGCGCTGCGCCTCATCGAAGGCTATGACACGGCGCTGTCCACCATCCTCATCGGCAACAACCTTGTCAACATCGCGGCCTCGTCCATCTCGTCGGTCATCGCCATCCTCATCTCCGTCCGGCTCTCGCTGCCGGAGGGCGGCTGCGCGACGGCGGCGACGGTGCTGACGACGCTGCTCGTCATCATCTTCGGCGAGACCATGCCGAAGATCGTCGCCAAGAAAAATCCGAACCGCTTTGCGCTGGCCTTTGCCGGCATTCTGCGGGTGCTGAACGTCATCCTCTATCCGGCGGTCTGGTGCGTCGTGCGGCTGGTACACCTCATAACCGGGCGCATGAGCGGCGAGAACAGCGGCAACCAACAGGAGGCCGCCGTTGAAGAATTGCAATCCATCATCGAAACGGCGGAGGACGAGGACGTGCTCGACGAGGAGCGGAGCGAGCTTCTGCTCTCGGCGCTCGACTTCTCCGACATCTCCGCAAGCGAGGTCATGACCGCCCGCGTGGATATGCTGGCCGTGGACATCGAGGACAGCATGGAGGACATCATGGCGCAGCTTGAGGACGCGCCCTACTCCCGTATTCCGGTCTATGAGGGCGACACGGACAACATCATCGGTGTGCTGCACCTAAACGCGCTGTACCGCGCCCTGCTGGACGGCGACGCAAAGCCCGATCTGCGGTCTCTTTTAAGCCCGCCCTGCTTTGTCTATAAGACCGTCAAGCTGCCAAAACTGCTGGAACAGCTCCGCCGCCTTAAAACCCACCTCGCCATCGTCACCGACGAATACGGCGGCACGGCGGGCGTCGTCTCGATGGAGGATATTCTGGAGACCATCGTGGGCGACATCTGGGACGAGACGGACGAGGTAGCGCCGGAGGTCACAAAGCAGGACGACGGTACGCTCTGTCTGGACGGTGATATGTCCGTGGGCGACTTCGTGGAGCTGCTTGGGCTTGATGAGGACGGCTTTGACTATGACAGCGACACGGTCGGCGGCTGGTGCATGGAAATGCTCGACGGCTTTGCCCGCCCCGGCGACAGCTTCCGCTACGGCGGCTGGCTCGTCACGATACTCGAAACGGACGACAAGCGCGTGGAGCGCATATCCCTCGTCCGCACCCCGTCCGAGGACGGAGAATAAAGCAAAATGTTGGGTAAGCCACCCCCCAAGGAGGGACTATACCCAACATTTTTGTTTCAAGGAGTAGCAAAAAACTGCGCCGCCAGTGCTGGCAGCGCAGTTTTGCATAAGAGACAGATTACTTGAGCTCGACCTTCGCGCCGACTTCCTCAAGCTGCTTCTTGATGGCCTCGGCCTCGTCCTTGGAGACCTGCTCCTTGAGGACGGCGGGGACACCCTCGACCTTGGCCTTGGCCTCGGCAAGACCCAGACCGGTGATGCCGCGGACTTCCTTGATAACCTTGATCTTCTCCGCGCCGAAGTCGGTGAGAACGACGTCGAACTCGGTCTTCTCCTCGGCGGCGGCAGCCGTGGCAGCCACAGGGGCGGCGGCGACAGCGGCGGCGGCGGAAACGCCGAACACATCCTCGATCTCGTGAACGAGCTCAGCGAGCTCCATAACGCTAAGAGCCTTGATCTCCTCGATCATGGCAGTGACTTTTTCGCTAGCCATTATAAATTTCCTCCAATTTTATTTTTGAGTGGCGCACGCCTTATTCGGCGGCGGGTTCAGCGGGGGCTTCCTCGACCACGGGGGCCTCGGCAACGGCGCCGCCCTTTTCGGCGACTTGGTTCAAAACGACGGCCAGAGACGTGATGGGAGCGAGCATGGTTCCCAGCACTTGGGAGTAGAGAGCGTCCTTGTTGGGGATGGCGGACAGCTCGGCAAACTGGGCATCGGTCAGGATCTGGCCGTCCACAAAAGCGGCCTTGACGTTGAACATATCGTCGCCCATCTTCTCGGACTGCTTCGCGATAAGGTGGATCGCGGCGAGGGGGTCGGTCTCGCTCGTGGCGAGGGACGTGGTGCCGTTCAGAACGTCGTCCATGCCGGACAGGCCGATCTTGTCAAGCGCCAGACGGGTCAGCGTGTTCTTCACGACGCTGTACTCGACGTTCGCCTCACGAAGCCCACGGCGCAGCTCGGTGTCGTCCGCGACGTTGATGCCGCTGTAATCGACGAGAACGCCGCCCTGCGCGTTTTTAAGGCGCTCGGCAAGAGCCTCCACGATGGTCTGCTTCTCGGAGAGAATC
>CAVIIB010000092.1:0-6283 GCA_963642815.1 Oscillospiraceae bacterium | reverse complement strand
TGTAAAATGTGTGTAGGACAATACGCTCACCTCCGTGTCGATGTTGTATGGTAACTACATTTTACACGAGTTCCTGCGTATTGTCTCTCTTTTTTGAGACTGTTGCACTTCATATCATAACCTGTCCCCCTCCCCTTTCAGGGGAGGCTGGGGTTGGTGGTGACTTGCGGCGCTCCCTTTCAGGGGAGGCAGGGGTTGGTGGTGACTTGCGGCGCTCTCTTTCAGGGGAGGCTGGGGCTGCTTTTTTGCAGTCTGATGTCCATTACCGCCGTTCTCGGAAGAAGCGGCTTAGGAGCGCGGCACATTCCGCCTCGCGTACCCCGGCGTATACGGCGGGGGAGAAGCCGTAGTTTTCCGCAAACAGGTCAATGACGCTCCCGACGGAGCCGCTTTTCGGCTCTCGTGCGCCGTAGACGAGGCAGCCAATACGCGCATTGATGATCGCCCCGGCGCACATGGGGCAGGGCTCTAGCGTGACATACAGGGTGCAGTCGTCAAGCCGCCAGCCGCCGCGACGGGCGCAGGCCTCGTCGATGGCCTCTATTTCCGCGTGGGCGGTGGCGCTGCGCTCCTCACGGCGGTTGCGTCCACGTCCTATCACCCGTCCCTCGGCATCCACCACGACCGCGCCGACCGGCACCTCATGTGCCGCTGCCGCCTCCCGTGCCAGCGTCAGCGCAAGCTCCATATAATCCTCTCTGTCCAAAGGAGAACACCTCCATGCTTATTGCCATATTGACCGGTCTCAGCCTTTCCATGGACGCCTTTGCCATCTCCGTGACGAACGGCATGACCATGAAGGGCTTCCGCCTCCGCCATGCCGTCGTCATGGCGCTGTATTTCGGCGCGTTCCAGTTCCTCATGCCGCTGGCGGGAAGTCTGCTCGCCGGGGTCGTCGCCGTGTATGCGCAGGCCATTGCGCCGTTTATCTCTTTCGGGCTGCTCGCATTCATCGGCGGGCGTATGCTGCTGGAGGGCGTTAAGGCGCTGCGGCAGGGTGAGCAGACGGATGAAAGCGGCTCGGCCTCGGCCTTTTCCGGCGGGCGGCTCGACCACAAAAAGCTCGTTGCGCTCGCCGTCGCCACCAGCATCGACGCGCTTGCCGTCGGCGTGGCCATGGGCATTGACCCCGACTACTGCGGCGGGCTTGGTCTTGTCGCGGCCAGCGCCATCATCGGCGTTGTGACCTTTTTTGTCTGCCTCGCCGGCTGCTATGCCGGACGGCTCATTCCGCACCTCTCCGGCGAAAAGGCGGAAACCCTCGGCGGCGCGATCCTCATCGCCATCGGCATAAAGCTCCTGCTTCCCGCCCTGCTTTGAGCAGTATACCATATCCTCGTGCATTGTACAAAAAGAGCCGTCTCACGGGGAGGCGGCTCTTGGTTTATCAGGGGGCTGGTGTTGGCGTGGTCTTGGTGCCGCTTGTGGTGGTCGTGCCGTCGTAGTTGTTGAGGATTTCAAGCATACGGTTTATCATCTCGTCATCGGACAGGCGGAACTTGATCTCCACGCGGCGGGAGGCGTCGGCGTTCACGCTGCCATCGTCGTTATAGACGGGGTCGGAGAAGCTGCGACCACTCACCGTCACAAGGGAGCGGACGATTTCCAGCGTGTCTGCGTCGAACAGGGCTTGGTCGTCGTCGAGGCAGTAGTCCGCCACGGCGGCGGCGCGTTCCTCCGACAGACGGAGGTTGTAGAGGTAGCTTCCGGCGGTGTCGGTGTGCCCCTCGATGATGATCTCGGAGATGTGGTCGATGTAGTCCTCGGAGAGGACGACGGAGAAATAGCGCGGCAGGAACTCGGCGAGCGCCTGACTGCCCTCGGCGGAGAGGCTGCTGTCATTGAGGGCGAACAGAACGCTGGAATCAAGCAGTATCGCGCCGGTGTTCTCGTCAATGGAGATGTCAAGATCCGTTCCGGAAAATTCCTTGGACAGCGCCTCCACCAAGTCGCGCTTTACGCCGATGACCTCCTCTATCTGCTGCTGCTGTGTGGCAAGGAGCGCCTGCTGCGTCGTCAGCAGGGTCTTGGAGGCGGAAAGCTGTGCCTGCTGCTCCTCAAGCTGCTTTTTCTGCGCGTCAAGCTGTGCCTGCTGCTCCGCGAGCTGGGCTTTCTGCTGCTCGGACAGGTCGGCATAGCTGAGCTTGGCGCTGATCTCCTCCTCTAGCTGCGCCTCTCGTGCGGCGAGCGCAAGCTCGCTCTCGTCATAGGAGTTTTTCACGCCCATGAGCATTAGCAGCGCACCGCAGATGATGAGGATAAAGGTCAGCAGCAGCCCCGCCATCATGTCGGAATAGGACTGCCAGAAGTTATGTCCCTCGGCCTCCGGCAGACCCCTGCGTTTTCTAGCCATGCTGCGCCTCCCTTAACCGCCCAGCTTGCGGGAGGCCGCCGTGTTGAACTTGTCGAGCGCCTTGCGGGTGTCGGCGAGTGCGCTCAGGAGGTTGTTCAGCTCGGTCTTGAGGCTCTTGTTCGCCTTGCCGATCTCCGTGTCGAAGCTGCTCGCCGTCTCCGGTAGGTATTTGAGGCTGTCGCCCACGGCGTTGGAGGCGGCGGTGAGACGAGCAAGCGCCGAGGTGAGCCCCGTGAGCTCCGTGTCGAAGCGCTCAAAGCTGCCACCGAGCGCCGTCGTGAGCTTTTCGGAGGCGAGGGTCATGTCCGTCGCGTTCTTTTCCGCCACCATCCGCAGATGGTCGGCGGATTCGTTGAGCCGCTCTCCTGCGGCCTCGAGCTGGCGGCGGACAAGCTCCGCGTCGTTGCGGTGATCCTCACCCAGCACGGCGACCTGCCCGGTGAGTGCGCCCAGCATATCGGCGGCCTTTTTCTCCAGCGAGTCGGTGAAGCGGACGGCCATGTCGTTGAAGGCGCTGACCGCCTCCGCATTCTTCTCCGCCGCCTCCTGCGCGGCCTTGGCGGAGGTTGCCATCTCCGTGATGTAGGCGCGTTCGGTCTTGTGCAGCGCCTGATAGTCGTTCATGAAGCTCTCGATCTGCTTGAGCGATTCAAGCTGCCGCGCCGTGAGCGTGTCGGCGTTGGCGGTGAAAGTGTCCACGCGCTCGATGATGAGTTGGGTGTACTTGCGGCTCTTTTCGAGGTCGGACTCCGCGACCGCCACGCTGTCAATGAGCTTGGCGATGCTGGCGGACATATTCTTTTGCCAGCTGCTAAGCTCCGCCGTCTGCTCCCGAAGCTGGGTGAAGATGTTGCCCATGGAGCTGTTGAGCGTTTGGAGGAAGTAGGCGACGACCTTATCCAGTCCGGCGCGTTGATCCTCGATGGCAACGGAGACATAGCCCTCCAGCGTCGTGCGCAGGCGCTCGACCACCGGACCGATGGAGGCGGACAGGCTCTCGCTGACCGCGCCGCCGATGTTGGACGCGAGCTTTTCCAGAAGCTCGTTCTGCTCGGCCTGTAGGCGGATGAGCGCGTTCTCGGCGGCGTGTTCGTTCGTCGGGCGGACGCACTCGTCGAAGCTGTCTTGGAATTCATAGACGGAGCGCAGCGCGAGCGCGAGCGATTTTTTATAGATGAGGCCGAAGATGATGGAGTAGATGAGACCGAAGATGGAGGTCAAAAACGCGACCTTGATACCGGCCATGAGGGTCTGGGTGCTCGTCTGCATGAGCTCCACGCTCGTGGCGTTGAAGCTGCGGAGACCGTAGACCAGGCCGATGAAGGTAAAGAGGATACCGAGGCCGGTCATAATGCCGCCGATCTGGTCGCTGAACGGCTTATGCGCGGCGGAATAGACCAGCTCCTCGTTTACATAATCCGATATGTCGGCGCGGGCGGTGGCGGGATTCTGGCGGCTCTCGCGGCGGATCTGCTTGACGTATGCGCCGTAGGCCTCGTCCAGCGCGGCGTGGTCGAAGAGCTTTTCCTTGCCGAACTCCTTCCAAAGCGCGGCGGGGTCGCCCGCTGCGGCGTGGCTGCGGATGGTGTCCGTCACCTCGTCGAGCGCACAGGCAAGCCGCGCCAGCGGACGGGCGCTGCCGCCGAAGTAGGCGATGATGAAGATGACCGCCGCAAGGTCGAACAAGCAGTTGAGGCTAAGGTCGACCCAGCCGTCTCCGCTCCGTGTGAGCCAGAAAACGCCCAGCGACGCGGCGAAAATGAGGAAATAGACAATGCGCCCGATGGTGTTGAGCGCTCGAATCCGTCTGCCCATACAGGTACCCTCCCAGAGATTACAATGTAGTTCAATTAGTATACCACATTCGACAAAAAACTACAATTCCCGTGTTTTTTCGACGGGGGCGGAGGCTTGATTTGATGGACAAAGCGGCGTGATTTGTTTGCGAACGGCGGACAGTTGTGCAAAAGCAACAAAAACTTTCGATTTACTTCGTTAAAACTTAAAAATTTTTCGTCTTGACGGACGGGAAAAGAGAGGGTATTATTTGACCATTCCTAGCAAAGGAGGCCGCGACATGAGCCGTTATTCCGCCATGAATATGTCTCGTCACACCGACAACGCCGGTGCGGCTTGCTCTGCTTGCGCTTCCTCCTTCGCCATGATGATTATTGCGGGCATCGCTCTTGCGATGTCCGTTCTTCGTATTTCCGTCGTCTTCCTCTCTGTACTTCTGGTAGCCCTGTACATTATGGGCATTATTATTCTGGTCAGCGGAAATGATAGAAAACGTCCTGAAGTGATGAGCCAAAGCTAAGCAAAGTCAATGCAAGCCGGCCTCGTCCAAAAGGACGAGGCCGGCTTTCATTATAAACAGTCAATTTTATTTTAGAAAAGGAGAACAAACATGAAACTCAAGAGACTTCTCTGCATGGCGCTCTGCCTCGTGATGGTATTCGCCCTCTGCGCCTGTGGCAGCGACACGACTGCCGACACCAAGACCGAGACGGCGACCACCGCCGCCGCCGCCGATACCGCCGACACCGGCGACGCTGCTGATACCGGCGATACCTCGGCTGCGGAAGGCACGTTCAAGCTGGGCGTTTGCGGTCCGCTGACCGGCGGCGCAGCCATCTACGGCAACGCCGTTGTCAATGCGGCGCAGATCGCCGTGGACGAGCTGAACGCCAAGGGCGGCGTGCAGTACGAGCTTCAGGGACAGGACGATGAGGCCGACGGCGAAAAGGCCATCAACGCCTACAACAACCTGCTTGACTGGGGTATGCAGGTGCTTGTCGGTCCTGTGACCACGGGCGCTGCCATCGCTGTTTCCTCCGTGGCGAACAGTGACCGCACCTTCTGCCTGACTCCCTCCGCCTCCTCCACCGATGTCATCGACGGCAAGGACAACGTGTTCCAGGTCTGCTTCACCGACCCCAACCAAGGTACTGCTTCGGCGGACTACATGGCGGAGAACTTCGCCGACGCGACCATCGCCGTCATCTATAAGAACGACGACGCGTATTCTCAGGGCATTCGCGACAGCTTTGTGAGCGAGTGCGATGTCAAGGGTCTGAACGTGGTCTATGAGGGCACCTTCACCACCGACACCGCCACCGACTTCTCCGTCCAGCTCACCGCCGCCCAGAACGCGGGCGCGGATCTCATCTTCCTCCCCATCTACTACACGCCCGCCGCGACCATCCTTTCCCAGGCGCACGACATGGGCTATGAGCCCACCTTCTTCGGCGTGGACGGCATGGACGGCATTCTGACGCTGGAGGGCTTCGATACCTCCCTCGCCGAGGGCGTTATGCTTCTGACCCCGTTCTCCGCCAGCTCAGAGGATGAAAAGACCCAAGCCTTTGTCAAGGCGTACACCGAGCGCTACGGCGACACCCCCAACCAGTTCGCCGCCGATGCCTATGACGCGGTGTACATCATCGCCGAGGCGCTGGAGAAGGCCGGCTGCACCCCCGACATGAGCACCGAGGACATCTGCGAGGCGCTTGTGGCGGTCATGCCCGAAATCAGCTTTGACGGTCTGACCGGCGCTGGCATGACTTGGGACGCGAACGGCGCTGTCTCCAAGGCTCCTATGGCCGTTGTGATCGAGAACGGTGAGTATGTCCTTCCCGACAACGCCTAAGACCTAACGCATAAAAATCGCACGGGAGCTGCCGGATAAGTCCGGCAGCCCCCGCAAGCCCGTCGAAAAACCTGCTCCAGCCCCTTAAAAAGGAGTGCTGCGAACACCGCCGGTCCAAAGCCTCCCCAGAAAGGGAAGACTGCGACAACTTCCAATCTCTGCCTCCCCTGAAAGGGGAGGGGGACCGCGAAGCGGTGGAGGGGTTATTTGGAAAGTCGCAGAGACGCCGAGAGTAACCCCTCAGTCAGCGGCTGCGCCGCTGCCAGCTCCCCTTTCAGGGG
>CAVIIB010000091.1:0-6429 GCA_963642815.1 Oscillospiraceae bacterium | reverse complement strand
GCACCAGCGCGTCCAGATCTACCATGACGACCTCTTTTCGCCCGTCCTTTTTCCATTCCTCCATAACAACACCCCCTGCTTCTTTTATTATAGCAGAAATGAGGATGTGTGGGGTGGTTTTTTGACAAGCTGAGAGGAAGTCATTCGACTTCCTCTTTTTTGTTCCTCGCGAGGCAATATTGGCAGCTTCTTGACCTGTGCGGTATACTGATGAAAAACAAACAACATGAAAATATAGGCCCTATAACAAATGTGGGTGGCATCCGATGATGGGGGGCTACCACAGCCGTTGGCCAGAGCCTATAAAAACAGGAACGCCCCTACACGGCTTGTTCGTCGTGCAGGGGCCTTTCTATGCCTTGTTATATCGTTTTGGCCTCGGCGGAGGCTATTTTCACGCGGATGCCGTTGTTTGCGGCCAGCGTTTCCAGCGACTGCGAGAGGCGGTCGGCGTGGTTGTTGAGGTATTTCACCGCCATGTCCTCCTTGGCGCCCGTGGGCAGCGCCCGCGCCGCCATCGCCGCCACGCCGCCGATTGACCCGCCAAAGCGGGACAGCAGCGCGTCATAGTCGACCTCACTTACGGACAGCTTCAATTCTATCATTGTTAACGCTCCCAAAATCTCTTTTTCTGCCCCGGCTTGCGCGGACGGCTCCGGCGAAGGTAGAGGTAGTATATGTCCGCCGCGAGCAGCACGAACAGTATCCACGTCATCACGGCCTTGAACAGCGTATCATCCGCGCCCGCACAGAGGCCGCGGAAGCTCAAGTACGCCGCCGCAAGCAGCAGCCACGCCGCCACCAGAAGCACATCCGATACCTGCCGCCGCTTCTCCAGCAGTGCCTTGTCACAGCGCGGATTTTTCGCCATTTTATACGCGAGCGCCTCAAAAACGCAGCCGCCGAGCATAGCCGCCGGACTGAGCACACCGAGCGCCAAGCTGATAACATATCCCGCTCCCATAAAAGCCTCCTTTGCTTTCGCTGCCGCCATTATAGCAGACGCGCCGCCCCACGGCAAGCGCCGTCACACGACTTGGAAGATATAGTATTTCAGATAATCCGTCTCCGGCACACCCCAGAGGATGGGGTGGTCGGGCGCCTGCCGCCCGACATAGGCCTGCCGCAGGCTCACGTTCACATCCCGCGCCGCATCCGCCAGCATTTGCCGGAACAGCTCGTCCGTCATGAAATGGCTGCATGAGCAGGTCGCGAGAAAGCCGCCGCGTGGCAGCAGCTTCATGGCCTTGCGGTTGATCTCCTTATAGCCGCGATACGCCGCCTGTCGCGTCGCGGCGGACTTGGTGAACGCCGGTGGGTCGAGCAGGATGTAGTCATATTCCCCGCGTCCCGCGCCGTCCATTTGGGTCAGAAGCTCGAACACATCTGCCCGAACAAGGTCGATGTCCAGCCCGTTGAGCGCGGCATTTTTCGCCGCCTCATCCAGCGCGGTCTGGGACACATCCACCGCCGTCACCTGCGCCGCACCGGCGGCTGCCGCATGGATGGCAAACGCGCCCGTGTGCGTGAAGCAGTCAAGCACCCGCCGTCCCCGTGCAAAGCGGGCAACGGCACGCCGGTTCTCCTTCTGGTCGAGGAAAAAGCCTGTTTTCTGACCGTTTATATAGTCCACGTCGAACAGCAGCCCATTCTCCCGTATGACGCTGTGGCCGCTCCCGCTGCCACGGGCAAAGCCCGTCACGCGGGGCAGTCCCTCCTTGTCGCGCAGGGGATTGTCGCTGCGCTCGTATATCGCCGCAAGCTCCGGCTGCTCCAGCAGTATATCATAGAGCAGCTCTTTGATACGCTCCATGCCCGCCGAGAGCACCTCCGTCACCAGCACCTCGTTATAGCGGTCAACGGTCAGGCCGGGAAAGCCGTCCGCCTCGCCGAAGATGAGGCGGCAAGCCGCGTAGTCCTCGCCCATGACCGCTTTGCGGTAGTCGAGCGCCCAGCGTACACGCCGCCGCCAGAACGCCTCGTCCATGCGGTCGTTCGGATTTTTCGAGACGATGCGGACGCGGATCTTGGAGCTGTCGTTGATAAAGCCCGCACCAAGCCAGCGCCCCGCGCCGCTGTATACGTCCACGATGTCGCCCGCCGCATAAGCGCCGCGCACGTCCGTCACCTCGTCGGCATAGACCCAGCTATGTCCGGCGCGGAGAAAGCGCACACCCTTGTCCGTGATGGTCACGGACGCAAAGCTTCGTTCCATACTGTCTCACCCTTTTCGCCTAAAACTATACACAGCCGCACGAAAAATTGCAAGCCCGTTCATGCGGGCGCTTTTCTTTTTCTGTGTTTTTTGATATAATATGATAATACATGACACAAAATAAACTATCTCAACACAAAGGAGAGAGGGACGCATGGAGCTGACCCAGCTGCGCTATTTTCGCATGGTCGCCCGCTGTGAAAACATCACAAAGGCGGCGGATATGCTGCACATATCCCAGCCCGCCTTGAGTAAATCCATGTCGAAGCTGGAAAATGAGCTTGGCGTTTCCCTGTTTATCCGCGACGGAAACCGCATCCGGCTCAGTCAGTCCGGCCAGCTTTTCCTCCGCCGTGTTGACAGCGCCGTGGCACAGCTCAAATTCGGCGTGGAGGAGCTTCAAAGCATACAGGGCGATGCCCATGGCTATGTGAAATTTGCCTCGTTCTCGACCGGCCTTGTGTCGGAGCCGCTGCGTCGCTTCATTCGGCGGTATCCGAACGTGGGCGTTTCCCACTATACGCTCGCCTCCGAGCAGATAAAAACCGGGCTGGAGCGCGGCGAGATCGACTTGGCGCTGTCCCTGTTCCCCATTGAATCCACTGCCATCAACTGGCTTCCCATCGCCGAGGATGAGCTCATCGTGCTTGTCGCCGACAGCAACGAGCTTTCCCGAAGCCCGACCATCAGCCTACGCCAGCTTGAAAACCTCGACATCGCGCTGCCGGACCCGGAGCTTGGTCTGCGCTGGCTGTTTGAGAGCTTCTGCAAGCGTGCCGGCTTTGTGCCGCGTATTCGCTATGAGGGCAACGACAGCGACATGGTCATGTCCCTTGTGCGCGACGGCGAGCTCGTGTTCGTGCTTCCGGCCTCCATCCACATCTGGAAGGTCGATGCAGACCGGCAAGGAGCGCATAAGAGCGTTCAAAAAATGTTCGGCAAGCCCTTTCCGTTCTCCGCGCTGCGCATTGCCGACCCTGTTTGTGCCTATACCATCGGCATGAACGTCTCCCGCGAGCAGCCCGCCTCCGGCGCTGCCGCCGCGCTAAAGGGCATGATGATAGAATATTTCGAGAAATACAACGAGATCCGCCGAAGCGAGGAATACGACACGCTGCTGCGCACCTGACGCCGCAGCCTATCCCGCGCATCGCCCCGCAGACAAAAAGGAAGGCTTCGGCCTTCCTTTTTATGTCACATTATATCATGTTGTGTGTCCGCGTTCCCGCACCTCGCAGAATCAAACGCTCTTGTCGATGACCCGTGATTTCGGCGCGTTGCGGCGGACGCTTTCGATTCCCTGGAGGCAGAGCTCCTTGTCCGTGTGACCGCCGCCGGTGGCGATGATCTTCCCGTTGCGGGCGCGGAGGCGGTAGCGGTACTGCCGCTTGCGGTCGCGGTAAAGCTCGTACTTCGGGTTGGCCAGCGTCTCGAAGCTGCGCACGGTCTGATCCTCGACCTTGGCCGCGGCGTTGCGGCGCACACTTTCCAAGCCCTTGAGACAGGCGTTGCGGTTGGTGTAGACGTCGCTGACGGCGACGGGCTCGCCGTTGGCGGCAAACAGGCTGAAGGAAAAGCCGTCCTCCGTTGTGCGTATGATGAATTTCCCCATGCGCGACACCTCTTTCACCGCTTAGTATGTCCCTCAAAAATTTTACCATACCCGCCGAGGCTTGGCAATCCCCTTTTGCATTTATCTTGCGTTGTGCTTTTGGGGATTCTATGCTATAATTCAAGGCAAAAACCGAGCAAGGGGGAGATAACGATGGATAAGGTATTTGATTTCATCGCCAAGGAGCAGCAGCGACAGGACGAGAATGTGGAGCTTATCGCGAGCGAAAATTTCGTCAGTGAGCGGGTGCTGCGGGCGGTCGGCTCGTGCCTCACGAATAAATACGCGGAGGGCTATCCCGCCGTGCGCGACACGGGAAGCCGTGGGCGCTACTACGGCGGCTGCCGCTGGGTCGATGAAATTGAGCAATATTGCTGCGACAAATGGCGTGAGGCGTTCGGCACGGACTACCACGTCAACGTCCAGCCCCATTGCGGCTCCAACGCCAACCTCGCCGCGTTTATGAGCGTGCTCAAGCCCGGTGATACCATTTTGTCCATGTCCCTGTCAAACGGCGGACACCTCACCCACGGCTCGCCCGTCAACTTCAGCGGCAAGCTTTTTCATATCGTGAGCTATGACGTAACGCCGGAGGGCTTCATCGACTATGACGATCTGGCACGCAAGGCGGCGGCGGAGCAGCCGGCGCTGATACTGGCCGGTGCGTCGGCGTACAGCCGTATCATCGACTTTGCGCGAATCGCCGCCGTGGCAAAGGCCTGCGGGGCATATTTCATGGTCGATATGGCGCATATCGCCGGTCTGGTGCTCGCGGGCGACCATCCCTCGCCCTTTGGGCTTGCCGACATCATCACGACCACGACGCATAAGACGCTGCGTGGACCGCGTGGCGGCATGATATTCTGCCGTCCTGAGCTTGCGCGGAAGGTCGATAGCGCGGTGTTTCCCGGCACACAGGGCGGTCCGCTGGAGCATGTTATCGCGGGCAAGGCCGTCGCCGCCGAGGAGGCGTGTACGCCGGAGTACCGCGAGTATGTCCACCAGCTCGTGCGCAACTGCAAGGCCATGTGCGAGGAGTTTATCCGCCTTGGCTATGACGTTGTGACCGGCGGGACGGATAACCACCTTTTCCTGCTCGACCTCACGACAACGGGGCTGACCGGCCGCGAGGTTCAGGAGCGCTTGGAGGACTTTAACATCACGCTGAACAAGAACACCGTCCCGAACGAGACGCGCTCTCCCGTCGAGGCCTCCGGCGTCCGCATCGGCACGGCGGCTATGACGACCAAGGGCTACCGCGAGGCCGATTTTATCGCCGTCGCCGATAAGATCGACGAGGTCATCCGCTCCATGATGGCGGAGAAATAAGCAAAATTTGCGGCCATCGGTTGACAAGCAGGGCCGGAAAATGGTATATTGATGGGCGCACGGTCTTCCGCCATGCGCCCCATATACGGAGTGGTATCGAAGTGGTCATAACGGACATGACTCGAAATCATGTGATTAGTCCCCGAAAGTGAATATTTATACATGGAAGCGTATCGAAGTGGTTGTAACGAGCTGCACTCGAAATGCAGTTGTCCGCAAGGGCACGTGGGTTCGAATCCCACCGCTTCCGCCATCAAAGCCTTGAAAACTCTATGTTTTCGAGGCTTTTTCTTTTGTTCGGGCAGCATCTATTTTGGGGAAAATAATTCAAATGGTGCCCTTGGTGCCCCGCTTTGTGGTGCCCGGCTCATTCTATATCATACACACTATACAAGAAAGATGTATACTGTGGTGCCCCAATGGTGCCCGGAACTGCTAAAAAGCTATGAAAAGCAGCGCGGAGCTATAAAAAGATATTGCTGTTATAGCTCCATTTCGTTGCTTTTCTTTTTCGCTTTCTTCGATGTTTCTTGCCCTGCTTCTTTTCCTGTAACGGTTGTTTTCGGTTGCAGTGCTTTATGATAGGTTTGCAGTACGCTTTGTTTTCTTTCAAGCCGCACATCAACATATTGTGCCGTTACCGCTTCAAGGTTTGTGGAAATACCAAGGGATATATCAACAATGTTTCCCGTGGTTTTACATACCCGATCCCGTTTTTTCAAAAGTATAATGCCTTCTTTACAGCCCAGCAGGAAAAGCGCAAATGCTGCAAACAGAAACAGTAAAACGACACTTCCCATTTTTTCACCCCCTGTTTATGGTATCGACGTGGAACTTAAAGCTCCTTTTTTACAAATATGCGAATGGATATTATCATGGACAAAAGGAAAACTCCTATGCCAGCAATGCCAAGAATGATGGGTGCCGTCATATTTGATGTATTTTGCATAAATGACAGAATCAGCTTCATATCGGGATGAAATACTTGAACAACGAGGGTCGGCCCAAGCGATATAAGCAATATAGCGACGGTAAATACAAGTCGAGCCTTTGTTATTCCGTATTTTATCGCAACAGGAGTATATATCCCATAGAGGATTGCTCCAACCCAAAAGACCGTCAATGCTTCCAAGATGTTCAGAAAATCAAGTCTCGGATAAATAGCGGCTATAATCGAATAAACAGCGACGCATGCTCCGTAGAAAATCAGGTAACAGATGTATTTGGCGATAACATAGCTTTTTCGGGGACATGGCGCTGCGCAAAGCAGAGC
>CAVIIB010000090.1:2218-6690 GCA_963642815.1 Oscillospiraceae bacterium | reverse complement strand
GAATTGGTGGTAATCGCGGCGCTCCCCTTTCAGGGGAGGCTGGGGATTGGTGGTAATTGCGGCGTTCCTTTTTTGGAGGCAGGGATTGGTGGTCGTCACGGCGCTCCCCTTTCAAGGGGGAGCTTTGGTACAGTGCAAGGTCGTGGAATAACGCGCCTTTTGACGCGCAAAAAAGTACGCCAGCCGGGGCTGGCGTACTTTGCGTATGTTGCGGTTTACTGGGCGTGCTTGAGGGCTTCGTTGGCTTTCGCCATTTCCTCGAAGATACCGACACGCTTCTTGGAGATGACTTTCTTGATGACCAGAAGCGTGGCGACCATCAGCACAAGCGCGATGGCGAGGCAGATGACGACGTTCTGGACAAGACCGGCAATGATGAAAGACACAAACGAGACTGCGGTGACGGTGAGCGCATAGGGGATCTGCGTGAACACATGGTTGAGGTGGAAGCAGTGCGCACCCGCCGAGGCCATGATGGTCGTATCGGAGATGGGGGAGCAGTGGTCGCCCATAACGCCGCCGGAGCAAGCCGCCGCCAGACCGATGGTGCAGAGCACGGGCTCGGTCTCGTAGTTGAACACGGCGACGACGATGGGAGCCATGATACCGATGGTGCCCCAAGAGGTACCGGTGGCAAAGCCGATGGCGCAGCCGATGATGAAGATGACGGCGGGCAGGAACTGCTTCAGACTGCCCGCGTCGGCCAGCGCGTTGCTCACGAAGTCGGCGCTGTACATGGCGTAGCGGGTGAAAGAGCAGAGCGTCCACGCGAAGGTGAGGATCAGGATGGGGGCGATCATCTGGATGAAGCCGTTGGGGACGGACTCCATGGACTTTTCAAGGTTGAAGCCCTGACGAATCCAGAAGTAGATGACCGTGAACAGCATACCGATCATGCCGCCGAGCGCAAGCGCGGAGCCGGCATCAGCGTTGGAGAACGCATCGACAAAGGTCTCGCCTTCAAAGTAGCCGCCGGACCAGACCAGCGCAATGATGCAGATGATGATAAGGAAGATGACGGGGACGAGCAGGTCGAGGATGGAGGACTTGCCGCTGGCGGGCTTTTCGTAGTCGTCCGCGCCCTCGAAGGGACGCTCCTCGGTGGTGAAAAGGTCGTTCTTGACTTGGGCGTTGTACTCATGCTCCAGCATGGGGCCGTAGTCGAGGTTGATGATGGAGATGACGATGATCATCGCCAGCGTCAGCAAGCAGTAGTAGTTCCAAGGAATCTGACGGACGAACAGCTCCAGACCGTTGATGGTGTCGGACTGGACGTAGCCGGTGACGGCAGCCGCCCAAGAGGACACGGGAGCGATCATGCAGACGGGAGCGGCGGTCGCGTCGATGAGGTAGGCCAGCTTTGCGCGGGAGATCTTGTGGCTCTCCGTCACGGGACGCATAACGGCACCGACCGTCAAGCAGTTGAAGTAGTCGTCGATGAAGATGAGGACGCCGAGCAGCATCGTCAGAAGCTGTGCGGAGCAGCGGGTCTTGACCGACTTCTTCGCCCAGCGGCCAAAGGCCTCCGAGCCGCCGCCCTTGTTCATCAGGTCGACCATGATACCGAGGGTAACAAGGAATACGATGATACCCATGTTATAGGAGTCGGCCACCACGGAAACGATGCCGTAGTCGGTACCGACCAGCGCCGTCAGCGTGTCCCAAGGACGGAACTGCGTGTACAGCAGAGCGCCGGACAGGCAGCCGAGGAACAGGGAGGAATAGACCTCCTTACTGATCAGAGCCAGGACGATGGCGATGATCGGCGGGAGCAGGGACCAGAAGGTTCCCGCGAACGGAGTGGAAGCACCCTCCACGATGATCGGGCGATCCTTGTACATGATGCCAAGGACGGCCAGCAGGACTACGAATACCGCGATGGCGATAAAGTAGCCGATGGTTTGTTTCTTCGTTTTCATGGTTTCTCATTTCCTCCTAATAAAAATTTGCTATTTTTAAGGTCTTTTTTCAAACGGGAATGACTGGACCATGTTGACGCTAAACCATGTCTATGCTTTCTTATGTGCTGATTATAACCCCATAACAAGGCTGCCGTCAATCAAAATTTAAAGGATTTTTCATATTTTGCTGGCTAAATTGCTTATTTTTCATTTTTGTTACCGTTTTGTTTTTGTCTATATTGTCTAAGTTTTGTCTAGGTTGTACAAAAATTAACGAGCGAAAAGTGCGCTTTGCTATTTTGGGATTTTGAGACATATTCTCACCGCCATGATGTCCGTTACATCCATGCTCCAACCGACTTCCCCAAAAGGCGCTGCCGCGTTCGTGCAGGTTTTTTACAGCCGGCTTATGTACATTAGGAGACTTCGCGAAATTGTCCGTATTTTGCGATTTTATTGTTTACAAGGCGCAAGATTTTGTATTATAATAGTTTTTTGGTTGAAGCGTGCCGCGCTGGGCGGTGCGACATGAAAGAGAGGAAATTGGGGTCATGCACAAGATCGGATTTGACAACGACAAATACCTGCGCGAGCAGTCCGCTCGCATACGCGAGCGTATCTCCGGCTTCGGCGGCAAGCTGTATCTGGAATTCGGCGGCAAGCTCTTTGACGACTACCACGCGAGCCGCGTTCTACCGGGCTTTAAGCCCGACTCCAAGGTGCGTATGCTCATGGAGATGAAGGACGAGGCGGAGATCCTTGTCGTCATCAACGCCGACGACATTGAGCGCAACAAGCGACGCGGCGACCTTGGCATTACTTATGACCTCGACACGCTGCGCCTCATTGACGCTTTTCGCGGCTGCGGCCTCTATGTCGGAAGCGTCGTGCTGACCCGCTATCATGGCCAGAGCAGCGCCTCCATCTTCAAGGCGAAGCTCGAAAATCTGGGGCTTCCCGTCTATCTCCACTTCGACATCCCCGACTACCCCTCCAATATCGACCTCGTTCTCTCGGAGAACGGCTTCGGCAAGAACGAATATGTTCCGACGACCCGCTCCCTCATCGTTGTCACCGCGCCGGGTCCCGGCAGCGGCAAGATGGCGACCTGCCTCAGCCAGATATGGCACGAAAATCACCGTGGCATCAAGGCGGGCTATGCCAAGTTCGAGACCTTCCCCATCTGGAATCTGCCCCTGCAGCACCCCGTCAACCTCGCATACGAGGCCGCGACCGCCGATCTCGACGATGTGAACATGATCGACCCGTTCCATTTGGAGGCCTATGGCGAGACGACCGTCAACTACAACCGCGACGTGGAGATATTCCCCGTCCTCAACGCCATGCTGGAGGGAATTTGGGGCAAAAGCCCCTACCGCTCCCCCACCGACATGGGCGTGAACATGGCCGGACTTTGTATTTCGGATGACGAGGCCTGCCGTGAGGCCGCCAAGCAGGAGATCGTCCGCCGCTTCTATGCCGTGAGCTGCGCCCAGCGACAGGGCATGGCCGCCAAGGATGAGCTTTACCGCTTGGAGCTTCTCATGAAGCGCTGCGGCGTGTCCGCCGCCGACCGCCCCGTTGTCGCGTCGGCTCTCATGCGTGCCGCCGAGACGGGCGACCCCGCCGTGGCGATGGAGCTGCCGGATGGTCGTATCGTCACGGGCAAGACCTCCAAGCTGCTCGGCGCGTCCTCCGCCTGTCTGCTCAACGCGCTCAAGGTGCTGGCCGGTATCGACGACGCCGTTAACCTCATCACCCCGGAGGTCATCGAGCCCATCCAGCACCTCAAGCTCGACCACATGGGCAACCACAACCCCCGCCTGCACACGGACGAGACGCTGATCGCGCTCACCATCAGCGCCGTCACCGACCCCACCGCCTCGCTTGCGATGGATCAGCTCGGCAAGCTCGCCGGCTGCGAGGCGCACTCCTCCGTCATCCTCGCCCGCGTGGACGAGAATATGTTCCAGCACCTCGGCGTGAACATCACCTATGAGCCGGTGTACCAGACCAAAAAGCTATATCACGGACGCTGACCGCGTATACATATTTAATATGAACGACATCACCCTCCGCCCCGCTGTCCCGACTGACGCGGCGGCACTGCTCGACATCTACGCGCCCTATGTGACGCAGACCGCCATCACCTTTGAATGCAATGTGCCCAGCGTGGACGAATTTCGCGGGCGTATCGAATCCACGCTCCGGCGCTATCCCTATCTCGTCGCCGTGCGGGACGGTGCGCCCGTCGGCTACGCCTACACCGGCGCGTTCCGTCCGCGCAGCGCCTACGCTTGGGCGGCGGAAACGAGCATATATCTCCGCCAAGACGAGCGCGGACACGGGCTTGGCCGGACGCTGTACGCGGCGCTGGAGACCATATCCCGTGCGCAGAGCATCCAAGACCTCTACGCCTGTATCGCCTATGCCGAGCCGGAGGATGAGCATTTGACCAACGCGAGCGCCCGCTTCCATGAGCGCCTCGGCTATACGCTCGCGGGGCAGTTCCGCCGCTGCGCCTGCAAATTTGACACATGGTACGACATGATATGGATGGGCAAGCCCCTC
>CAVIIB010000090.1:0-2208 GCA_963642815.1 Oscillospiraceae bacterium | reverse complement strand
CCCTCGGCGACCATCCGCTCCCGCCCAAGCCCTTCCGCCCCTTCCCCAGCCTCAGCGCGGAGGAGCTTCGAAATGCCCTAGCCGTCGCAAGTAGTGAATAATGGACACAAAAAAAGGAGATCCGCAGCTCTCCTTTTGTGCTGTCAGCCGTTTTCCGGCACTTGCCTCCCTCCATCAGCAGCAGGCAGCGCGACCCCATGGACAGATTGTTTCATCACATTTTGCAGCTTTTCGCCAATTATAACAGCCAGTTTTTGCACTGGTTTCGTCATATTCCATAAATCCAGCCCGCATTTTTGTCGAAAGCGGAAATTCGGAAATTTCCGTTGACCGGCGCGGAGCGACATATTATAATAAGGTTAATTGTATAACAATGTTAGTTGTATAACAATGGGGCAAACATCGAAATTCTATATCTGGAGGGAAAGCAATGGATTTTAGACTCTCAAACGAACACCTCATGCTCCGACAGATGTATCGGGACTTCGCGGAAAACGAAGTGCGCGATCTGGCTGCCGAGGTGGATGAGGAGGAGCGCTTCCCATGGGAGACCGTCCGCAAGATGGGCGAGCTTGGGATGATGGGCGTGTACTTCGACCGCAAGTATGGCGGCGGCGGCGCGGATGTGCTCGCCTATGCCATGTGCATTGAGGAGCTCGCCAAGGTCTGCGGCACGACGGCGGTCGTCGTCTCGGCACATACGTCCCTGTGCTGTGCGCCGATCTACGAGTTCGGCACGGAGGAGCAGAAGATGAAATATCTTCCCGACCTCCTCTCCGGCCGCAAGGTGGGCGCGTTCGGCCTCACCGAGCCAAGTGCCGGTACGGACGCCTCCGGCCAGCAGACGACAGCCGTACTGGAGGGCGACCACTACGTCCTCAACGGAAGCAAGGTCTTCATCACCAACGGCGGCGCCGCTGAGACCTTCGTCATCTTCGCCATGACCGACAAGGCTGCCGGAAACCACGGCATCTCCGCGTTCATCGTGGAAAAGAGCTTCGCGGGTTTCTCCATTGGCCGCGAGGAAAAGAAAATGGGCATCCGTGGAAGCTCCACCACCGAGCTCATCATGGAGGACTGCATTGTTCCCAAGGAAAACCTCCTCGGCAAGGAGGGACAGGGCTTCAAGATCGCGCTGCACACGCTCGACGGCGGGCGTATCGGTATCGCGGCGCAGGCGCTCGGCATTGGCGAGGGCGCTGTGAACGAGGCCATCAAGTATACCAAGGAGCGCGTCCAGTTCGGCAAGCGTATCAGCCAATTCCAGTGGACGCAGTTCCAGATCGCGAACATGGCCACGCAAATGCAGGCCGCACAATACCTCGTCTATGCCGCCGCCTGTGGCAAGGACAACGGCGAGGACTACGGTCCCAAGAGCGCAATGGCGAAGCTGTTCGCGGCGGAGGCTGCGAATGACGTGACGCGCAAGGCTGTCCAGCTTTTCGGCGGCTACGGCTACACCCGCGAGTACCCCGTGGAGCGCATGATGCGTGACGCGAAGATCACCGAGATCTACGAGGGCACCAGCGAGGCGCAGCGTATGGTCATCGCCAAGAGCCTTGGCGTGAACTGAGGGAGGAGTGCAGCATGAAGATTCTTGTTTGTGTGAAGCAGGTGCCGGATACCTCCGGCAAGGTCGCCGTCAACCCCGACGGTACACTCAACCGCGCCTCCATGGCCGTCATCACGAACCCCGATGACCTCAACGCCGTGGAAGCCGCGCTCAAGCTCAAGGACAAATACGGCTGCAAGATCGTGGTCGTTTCCATGGGTCCGTTCCCTGCGGAGGGTATGCTGCGCGAGTGTCTCGCCCGTGGCTGTGACGAGGCCGTTCTGATTTCCGGACGCGAGTTCGGCGGCTCGGACACCTTCGCCACCAGCCAGATCATTGCCGCCGGTCTTCACCGTATCGGCATTGAGGATGACGACATCGTTATGTGTGGTCGTCAGGCCATCGACGGCGACACGGCGCAGGTCGGTCCCCAGATCGCGGAGAAGCTCGGTCTCCCCCAGATCACCTACGCCGGTGACATCACGCTCGACCCCGAAAAGCATGAGGTCACGGTCAAGCGTATGCTGGAGGACGGCTACATGACCGTGCGGACGCACACGCCCTGCCTCATCACCTGCATTAAGGAGCTCAACACCCCGCGCTATATGAGTGTCCCCGGCATTATGGAAAGCTATTCCAAGCCCTACACCGTGCTG
>CAVIIB010000089.1:0-6902 GCA_963642815.1 Oscillospiraceae bacterium | reverse complement strand
TGTAAAATGTGTGTAGGACAATACGCTCACCTCCGTGTCGATGTTGTATGGTAACTACATTTTACACGAGTTCCTGCGTATTGTCTCTCTTTTTCGAGAGTGTTGCACTTCAAATCATAACCTGTCCCCCTCCCCTTTCAGGGGAGGCTGGGGATGGGTGCTTGTCGCGGCGCTCTCTTTCAGGGGAGGCTGGGGTGCAGTGCGAGCTTGGAGAAAATGCGTTTTTGACACACCAATTACGACGGATATGTAAACAGGAGGCTTTGATCATGATAGAACACGCGGATTTTTTCGACTATGAGAAATATACGATACGCGCCGGACGGCTGGCCGTTTCCATCCTCACGCTGGGGGCAACGGTCTGCTCCATCGAGCTTGACGGTCATCCCGTCGCGCTCGGCTACGACACGGCGCAGGAATATCTCGACGGCAAGGATTATATGGGCGCGGTCATTGGCCGCGTGGCCGGTCGTGTCGCGGGCGCTCGCTTTAGCCTCGACGGTAAGGAGTATCCGCTGACCGCCAACGAGGGCGAAAACCAGCTCCACGGCGGCACGGACAGCTTTGACAAGCGCCGCTGGACGGCGGAGATACAGGGCGCGAACCGCATCCGCTTCGCGCTGCTGTCCCGCGAGGGCGACAACGGCTATCCCGCCATGCTGGCCGCCGCCGTGAGCTACTCGGTGGACAATGACACCCTGCGTATCGACTTTGAGGCCGAGGTCAGCGCGGATACGCCCTATGCCCCGACCAGCCACATCTACTTTAACCTCGCGGGAACGCCGGACATCCTCAACACGCGTCTCGCCGTCAACGCGGCGCAGTACCAGCCGCTGGACAGTGCCGGACTGCCCTGCGGCGAGCCTAAGCCCACGGAGGGCGAGTATGACTTTTCCGAGCTGCGGGAGCTGGGACGCGACTATGACGACTGCTTCCTGCTTGCCGGAAAGCAGGCGGCCATGGCCGAGGACGGCGGTATGGGCGTTGCCGTGCGGACGGATTTTCCGGCGCTCGTGCTTTACACCGGCGGCGGGCTTTCAGCGCCGCTGCATAAGAGCCAAGGCTTCTGCCTTGAGCCGTCGTTCGGTGTGGACTGCCTCCATCGTCCCGACGCTCCCATCGTCCATCGCGGCGAGCGCTTCCACCGCTTCGCGGAGTACCGCTTCTACCGCCGCAGCGAGGAATAATGGAATAGGGTGCAAAAAAACCGGCCTGTGGCGCTTGTCCACAGGCCGGAGCTTTTTATGTGGTTTTACTCGACGACGGTCACGCTGGTGATGTGGGGGTTCACGCCCTCGTACCAGTAGAGGAAGCCCTCCATGTCCACGGTGTCGCCGATCCTGAGCGACTTGACCGCCTCATAGACCTCAGTACCCGCGCCGCAGAGGTAGGACTCGACGGTGAATGTGTAGACCTCGTCGTTGAGCGAGACGTTGAAGTAGAGGTCGTTGCCGTCCTCGCCGGAGCCGTCCCAGTTGTAGAGGAAGGCGACCTCACTGCCATCGGGGGCTTCGGAGGCAACGACGGTCAAGCCGGTGAAGCTCACAAGCTCGTTCTGGTGGTCGATGAGCTCATCGCTGCCCAGCAGGGCGGTCACATCCTCCGGCTCGGCAATAAAGCCGTCGCCGTCGATGATCTCAAAGCTCGCGTCCGCGATCTCGATCTCGCCAGACCACTCGGCCTTATAGCCGCTGACACGGATGTGGGTGCCGGGGACGAGCTTGTCCGCGTCGTCCTCCGGGCAGGTCATGTTGTAGATGAAGTACGCGCCGTCCTCACTCTGGGCATAGACCGTGATCTGATCCTCCCACCACGACTGCGTGGCTTGGACGTAGGTCTCGATGGTGACGGGGCTGTCGATGTCGGCGGCCATGTATTCCTCATGGCTCATGACGGCGGCCTCCGCCGCTTCGGTGGCGGTCTTCTCCGCCTCCAGCGCGGCGACCTTTTCCTCGGCAGCCTCCACACGGGCGGCCATATCGTCGATACGGGCGAGCGTTTCCTCGTCGGGGCTCGCCGTGCAGCCGGTCAGCAGGCCAAGCAGCGCACAGGCGGTCAGAAGCAGTGCAAGGGTCTTTTTCATGGTGTATCTCCTTTTCAATTTTCAGCGTCCACAGACGTTATTTTGCGTGGTGTTGCCACTATTATAGTCATGCGCGGCGATAAATCAAGCTAAGTTTGCCTTTTAACGGCATGACGACGCTTTATCACCCGCACAAGCGCATAGACAGCCATACACAGCCACGCGTAGGCAAGCCCCGCGAGCAGCGCCACAGCCTCCGCCGGAAGCGGGCCGAGCGAGGTCACGCCATCCGTTCGGGCGGCTGCGGTCTGGTCAAGGCGGTAGAGCGCCGCCGTCTCCTCGTAGAGCGTCGCGATATAGTCCGCGTCCACGTTCTGTCCCCGGCGGACGGATTTGGTGACGCTCTCGATGAGCTGTCCCGCCGCGTCGCGCAGGGAGGCGGAGCCGTTGAATACGGGGGTCGTGAAGGTATTTTCCGTGTTGTCAAGTAAAAGCTGCGCCGCCGCGAGCTTGACGGCATAATGCGTGTCGTTGTCCTCACCGGCGCGAGCGAGATAGTCCGTATATTCTGGCGCGGTCTGCGCCGCCGTCGTCACGGGGACATAGCCCTCCGTCTCGGCATAGGCGATCTGCACCTCGTTCGTCAGCAAAAACTGCGCGAACAGCCACGAGGCGAGCACCTCCTGCGCGTCGTCCTTGTTGAACACACATACGCTCGGCCCTTGCGAGATCATCTGCGGGGCATTCGGGTCAAGCTGCGGCACGGGGCGCACGGCGATCTCAAAGTCCACGAGCTTGTCCTCGCTGATGTCCGAGAGCGGCGCGTCCGCGCCCATCCAGCTTGCGCCCGCCGTGGAATCGACGGCGAACACGCACTGTCCCGCGTTGAGGAAGTTGGCGGGGTAGCCGGAGATCTTAAAGGTGGAGAACGCGCCCCGCTCCGTATGCTCCGCCACGGTGTAGAGGATGGAGGCCGTGTCGTCGCTGAAAAGACCGATGTTCCCGTTTTCGTCGGAATAAGCCGCGTCCATCTGGCGCAGGAGCTGTATCATCATATTGTCGCTGGATTTATAGATGAACGGGAGCATGACGCTCTGACCGTTGACGGTGTAAAGCCCGTCCGCACCCTTTTCGGCGGCAGCGTCCGCCACCTCCCATACGAAGTCCCAGGTCAGCACGTCCGGCAGCTCATAGCCCAGCGCCTCCACGAAGCTCTTGTTGACATAACACGACTCCGTGGAGCGCATGAACGGCAGCGCGTAGTGCAGCCCGCCGATGACGCACTCCTCCAAAAACGCCGGCACGAGCTCGCCCTCCGATGGCGCATTATAGCGCAGCTCGCTTCCGCCGAGACCGAAGCGCCCGTCCTCCATCAGCCCGTCGAGCGGCACGACCACGCCCTCGCCGGAGAGATAGGTGGCGATGTGGTCGGGGTAGCTGATACAGACGTTCGGCGTGGTGCTTGTGGCGATGTTCGTGATGACGTCGTTATAGATCTTGCCGTAGTCCGTATAGAGGCGAAGCTCGACCGTGATGTTGGGGTAGAGCGCCTCAAAGTCGGCGATGGCCTGTTCGTAGACCGCGACCTGATTTTTATTCGTGTCATTCTTCGCCCAGAAGCTGATGGTATACTCGCGGCTGTCGTCAAAGCTGTCCGGCACGGCAAAGCCCGCCCGCTCGCGAGCGCCGTGGCAGCCGCCGAGCAGTAAGGCGAGCAGCAGTGCCACCACCAGCAGCGCCGCGCATTTTTTCGCGCTCATCCCTTGGTGCCTCCCCTCGAAACGCCGTCCATGATTTTTTTGCGAAAGACCAGAAAGAGGACGATCAGCGGCACGGATATGACGACGACCGCCGCCATCATCGCCGGGATGTTTTCGCGTCCGAAGCCGTTTTCGCGTATCTCCTGTATGCCGTTCGAGACGAGGTAAAAGGCCGGGTCGTCCGTGATGAGGCGCGGCCAGACATAGCTGTTCCAGCACTCGATGATTTTCAAAATCGTGATGGTGACGACCGTGGGGCGGCAGATGGGGAGCATGACCCGCCAGAGATAGCGCCAGTCCGTGCAGCCGTCCACCCGTGCGGCGCGGTAAAGCTCGTCGGGTATCTGCTCGAAATTCTCCTTGAGCAGATAGATATAGAATACCGAGCTGACCGACGGCAGGATGAGACCGAGGAAGTGGTTGCGGAGACCAAGGTCGGTGACGGTGACGAAATTGGTGATGACGACAAGCTCGTTCGGTATCATCATAAGCGAGAGGAAAAGCGTGAACACGAGCGATTTCCCGCGAAATTCAAGCCGCGCAAAGGCAAAGGCCGCCGGTATCGTGACCGCGAGCATGAGTGCCGTGGTCGCCAGCGTGAAGATGAGCGTGTTGGCGAAGTAGCGGGCGAGCGGGACGGCGGTGAATGCCTCGGCATAATTCTCCAGTGTCGGCGCGAGAGTGAAGAAGCGGGGGATAAATTCGCTGTTGTATGCGCCGTAGCCCTTGACGGAGGTCAGGAGCATCCAGTAAAACGGGAAAAGCACCAGCAGCGCCCACAGCGTCAGCAGTAAATAGCAGAGCGTCCGCCGCAGCAGGCGGCGCGAGCGCTCGCGGCGCTCCAATGAGGTCGGGTCTATCGTGTTATTCATGGCGCACACCCCCTCACAGCCTTGCGTTTTTGCGGCTGACCAAAAGGTTTGCGCAGGTGATGGTCAGTACGATGGCGAACAGGATGAGCGCCGCCGCCGAGGCGTAGGACGGCCAGCCGCCGCTGTCGCCGTAGAGCATATCGTAGACATAGCCGACGATGGTGTTCATGCCGGCGGCGTTGAGGTCTGTCCCGAACAGTGCCACCGCGTCGCTGTATGCCTTGAACGCGCCGATGAAGCCCGTGATGATGAGGTAGATGAGCATGGGCGCGATCATGGGCAGCGTGATACGGGTAAACACGCGCAAGCGCGGTGTGCCGTCAATTTGCGCGGCGCGATAATATACGGGGTCGACCGAGGCGAGGGCGCTCGTGAGTACCAGCACCTTAAACGGCAGCACCACCCAGACCGTATAGAAGCAGAGCACGAACAGCTTTGCCCAATAGGGACCGTCGATGAAATCCACGGTCTCGCCGCCGAGGGTGGCGATGAGCAGATTCACAAGCCCGTCGGAATACGGCGTTTTCTTAAAGAGTATCATAAAGACCAGCCCCACGGCGAGCGTGTTCGTGACGTAGGGAAGGAAAAAGACGGTCTGATACAGCTCGCGCAGCCGCCGGATGGACGTGAGCGCCAGCGAGATGAGCAGCGCCAGCCCCGTGGAGAGCGGGACGGTGATGACGACGAGCAGGAAGGTGTTTTTGACCGCTTGGAGGAAATAGGGGTCGTGCAGGACGTAGGAGTAGTTGTAAAGCCCCGTGCCGAAATAGCTTTGCGAGGCGAAGTTATAGCCCTCCTCCAACGAGTAGATGAGTACGTCGATGAGCGGGTAGACCATGAACGCGCCCAGAAAGGCGATGGACGGGAGCAGATAGAGCCACGCCTTGCCGCTTTTTCCGCTCATGGCTCAGCCCTCCGCCCGCTTGCCGTCAAGCTCAAAGATATGCAGCTTGTCGGGACGCAAAGTGAAGCGCACTTCCTCTGAATCGGAGCTTTGCTTCCTATCCGCCGGGACGATGGCGCGGAGCATCCCGCCCTGTGCCGACGGGTGTGCTGCGATGACGCTGGTGTCGCGCCCCATGACCTCCACGGTGCGAAGCGTGGTGTGCAGCGCCCCGTTGTCGTCCGGCACAAGTCCCTCCGGCCTTATCCCGACGCTCACGGCTCTGTCGCGCTGTCCGGGCATATCCAGCACCGCGTCGCCGCCGAGCAGCAGCCGTCCGCCCTTTATCTCGCCGTCAAGGACGTTGATGGGCGGTGTGCCGAGGAATTTGGCGACAAAGAGGTTTTCCGGCGTGTCATATACCTCCTGCGGGCGACCGAGCTGCTGCACCGCGCCCTCGTTCATCACGACGATGTGGTCGGAGATGCTCATGGCTTCTTCTTGGTCGTGGGTGACGAATACCGTGGTGATTCCCGTCTCGCGTTGGAGGCGGCGCAGCTCCTCGCGGGTCTGCAAGCGCAGCCGTGCGTCCAGATTGGACAGCGGCTCGTCGAGCAGCAGCACACGGGGACGCTTGACGAGCGCCCGTGCAATGGCGACGCGCTGCTGCTGACCGCCGGAAAGCTCCGCCGGACGACGCTCCATGAGCGCGTCGAGCTGGACGAGCTTTGCAGCCTCCTGCACACGGCGCTCCATCTCCGCCTTGTCGAGCCGTGCCGCGCCGCGCAGGTTCTGGAGCGGGAAGAGAATGTTCTGGCGCACCGTCATGTGCGGGTACAGCGCGTAGCTCTGGAACACAAGCCCCACGCCCCGCGCATCCGGCGGCAGCTCCGTCACGTCGTCGTCGCCGAACAGCACGCGCCCCGCCGTGGGCTTTTCCAGCCCGCAGATGAGGTTGAGCGTGGTGCTTTTGCCGCAGCCGGACGGCCCCAGCAGCCCGACCATCTCACCGTCGGGTATCTCAAAATCGAGCGCCCGCACGGCGACGACCTCCTCACCACGCTTTCCTCGTGCGGGAAATTTTTTCGTCAGCCCCCGCAGCACGACCTTCATATTCGTCCACCTCACATCCGCCGCGCCCCGCACGGCGTTCTTTGCCTTCTTTCCTCGTTGCCGCCACCCCCAAGGCTCCCCTGAAAGGGGAGCTGGCAGCGGCATCGCCAAGCGCAACCACCCAAGGCTCCCCTGAAAGGGGAGCTGGCAGCGGCAAAGCCGCTGACTGAGGGGTTACTCTTGGAGTCTGTGCGGACTTCCAGAAAACCCCTCCACCGCTTGCGCGGTCCCCCTCCCCTTTCAGGGGAGGC
>CAVIIB010000088.1:0-6964 GCA_963642815.1 Oscillospiraceae bacterium | reverse complement strand
TTATAGCTACACCCCTGTTTTCGCCGGTTGAAAATGGAGGTTCTTTGACAGACTGGGGAGAGCTTCGGCTCTCCTGTTTTTATATTCTGTTTTACGCGCCGGGGCGTTCCTTTCCCAGTGAGCGATAGACGGTCAGCATCATGGTGGCGAAGCAGGCGATGCCGCCGATATAGTCGCTCAAGGGCTCGGCGAGGTAGACTCCGGTGACGCCGAGGACGTGCGGGAGCAGGAGCGTAGCCGGAACGACGATGAACGCCTTGCGCAGCAGCGAGAAGAACACGGCCTGCTTGGATTTGCCGAGCGCCGTGAAGGTGTTCTGGCCGATGAATTGCAGCCCCATGATCCAGAAGCCGCACATATAAAGCCGCATGGCTCGCCGTCCGGCTGCGATGAGCGTCGCGTCCGAGGTGTAGACATAGAATAGCAGCGTCGGCCAAAGCTCGGCCAGCAGGCACACCGCCGTGCAGTAGCCAAGGGTGATCCAGAGGGCGAAGCGGATACCGGCGCGGACGCGCTCGTACAGTCCGGCGCCGTAGTTGTAGCCGAACACGGGCTGACAGCCCTGTGTGATACCACGCGGCACCATCATAAAGATGTCATGGAGGCTCATTAAAACCGTCATCACGCCGACGCTCACGTCGCCGCCCCAATCGAGCAGCACACGGTTCGTCACCATCTCGACCAGCGAATTGGTCACGCCGAACACGAAGCTCGCCGAGCCGAGGCCGAGTATGCGCCGCACGACCTTCCAGTGTGGGCGCATGGATGGGAGCGTGAGCGGGATGGCGATTTTGCGTCCGCGCAGAAAGAGCAGCACCCAGAGGGCGGAGGCCGCCTGTGATATGACGGTCGCGAGCGCCGCGCCGCGCACACCCATGTCCAGCGCGTAGATGAACAGCGGGTCGAGCCCGATGTTGAGCACCGCGCCGAGCGTCACCGTGAGCAGCCCCGTTTTTGCGAAGCCCTGTGCGTTGATGTGGTAGTTCATGCCGGTGGCGATCATCACGAACTCCGTGCCCAGCAGATAGATGACGAGGTAGTCCCTCGCATAGGGCAGCGTCTGCTCCGAGGCGCCGAAAAACAGCAGCAGCGGGTCAAGGAAGCAGAGGAATATCCCCGGCACGACCAGTCCCGCCAGCAGCAGCATGGTGAACGAGCAGCCCATAACGCGGCTCGCGCCCTCATCGTCATGGCAGCCGCGGGCGATGGACACGAGCGGTGCGCCGCCCTGTCCGCAGAGATTGGTAAACGCCGAGACAAGGCTGATGACCGGCAGACACACGCCCAACCCCGTGAGGGCGAGCGCCCCTGTTTCCGGAATGTGGCCGATGTATACGCGGTCAACAAGGTTATATAGCAGATTGACGATCTGCGCGAGGCAGGTCGGTATGCCCACACGCAGAATATTGCTGCTCATCTTCCCTTGGGAAAAATCGCTCTGTATCACAGTCCGAGACGTTTTATTTCTCTCCCCTCAGCTTGACGAGCCGGTCGCGGATAACGGCGGCATACTCGAATTCCAGCATTTTTGCGGCCTTGCGCATTTCCTTTTCGAGCCGCTCGATTTCCATTTCGCGCTCACGCCGCGTGAGCTTGCGCCCCTCCTCGGTATAGGCGACGGCCTCCGTCGCGCTTTTCGATATGTCGATGAGGTCGCGCACGGATTTGACGATGGTCGTCGGCGTGATACCGTGCGCCTCGTTATAGGCGTTCTGCTTGGCGCGGCGGCGCTCCGTCTCGTCGATGGCGGCACGCATGGAGGGCGTAACGCTGTCGGCATAGAGGATGACAAAGCCCTCGGCGTTGCGGGCGGCGCGTCCGATGGTCTGGATGAGGCTTGTCTCCGAGCGGAGAAAGCCCTCCTTGTCCGCGTCCAGAATGGCGACGAGCGACACCTCCGGCAAATCAAGCCCCTCGCGCAGCAGGTTGATACCGATGAGACAGTCGAACTCGCCGAGCCGCATATCGCGTATGATCTCCATGCGCTCCAGCGCGGCGATGTTGTGGTGCATATAGCGGCATTTAATGCCCGCGCCGGTCAGATAGGCGGAAAGCTCCTCGGCCATCTTGACCGTCAGGGTCGTGACGAGCGCCCGCTGTCCCTTTGCCACGCGCAGGTTGATCTCCGAAATAAGGTCGTCGATCTGCCCCTCGACGGGGCGAACCTCGACCTTGGGGTCAAGTAGCCCCGTCGGGCGTATGACCTGCTCGGCAATTTGCGCGGCGCGGCTGCGCTCATACTCGCCGGGGGTCGCGGAGACATAGACCGTCTGGCCGATACGCTGCTGAAACTCGTCGAAGCGGAGCGGGCGGTTGTCAAAGGCGGAGGGCAGACGAAAGCCGTATTCGACCAGCGTTTCCTTGCGGCTGCGGTCGCCGTGGTACATCGCCCGCACCTGCGGCAGCGTCACATGGCTCTCGTCGATGAACAGAATAAAATCCTTGGGGAAGTAGTCGAGCAGCGTCATGGGCGGCGAGCCGGGCTTGCGGGCGGAAATAATGCGCGAATAGTTCTCAATGCCGGAGCAGTAGCCCAGCTCCCGCATCATCTCCATGTCGTACTCCGTGCGCTGGCGTATGCGCTGCGCCTCCAGCAGCTTGCCGTTTTCCTCAAAATAAGCTACGCGCCGCTCCAGCTCCTCGCGTATCTCGCCGAGGGCGCGTTCCATCTTCTCCTTGGTCGTGACATAGTGGCTCGCGGGGTAAATCGCCGCGTGCTGCAACAGGCGCGTCGGCATTCCCGTGACAACGTTTATCTCGGAGATGCGGTCGATCTCATCCCCGAAAAACTCCACGCGGATGGCGCGATCCTGCGAATAGACGGGGAATATCTCCACCGTATCGCCGCGCACACGGAATTTGTTTCGCTCAAAGGCGATGTCGTTGCGCTCATAGCGGATGTCCACCAGCTTGCGCAGCAGCTCCTCCTCGCTTTTCTGCATACCGGGACGCAGTGAGATGACGAGATTCGCGTAGTCGATGGGGTCGCCGAGGCCGTAGATACAGCTCACGGAGGAGACGATGATGACGTCCCGCCGCTCAAAGAGAGCGCTTGTGGCGCTGTGGCGGAGGCGGTCAATCTCGTCGTTGATGCTCGCGTCCTTTTCGATGAAGGAGTCTGTGTGGGGGATATAGGCCTCCGGCTGGTAGTAGTCATAGTAGGAGACAAAATACTCCACGGCGTTGTCCGGAAAGAACTCCTTGAACTCGCTGCAAAGCTGGGCGGCGAGGGTCTTGTTGTGCGCCAGCACCAGCGTCGGGCGCTGCATACGCTCGATGACCTTGGCCATCGTGTAGGTCTTGCCGGAGCCGGTCACGCCGAGCAGTATTTGCTCGCCCATGCCGCTTGCCAGTCCCCGCGCCAGCGTCTCGATGGCCTCCGGCTGGTCGCCGGAGGGCGTGTATTCCGATACGACGTGAAACTCACTCATGGCTTGCCTCTCATTCCGGCAGCGTTACGCCGCTCGGTACGCCGGTCGGCTCCGGCGAGGCCGCGTCCCCGGCAAGAGCGGTATAGCTGTAATCCGCCGCACAGGCGGGGTAGGCCGCCGTGTCCCACCAGTAGCGCCCCCACATACCGTCGTCGCCCAGCAGGAAGCGGCTGTCCGGCTCGGTGAGGTCGAGGTGGTAGCTTGCGCCGCCGAAGCTCACGATGTTCCAGAAATGCGGCTCGTTGTCGAGGCGACCGGATACGACCTGACAGTCAAGACCGAGCGAGCTGCACAGCGCCTGAAACGCCATCGCAAGCCCCTCGGAGTTGGCGCGACCCGTCACCAGCGCGTCATACGCGCCGCTGCCGCCGTTCGCGTCGTATTGACAGGCAGCGCCCAGCGCCTCCGCCGCCGCAGCGAGGCGGTCCGCCGTGCCGTCCGTCTCCCCACTCGCTATGTCGGTGGGCTCGTCGCTCGCCGTGTCCGTGTCGTCCGTGAGTGTCGCCGCAAGGGACTGACAGGCGCTCGTCAGCGCCTCACGCTGTGCCGTCAGCTCCTCGTCGGAGAGACCGTAGTCGAGCGTTATCTCCACGATACGCTCCACGCCGCTGTCCGGGTAGAGGCTGACCTCCGCCTCCGGCAGCACCGGCGAGGCCAGCGCGTCCGCGTAATAGGCGCGGCGTATATACTCCTTCACAAGCTCCGGCGTGAGCGACGCGGCGGTCATTTGCAGCACGAGATAATGCTCACCGCCGCCAAGCGCCTCGTCGAGCCGCCGCAGGAACGACGAAAGCCCCCCAAGCTGCTCAAGCTCCAGCATTTGCTCGGCACTGCGCTTGTAGGTGATGTAGATGTCGGCCTGATAGAAGCTCACGATACGCGAGAGGTCGAAGCTCGTGTAATCCACGGCGAACGCGCCCAGCGGTGTGCTGCTCTTGACCTCCCAGCAGGCTTGGGAGAGGTCGCGGGAGATGTTGCCGTCGTAGTTTTGGAATTGCAGCTCCGCCGATTCTTGGTGCTCCGAGACGAGCCACACGATGGCGCGGCGCAGCGCGGCGTAGTCGGAGATATAGCCCACGCCGTCGTCGCTGCCCTCCTCCGTCTCGGCGGAGTAGTCCGTCAGCTCATAGACAGAGCGGTCGAATATGCTGCACCCGCCGAGGCCGAGCAGCAGCGCCGCCGCCAGCAGCATACACACAAGCCGTTTCATGCCCGTGCCTCCTCAATAGCCGAGCGGCTCATCCGAGATGACAAGCTCCATTTCCTCCGCCCAGAACGGCTTCTGCCACAGCACGAGCAGCGCCGAGCAGATACGCTCCGGGCTCGCGCAGTCGTGACAGCGCCCGGTCACGGCGCAGGGTGTTTTGCAGCCGAGCCTCGCGCTGTTTTTCGGGGCGGCCACGCTCCGTGCCCGCTCGATAGCCGCGTCCAGCGTGGGCGCAATTTTATTCGCGCCGACGAGGAAAAAGACCTTTTGCTTGTTCATAAGCGTTCCGGCGAGGCGGTTGCCGCGCCCGTCGATGTTGACGATACAGCCGTCCTCCGACACCGCGTTGGCGCTCGTGATATAGACCTCCGCCTCACAGGCCGCCAGCATGACCGCGTCCGTTTTGTCAAGTAGGTGCCAATATACCTGATTGTCCGCTTTCAGCAGCTCATAAAGCCCCGTCTCACCGACGCTCATGCTGCCGCCGATACCGACGGTACGCCCCGAAAGCTGGGCGGCGATATGCCGCGCCGCCGCCTCCCCCGTCGGATGGCGCGAGACGGTGTAGCCCTTGCGGACAAAGCTCTGTTCCAGTTTTTCAAAATCCATAACGCGGCCTCCTGTTGCTCTCGTGTTCATCCACCCAAGGGCGCAGCGCGAAAGCCCCCAGCCCTCCCTGACAAGCTCACTATGGAAGGTCAAGGCTGAAATGCGAGGAAAGAAAATGCGTGTTTTGATGTGCTGTTTATTCTGGTCTCTGCGTTATTCGCCTGTTCCCTCAATGTCGCGCTCGGTGACCTGCTGCTGGTATATCTCAAGGACGCGGGCGCGGATGGCATCATAGCCGGAGCCGCAGACATACCAGTTGCCGACCGTCTGCTGCACCGCGCCGCCGGCGAGGTAGCAGATGGGACCCGACCAGTCGGAGAGATTCACGGAGATGGTCATGGCGTCGCCCTCCGGCGCGGCGGTCAGGCGTTCGCTCGTGACCTCAAGTTCGCCCATAAGCCGGACAAACTCCGCCGCCTCGTCGCCGGTGAGGCTGATGTAGTCCTGTGTGCCGTCGATGTCGAAGCTGACGTAAACGCCCGCGACGGAAAGGCCGCCGGTCTCGCTGCTTTCCTCGGCCGATTCCTCGTCACGCGAGACCTGCACCGCCGTCTCCACGTCGTTGTCCGGCGCAACGTATTCGCCGTTCGCGGCGCGGATGGCGCGGCTCATGTCGTTTCGCAGGTCGGCGAGCATACCGCCCTCAAAGGAGGTCGTAGCGCTGCCGGAGACGATGGACATGGCCGCCAGCTCGTCCGATGTGGAGATGTGGTAATACACCGTGCCATAGGCTGCATTTGCCTGCACCGTCAGGCAGCCGCCGGTGAGGGTGAAGGTCTGGGTGCTGCCGTCCGACATGGTGAAAACATAATCGTAAACGCTGTTGAGGTCGATGTTCTGGTCGGGGCGCATTTCCACGCTCTCGATCACCGCGTCCGCGAAAAGCGCAAAGGCCTGCCGCACGGTGTCCTCGTCTTGGCTGGACAGCACCGCGCCGCCGTTGGCGCGTCGTCCGACGGAGACGGGAAGCTCGCTCTCCGCAGCCTCGGCAAAGGCCGTGACGCGGCTGTCGGCATAGAGGTCAAAGACGCTGAAATCGCCGCCGTAGCCGGGGAAGCTGAGCTTATCAAGCGCCTCGCCGCCGCTCACGGCGTAGAGCGTCGAGTGGTACAGCAAATCGCCGCCGGAGAACTCGACCGTGTGGGTCGTGCCGTCCGACATGGTGAAGCGGTAGCTTGCGTCGGCCACCGTGCCCTCCGGCGCTTCGCCCAGCTCCTCCGTCACGCTCGTCGAGCGCAGCGCGTCACAGGCGCGGATGATGGATTCACGGTCAAACACGGGCGAGGCGAAGCCCTCCGTGCCCGTGAAGCTCAGGGCGACGGGGGTGTTGTCGTAGTACCCGGCCATAAAATCCTGCCAGCCGAGAAGCTCGGCCAGCGTCGTCGGCGCAAAACCCGCGCCCTCCGCCTCGGCCAGCACCGTCTCGCCGTCCGGCATAAGGCTCACATAGTCGCCGCAGCCGCAAAGTCCCAGCAGCAGCGCCGCCGTCAATATCGTGATCAAAGTCCTTTTCATAGCATATCTCCCACGGAGCGTTATCTCTGCTGTCATAGCGAGCCTGTCAGAAACACCGCACTGGCGCTTAGCCACGAACGCCCCCAGCCTCCCCGAAAAGGGAGTGCCGCGAACACCGCCAGCCCCCTGCCTCCCCTGAAAGGGAGTGCCGCGAATACCGCCAGCCCCCTGCCTCCCCTGAAAGGGGAGGGGGACCGCGAAG
>CAVIIB010000087.1:0-7295 GCA_963642815.1 Oscillospiraceae bacterium | reverse complement strand
ACTACCACGCCCCTGCTGAGTTGTTTTTTCCGTTGCACTAGATTGACAATCTGCCTTTTCGCGGCACTCCCCTTCCAAGGGCGGCGGGGGCTTGCTGCACATGAAAGAGCGCTCGCTCCGTTTGGATCGAGCGCCTTTGGGTTTGTCAAAGCAAAAAAGTGCGTTTATTTCGCGTATTCCACGGCCTTGGTCTCGCGCAGGACGTGGACCTTGATCTGGCCGGGGTAGGTGAGCTCGTCCTCGATCTTCTTGGCAATATCCCGTGCCAGAAGCGTCATCTGATCCTCGCTTATCTCGTCGGGCTTCACCATCACGCGGATCTCACGTCCGGCTTGGATGGCGTAGCAGCTCGCGATACCGGCGAAGGACATGGTGACTTCCTCGAGCTTTTGCAAGCGCTTGACATAGTTTTCGATGTTCTCACAGCGAGCGCCGGGACGACCGGCGGAGATGGCATCCGCCGCCTGCACGATACAGGCGATGACGGTCTGCGGCTCTACGTCGTTGTGGTGGGCGGCGATGGCGTGGAGTATCTCGTCGGATTCCTTGTATTTCTTGCAGATGTCCACACCGATGGTGACGTGGCTTCCCTCGACCTCGTGGTCGATGGACTTGCCGATGTCGTGGAGCAGACCCGCCCGCTTCGCCGTGGCGACGTTCACGCCCAGCTCGGCGGCGATGAGGCCGGAGATGAGCGAGACCTCGATGGAGTGGTTGAGCACGTTCTGACCGTAGCTCGTGCGGTATTTCTGGCGACCCAGCAGCTTGATGAGCTCGGGGTTGAGCCCATGAACGCCCGTCTCGAACACGGCGCGTTCGCCCTCGGCCTTGATGGTGTTGTTGACCTCCTTCTGCGCCTTGGCGACCATCTCCTCGATACGCGCCGGATGGATGCGCCCATCGGCGATGAGCTTTTCCAGCGCAAGACGCGCCACCTCGCGGCGCACGGGGTCAAAGCAGGATATGGTGATGGCCTCCGGCGTGTCGTCGATGATGAGGTCAACGCCGGTGATGGTTTCGATGGAGCGGATGTTGCGCCCCTCGCGGCCAATGATACGACCCTTCATTTCGTCGTTCGGCAGCGGCACGACCGAGACCGTGACCTCACTCGCATGGTCGGCGGCACAGCGCTGGATGGCGAGCGTGATGATCTCGCGGGCACGCGCCTCCGCCTCGTCCTTATACTGCTGTTCGATCTCGCGCAGCTTGGCGGCCTGCTCGTGCGTGACCTCCTGCGCCAGATTCTCGATGAGCATGGCCTTGGCCTCGTCCACGGTGAAGCCGGACACACGCTCAAGCATTTCGAGCTGGGAGCGCTTGATTTGTTGAAGCTCCTCCTGCTGCGCCTCGATCTCGGACAGCTTCTTCGTCAGAAGCTCGTTCTTGCGGTCGATGGCATCGGTCTTTTTGTCGAGATGCTCCTCCTTTTGCTGGAGACGGTGCTCCTGCTTGGACAGCTCCGAGCGTCTCTCTCGAACCTCGCGCTCATACTCGGCGCGGCTTTTGTGTATCTCCTCTTTCGCCTCCACCAACGCCTCGCGCTTTTTGCTCTCGGCGGATTTGATGGCATCGTTCAATATACGCTTGGCCTCATCCTCGGCGGACGCGATCTCACGCTCGGCAACGCGCTTGCGGTACATAACGCCCAGCACCATGCCCGCCGCCAGCAGCACCAGCGCCGCGATGATAAAGCCAATAATTGTCCACAACGACATTCGGGTATACACACCTCCCTTTCCCATGATTTTTTTAACGCTAAAACAGCATACGGCGGGCATCAAGCGCCCGATCCGATGAAGCGAATAAGAACGTGCGACAAACCCCTGACGCACATTATTAGACAATCTATTTTAAGGCGCTTTCCGTCTTATGTCAAGCCGGATTTTTTCAGCCATTTAGCATAGAAAAGAAACCGGCGGGAGCCACGCCCCCGCCAGTGCTTATTCGTTTTCGCCGTTTGAGGCGGCTGACACCGCCTGTCGACGCTCCTGTCTCCGGCGCTTGCGCCGTCTTGCCGCCACGCGCTGCGAGATGACGTAGGCCACGACCAGCAGCGCAAGCGCCACGACGATCCAGAACCAGACGCTGGTGAGCAGAACGTGCAGCGTCCAGCGCAAATTATCCCGCTCGACCGCCGTCCGCGTAACGAGCGAAACACGGCTTTCAACTCCGTTCCGGCGCACGACCGCCTCGCCCGGTATCGCACCGGCTGCGATGGGTGCGACGAGTGTATCGTCACGAAGCTCGACCGTCAGCGACGGCAACGCCTCGTCCACCGGCATGAGCAGCCACAGCTCCTCCGACGGGTAGAGCGTCAGCTCGCCGCGCCCATACGCCACCTCGCCCGTCCATGCGGGCTGCGACGGGTCTACCACGAGCCGCCGCTCAAAATTTTCAAACGCCCAATCATAGAGGCGTATCGTCTCGGAAAAGCTGCCATAGCCCGTCTCATCGCTGCCGGCGCAGCCCAGCACCACCGCCATCAGGCGCACATCGTCCCGCTCCACGGCGGAGGCGAGGCAGTAGCCCGCGTCGGCGGTATAGCCCGTCTTTACGCCGAGCGTCCCACTGTAAAGGTAGCCGCTGCCATACATGGACTGCGCGTTCAGCAGCGCGTTCGTGTTCTCAAGCTCCCGCGAGCCGGACATATTCGTCGCGGGGATAACGCAGCTCGCCGTGCCGCATATCTCGGCAAAAAGCTCGTGCTGCATGGCCTCCCGTGTGATGAGGAGCAGGTCGTGTGCCGTGGTGTAATGGTCAGGGTCGGAAAGACCGTTTGCGTTGACGAAATGCGTGTTGGTGCAGCCCAGCGCGGCGGCGCGTTCGTTCATCCTCTCCGCGAACGCCTCCACGCTTCCCGCCAGACGCACGGCCAGCACATTGCAGCTCTCATTGGCGGAGGCGAGCAGGGCGCAATATAAAAGCTCCTCCATCCGCAGCCGCTCTCCGGCCTGTATGCCCACCGTGCTGCTGTCGTCGTCCAGACCGGCGCGGACGCTCGCGTCCGCCGTCACATACTCGACCCGCGTGACCTCTCCGGCCTCGATAGCCTCCACCGCCAGCAGCACGGTCATGATCTTTGTCAGGCTGGCCGGTGCGCAACGCTCGTCCGCGTTGCTCTCATATAAAACCTCGCCCGTGTCCATATCGGCCAGTATGACGCTCTGCGCCGCCAGCAGCGGCGCGTCCTCCGCCAGCGCCGTGACCGGCACAAGCGCCAGCAGCAGCACACAGACAAGACCGACGCGGCAAAGCCTTTTCATCGCGGCATCCCCCGCTTTCCTTCGTTTGGGCAAGCATACCACAAAAGCTCTCACAATGCCAGCGATACGACAAAAGAACAGCGTTTACGACAAAAATAGTGCCGCTTTTCCGCATAAGATCATCCCGCCGAGGCAATTCGCTCCGGCGGGATTGAGATTGGATTATTCGCTTATTTCATGCCGCGCTTGACCATTTCGGTCACGACGAAGGTGGCGGTGTCCTCGGCGAATTTGCCGACACCGAAGCCGGCGTCATAGCCCAGCTCCTTGGCAAGCTCGTAGGTGATACGCGGGCCGCCGCAGCAGACGATGAAGCGGTCGCGCAGCCCCTCGGCCTCCAAAAGCTCGATAAGCTCCGTGAGGTTTTGGATGTGGATGTCCTTCTGCGTGACGGTCTGGCTTACCAGAAGCGCGTCCGCGTTGATCTCCACGGCCTTTTTCACGAACTCCTCATTCGGCACCTGCGCACCCATGTTGAGCGCCTCGATCATCTCATAGCGCTCAAGACCGTAGTGTCCGGCAAAGCCCTTGCGGTTCATGATGGCGTCGATGCCGACGGTGTGGGCGTCCGTGCCGGTGGACGCGCCGATCATCACGAGCTTGCGCCCGAAATGCTCCTTGATATACTCGTCGATCTCGTGCATTTCCATGGTCGGCTCCTCGACCTTATCGACGTGAATATCCTCATAGTTGATGGTGTGGACACAGCTGCCGTAGACGACAAAGAAGGTGAAATTCTCGTCCAGCGATTTGGAAAGCGCCACGTTCGGGTCATGCAGTCCCATCTTCTGGGCAAGCTGCTTAGCCGCCTCCGTCGCCTCGTCACCCTGCGGCACGGGCAGCGTGAACGCGGTCTGCACCTTGCCGTCGTTCATGGTGTCGCCATAGGGCTTGATGGCCTTGAGGTCGAGCGTGGTATCGATGTTTTCACGATGGAGATTGTAAAGTCCGCCGCTCATGCCATGTTCCCTCCTTCCAGATCGCTGACCATTTTTTCAACAAACGGGTTATAGTAGCCCTCCTGCTTATCGCAGACACCGGCAAGACCCTTGCCGCCGTCACGCGGGCGCTTGATGTCGGCGAAAATGCCCTTTTCCAGCGTGGCAAAAAGACCGGTCTGCTCGATCTGCTTGAGCAGCTCCGCCGCCTTTTCCAGCACCTCGGCGGCACGGGTCTGGATAATGCCGCCTTTCTTAAACTCGATCTCCTCGCCAAGGTCGGCCATCGTGTTAAAGATGTACTCCGCGTTTTCGAGGGAGAGCGCACGGTCGGACATGAACGGGGTGTGGATGGCCTCGGTGAGCATACCGAGCAGGTGTACCTTCTGGTGGGTCATGATCGTGACCATGTTGAAAAGCGCGTCCTGCACGTTGCCACGGAAGATGTCGCCGGTCATAAACTTTGTCGGCGGCATATACTTGAGCGGCGCTTTGGGGAATATCTCACGCGCCTGCTGCGCCTGCGCCAGCTCATAGAGGAAGCCGTCCTTGAGCTGGGGGTCCATCTCAAAGGCGTGGCCAAGCCCCATCTGCTCGGCGGGCAGGTGCGCACAGTAGGCAAACTGCTCGTTGATGAACTGGCTGGCGAGGACGGTGTGCGCGGAGAGATAGGCATCGTCGGTGGTGAGGTAGTTATCCTCGCCGGTGTTGATGATGACCCCGGCGTAGGAGTTGATAAGGCGGGAGAAGAACTGGTCGCAGAGGGTGCGCTGCATATTGATGTCGCGGAAAAGTATGCCGTACAGCGCGTCGTTCAGCATCATGTCGAGACGCTCCATCGCGCCCATCGCCGCGATCTCCGGCATACAAAGGCCGGAGCAGTAGTTGCAGAGGCGGATGTAGCGGTGCTGCTCCTCGCCAACCTCGTCAAGCGCCTTGCGCATGATACGGAAGTTCTCTTGGGTGGCATAAGTGCCGCCGAAGCCCTCGGTGGTCGCGCCATAGGGAACATAGTCAAGCAAGCTCTGACCAGTCGTGCGGATAACGGCGACAACGTCCGCGCCCTGACGGGCGGCGGCTTGCGCCTGCGTCACGTCCTCGTAGATGTTGCCGGTGGCGACGATGAGGTAGAGGTAGGGTCCTTTCTTGTCCCCGCCGTAGGATTCCAGCATGGCGTTGCGCGTGGCGCGATTGCCCTTGATACGGTCGCACATGGCTGTTGCCACGGGGTCAACGGCGGCGCGAATCTCCGCGTCCGTGTGGACGGTGAGGGTGGAGAGGTCAAGCTCCCCACGGGAGATGGCCTCCGCGATCTCCTGCATACCAAGTCCCGTCGCGCACATGGCGTTGCCGAGCGCCCACGCCGCACCCTTGCCGAGCAGACCTTTTTCCACAAGATGGTCAACAACGATGTTCGGCATCGGCACCTCGACCTCGTTCACGCCGTCAATGCCGAGCAGACGGCACACCGCACGTTCGACCGTGACCGTGGTGTGGCTGTCCACAAAGACCTGCGTATCCGCAGCGATATGGGCGGCGGAGGCACGAGCCTGATCGACGAGCGCCTGATTCAGTCCGATTTTGCTCATATTTTATTTACTCCTTACATCATGGATGGGGCGGCGCTTGGCCGCCCCGTTGCTGTTTTATTTGCCGGCTTCGAGGTCGCGCTGCTTTTTGCGGTCGCGGCGCAGCATATCGTCCGGCTCCATGTAACGCTGCTCCACGCCGTGGGCGAGCTTCGCCACGCCGGTGAGCGGGTTAATGGGGGTCTCCTCGCCACGGCAGACCGGGCAGTGGCACACGTTGTCGTAATGCTCCGGCTCGGTGTAGGTGGTGATAACGCCCTCAAAGTTGCGAAGCACCACCTTGCGCGGGGTCTGGGAGATGACGTAGTTCGGCATGACCGGCGTTTTGCCGCCGCCACCCGGCGCGTCGACCACGAAGGTCGGGATGCAGTAGCCGGAGGTATGACCGCGCAGCGCCTCCATGATCTCAATGCCCTTGGACACAGGGGTGCGGAAGTGGCTCAAGCCGAGGCTGGGGTCACAGCAGTAGATGTAGTAGGGGCGGACGCGCATACGGACGAGGCCGTTGACCAGCTTCTTCATCACAAACACGCAGTCGTTCACGCCCGCGAGCAGCACGCTCTGGTTGCCGAGAGGCACACCGGCATCCGCCAGCATAGCGCAGGCCTTGGCGGCTTCCTCGGTAAGCTCGCTCGGATGGTTGTAGTGGGTGTTGAGCCAGACGGGGTGATATTTCTTGAGCATATTGCACAGCTCCGGCGTGATACGCTGGGGGCAGACGACGGGTGTGCGGCTGCCAAGGCGGACGATCTCGACGTGCGGGATGGAGCGCAGCTCGGAGATGATGTGCTCAAGCTCCGCGTCCTCGACCATCAGGCAGTCGCCGCCGGACAGGAGAACGTCACGCACCTCGGGATGATGGCGCACATAGTCAATGCACTTCTCGATCTGCGCCATCGGCACCTCGGAGTCGCACTGACCGGCAAAGCGGCGGCGTGTGCAGTGACGGCAGTACATGGAGCACTGGTCGGTGATGAGGAGCAGCACACGGTCGGGATAGCGGTGGGTGAGGCCGGGGCAAGGGCTGTCCACGTCCTCATGCAGGGGGTCGGCGTCCTCATAGGGCGCGTAGTAGAGCTCGGACTCGGTGGGGATGGCCTGCTTGCGGATGGGGTCAAAGGGGTCGTCAAGGTTGATGAGGGAGAGATAATACGGCGTGACAGCCATACGCAGCTTGCCCAGCGTGTCGCGGACGCCCTGCTTCTCGTCCTCGGTCAGACGAATGCCGTAGCGCTCCAGATCCTCCAGCGTGGTGGCGCGGTTGGCGACCTGCCAATGCCAGTCATTCCATTTTTCTTCGGGAATATCTGCAAAAAGTCCGTTACGAGTTTTCATAGCGGTAATCTCCTTTTCAAATTTTTAGGGGTTGCAGGGTACAGACCGAAATCAGACGTATTTTTCGTCAAACAGCTTGCGGATCTTGGGATTCTCGCGGAGCACGTCGAGCGTGATCTCGGCATGGTTCTTGGTGTAGCCGTTGCCGACGATCATGGTGACGTCCTTGC
>CAVIIB010000086.1:0-7301 GCA_963642815.1 Oscillospiraceae bacterium | reverse complement strand
ACCCCTCCACCGCTTGCGCGGTCCCCCTCCCCTTTCAGGGGAGGCTGGGGATTGGGTGTTGTTGCAGTTCTCCCCCTCAGGGGAGGCTGGGGATTGGATGTTGTCGCAGTTCTCCCCTTTCAGGGGAGGCTGTGGATTGGGTGTTGTCGCAGTTCTCCCCCTCATGGGATACCTTGACCTATGCCCGTGTATCACCACTTATTATGCACCTTTTCCGCGAAGCCCATGGCATCGCGAAGCTCGATGACGCTGCCGTCGTCGAGGACGGCGTGGCCGGTGAAGCGGCCAAAGACCTGATGCTGGTCGGAGCGCAGCAGACCGAGATTCATATCGGCGGCGCGGTCAAGCACCGGCACAAAGCGCATTTCAAAGCGCCCGTCATCCGAATCGAAGCGCCACGGGGAGAGGAAGTCGTCCCGCCCATGCGCCTCCGGGATGTGGAAGTAGACCTCGCCCAGCTTGTGGGCGCGTCCCTCGAAGAAAAGCATATTCTCCGTGGCGGCGGAGGTGTCGCCGAAGCCGCAGCCGATGTTGAAGCCGAAGACCCGTCCGGCGGTGTCGAGACCGGAAAAGCTGCCCCAGTACCATGTGTTGTCATACGTCCACACGCCGCGCCCCCAGTCGAGGACGGCGAAGCTGTCCTCCGGGCGGAAGGTGAACTCGTTCCCGCCGAGTACGACGCGGCCGGAGGCTCGCATACAGTTGATTTTCTGGTTGAAGTAGAAGTGACCCGGCTTTTCAAAGGGGGTGCAGATGACCATGGATTCCGGCGGCTCCTCCGTCAGCCGGATGTCGGCCTTCAGGTCGCCAAGTCCGCCGAAGTGCCGGACGGACGCAAACAGCCGCCGTCCGCGCTCTGTATGCTCAAAGCGCAGCTCCCAGCCACCGTGGCGCACATGGATGTCGCCGGTGACGGAGCTTTTGGGCAGATCGCGCATACCGAGTGTCAGCGGGAGGATAGACGACACGGTTTTCTCCCACGGCTGCTTGCCCAGCGTCAGCACGGAGACGGAATCCAGCCCCATATAGCCGTTGTCCGCCACGGTCAGCGCAAGCGCGTGCTTCGGACCGAGGATGAGGTAGTAGTCCCACTCCTTAATGCGCAGCCGCGAGGCGCGGATGTCGCGCCGGTCATAGATGGGCAGCAGCGTTTTTGCATACCCCGGCTCGGCCAGATTGCCCCGCCGGTCAAGCAGCGCCTGCCGGCGCGTTATCTCATGCTGCATCAGTCAAGACCCCTTTCCTTTTTGAGCTGCCGGATGTCCGTTCCGGCAAAGGATAGAACCTGATATTCTCCCTCCAAGCGGCTCACGATCTGCGGTGTATAGCGCCGTGCCAGCTCCTTGGCGGAGAGGTTGGTGGATACGATGGTCTTGCGTCCGGCGATGAGGCGGCCATTGATGAGCGTGTAGAGGGCGCTTTTGGTCATCTCCGTGACCATCTCCGTGCCGAGGTCGTCCACGATGACAAGCTCGCTGTCAAGCAGCCGCCGGACAGCCTCACCTGCCTCCGCCGCCTGCTCCTCACTGCGGGCAAAGCGCTGCGCTTCAAACGCGCCGAGCGCGTCCACCGCCGTCTCATAGACCACGGAGTGTCCCCGCTCGGACACGACCCGTGCGATACAGGCGGACAAAAAGGTCTTGCCCAAGCCCGTGCCGCCGCGAAAGAGCAGATTCTGCGAATCCGCGCCGAAGCCCAGCGCATAGTCATAGCAGGTGTCGAACACAAGCTCCATGGTCTGGCGCGGGCTGATACCCGTTGCAGGGTCGGGACGGTCGCTGTACAGACCGAGGTCGAAGCTGCCGAAGCTCTCCTTGCCCAGCCGCAGCAGCGCGGACAGATCCTTGGCCTTTTCGTCCTCATAGAGCGCCAGCAGACAGGCGCATGGATGCCCCTCGACAAAGCCGCTGTCACGGCATTTCGGGCACTGCCACGCGCCGTCGAGATAGTCGAGCGGCCAGCCGTTTTCCACCAGACGCTCGGCGCGTTCGGCCTGCAGCTCAAGGCTCTCGCGCTCCAGCTCGTCTATGCTGCGTCCCGTGCCGCCGAGGGCGGTGTTCACCGCCTCGCCCATGAGCGCCGCAATGCGCTCATCCAGCGCCCGTATCGCCGGTACGCGGGCGTATACCTCGCTGCGGCGGCGCTCATTCTCCGCCTCCGCCCGCTGGCGTATATGCTCCTTTTCCTTACGCGCCAGTCCCAGCAGTCTCCCGTCCATATCAGATCTTCCTCACTTTTTCGCGCAGCTTTTTCATGCGCTCAAATTCCTCGGCGGTCGGTCCCTGCGCCCCCTCCGCGACGGCGCGGACGGGCTTTTTGTCGCCGTTTTGAATTTCTTGCAGCGTGTGCAGTCCCTTGTTGTCCCACGAGCGGATAATGCCGTCCATGTAGCGCCATTTGACTGCGCCGGTGTTCGTCACCGTGCGCTCCATGGCCTCCTCGATGGCCGCAGGCTCAAAGCCCAGCGTCAGCCAGTCCTCCAGATAGCGGCGCTCCGTCCCGGTCAGGGCGCGGTCGCGTATGCCGACGGCGCGAGCCGCCTCGGACAGCCGCTCGGCGCGGCGCTCCTGCTCCGCAATATACTGCTCGGCGCGTTCGTAGGTGATGATCTCGCGGTTGACCCATGCGTAGGCCTCCTTTTCGAGGGTGCGGAAGCCCGGCTTTTTGCCCGTGCCGTAGCGGCGCTCCGTCTGCTCGGCACAGTGGTGGATGAGAAGCATGATGACCTCCGGCGGCAGCGCCAGATAGTCGTAGAAGCCGAACAGCGTTTTGAGCTCCGAGGTGGAGAGAAGCCGCCCATAGAGGCGCTGGGTCTCCGTCACGAGCGCCTGAAAATCCTCCGAATCGGCGGTGCGGCGCACAATGTCCTCGGCGCTGACCTCCGGAAGCTCCTGCGCCGGAGCAAGCGGCGCTTCACGTCGGGGCGCAGCGGACAGCAGCCCCAGCGCGGAAAGTCGCTCCACTGAGGACGATATTTCGGACGGGGAAACGTGCAGCTCCCGTGCCGCCGCCGCTGCGTCCAGCTCGCCGCCGTTTTGCAGTATGAAGATGTAAAGCAGCGCGTCAAGCCCGTTGGCCGCCCGCGTCAGCCGCTCGGCATCCCGACGCGGCATGGTGAGCGCCGCCGGAGCCGACAGCGTGATTTTTGCCTGTTTTTCCATTGTGTATGACCTTTTTCTCTATTATGACACACTATTATACCATCGACAAAAACGCCTTACAAGAGCGGATTTTCCCGCCGCTGCGCTTGCCGTGCTTGCAATATGGTCTGTTTCCGATTATAATATATATTCCGGCTGCACGCCCCGACGGGCGGGCGACCGAATCCAGCCCGCCGGTGGCGCAAGGCGCACGGCGGCGGACAGACGGAGTGCGTCTATGCTTCAGCTTATGTCCCCCGCCGGAAGCGAGGAGGCGGTCATCGCCGCCGTGCAGAGCGGGGCGGACATCGTGTATATCGGCGCGGGACTGACCCGTTCGGAGGGACTGGGGGGCTTTTCTCCCGTCTCGCTTGCGCGTGTGCTGCGCTATTGCCGCGCCCGCGGCTGCCAGACCGTTTTGGCGCTGGGCGGTCTTTTGTCGGACGAGGGCTTGGAGCGTGCCTGTAACAAGGCCGTGTCCGCCGCAAAGAGCGGTGTGGACGCCATTATGGTGGAGGACATCGGGCTTGCACGGGCGCTGCGCTCCCTGCTGCCCGACACGCCGCTGTGGGGCGACGTGCGCATGGGCGTGTCCACGGCGGACGGCGCAAGGGCTGCGCAGTCGATGGGTCTATCCCGTGTCGTGCTCGCGCCGGAGCTTACGCTCGAACAGATACGCGCCGTGTGCGCCGTGCCGAATATCGAGTGCATTGTCTATGTCCACGGTCATTTATGCTTTGCCCGTGCGGGACAGTGCCACATGGAGGCGTTTTCCGAGGCGTTCCGCGGGACGGAGCACCCGAAGCCTACGACGGAGGGCTGGTGCGGCGAGTATTGCCGCCGCCGCTTCGATCTGGGCGGTCGCATGGACGACTATCCGTTAAGCATGAAGGACCTGTGCCTGCTCGACCACATCGACGCGCTGACGGAGGCCGGTGTGTGCTGCGCCGCCATCGAGGGACACGGACACAGCGCGGAGTATGTCGCCTTTGTCACGGGGCTTTACGCCCGCCGTATCAACGAGCACGCAAGCGCGACGGCGGAGGAGCGCCGGCAGCTTGTGGACTATTTTGCCGCAAACGGGCTTACGGACGCCTATCTGCGCGGCGACCGCGAGACGGATATGCACGGTGTCGGCTACGAGCCGAATCGCCGCCAGACGCACGAAAAGGAGCGCTTTCTCCGCTCCGTCCGCAAGGAATACATCAAGGGCGAGCGGCGGCGCATACCGCTGACCTTCTACGCCGTCATCCAGCCCGATATGCCCGCGACCTTCGGCGCGAGGGACAACTGCGGCAACCAAGTCTCCTACAAGGGCTATGAGCCTGTCGATCTGGGTCGTCCCGGCATTCCGCCCTCCCGTGTGCGCAGCATTTTATACCGCACCGCCGGAACGCCATATAGCTGCAAGGAGGTCGAGTGCCTTGTGGGTGAGCGCATGGACTACCCCGACGAGGCGGTGGAGGAGGCGCGGCGCGAGCTTATCAAGCAGCTTTCCGAAAAGCGACGCGAGCCGAAAACACCGCTCATTCGCGAGCTTCCGCCACCCGTCAGGGGCAAGCCGCAGACGGACGAGCCAAGGCTCATCTGCGAGGTCAGCCGACGGGAGCAAATGACGGAGGCGCTCGCCGCCTGCAAGCCGGATATGCTCTACGCGCCGCTGGAGCTTGCGGCGGAGGCCGAGGCGCTTGCGCCGTTTCGTGCGCATGGGGTCGCCGTGGCCGCCGTGCTGCCACGCGCCGTGAGTGAGGCGGAGCTTCCCGCCCTGCGGGCGCTGGCTGAAAGGGCGGCGGAAAACGGCGTGGAGTCGCTGGTCGGTGGCAGCCTTGGCTACTTCGGGCTTGCGCTGGAGCTTGGGCTGCCGCTGCGCGGCGATCTTGGCATGAACGCCACCAACGCCCGCTCGCTGGAATGGCTCTCGCAGCTGCGGCTGCAATCCGCCACGGTATCGCCGCTTTTGTCCATGAGCCAGATACAGGCGCTCGAAAAGCCGCTTGATGTGGAGATGGTCGTATACGGGCGGCTGCCCGTCATGGTCACGGATCAGTGCATACTCCGGCGCAGCGCCGGACGCTGCGACTGTGAGCGTCCCGCCGTGATGAACGGCGAGAGCGGCGGACAGTTTCCGGTGCTGCGGGAATACGGCTGCCGTAACGTGATATTCGACAGCGGAAAGATATTTTTGGCCGACAATGCCGAGCGCTATCTTGGCGCGGGGCTCTGGGGGATACGGCTTCTGTTTTCCTCCGAAAGCCCCCATGAGTGCGTCGAGGTGACGCGGCGCTATCAAGGCGGCGCGGACTACACGCCGCACGGCGTGACACGCGGCCTGTACGCAAAGGGGATACTATGATCATTCTTGCCTCCGCCTCACCCCGGCGGCGTGAGCTTCTCGGCTCGCTGGGGCTATCCTTTGACATACAACCGGCCACAGGGTCGGAGAATACGCCGGACACCGGCGACGCCGCCGAGGCGGTGCGCCTCATCGCACGCGGCAAGGCGAGGCAGATCGCGGCGCTGCACCCGGAGGCGCTCGTCATCGGTGCGGACACGGTCGTCGAGCTGGACGGGCATATACTGGGCAAGCCCGCAGACGAGGCCGAGGCCTGTGCCATGCTGCGGGCGCTGTCCGGGCGGACGCACCGCGTCTATACCGGCGTGGCCGTTATCTCCGGCGGTGAGGAGCTTGACCATACCGAGTGTACAGAGGTGCGCTTCCGCCCGCTGACGGAGCGGGAGATCGCGGCCTATGTCGCCGGAGGCGAGCCGATGGACAAGGCCGGTGCTTATGCCGCACAGGGCAAGGCGGCTCTCTTTGTCGAGGGCATTGAGGGCGACTATTTCAACGTCGTCGGGCTGCCGCTGTGTGCGCTGGGACGGATGCTTGCACATTTTGGAGTGACATTGCTTTGAAGAACTACTTGAAACGAAGCGGCCTGCGCGTCGGTATCATCGTCGCGGTGCTCGTGCTGATCGTGGCGGTCTCGACCGCCCTGCTCGGTGGTCGTGCCGGACTTGTCCGCAATCTGGTGGGCGATATGTCCGTGCCGGTGAAGCGGGCGGCGGCCTCCGCCGTCGAGTGGCTGGAGGGCATTTACGGCTACATCTACCAATACGACCAGCTTGTCGCGGAGAACAACTCCCTCCGTGCGCAGCTTGCCGAGGCGCAGCTTGCCGCCGTCAACGCGGCGGAGCTGGAGGAGGAGAACGCCCATCTCAAGGAGCTTCTCAACTTCCGCCAGTCCCACACGGACTACGTTCTTGAGCCCGCGAAGCTCATCTCGTGGTCGGCCTCCAACTGGTCGAGCAGCTTCACCATCTCCAAGGGCTCGTCGAACGCGGCGCAGGAGATCGCCGTCGGCGACTGCGTGATCACCGAATACGGCGCTCTCGTCGGCACGGTCACGGAGCTGGGCGACACATGGGCGACCGTGCGCACGGTCGTTGACTCGTCCACGAACGTCGGCGCTCTCGTCGGACAGGCACAGGCCGCCGGTATCTGTATCGGCGACTTCGCCCTTATGAAGGAGCAGCGTATCAAGCTGACCTATCTCGTGGACGGTGCGCAGATGGTCGAGGGCGATGCCGTCCTGACCTCCGGCAAGGGTCTTAACATCCCGCAGGGGCTTGTCATCGGCTATATCGAGTCCGTTATGTCCGAGGCCGGCGGTCAGACGACCTACGGCGTGGTCGAGCCCGCGTGTGATCTGGGTACATTGTCCAGCGTGTATATCGTGGCGGATTTTGCCGTCGTGGAGTGAGCGAAATGCTATTTGACCTTATCGACCTTGAAAAGCTGCGGCGCGGCTGTGTCTATGCGCTCATGCTGCTGCTTCTGCTCCTCATCCAGAACGTGCTGCTCGCCAACGTGACGCCGCTCGGCGTACACGCCGCGTTCCTGCCGGTGTCCGTGGTCTGCGTGGGGCTGTTCGAGGGCGGCGTGTGGGGCGCGATGTACGGTCTCGCCGCCGGATACTTTATTGATATGTCCCAGAGTGAGACGACCGTGCTGTTCATGGTGCTGCTCGCGCTGGCCGGATATTTCACCGGCGTGCTTTGCCGCTATGAGCTGCGGCGCGGCTTTGTGACGGCGCTTGTGCTGTCGGCGCTGCTGCTTGCGCTGTGTGCGCTGTTCCAGATGTTCCACTTTTTGTTTTTCAC
>CAVIIB010000085.1:1434-7356 GCA_963642815.1 Oscillospiraceae bacterium | reverse complement strand
TGCCGTCAGCGGAAAGGCGCAGAGAAGCATAACGAGCGCGATGAACGCGCAAAGCCAGCGTTTTTTCATCCGTCTCCCCTCCTCTTAAAACTGCGCGTAGATGAACGGACGGAAGCCGCCACCCGCCATCGCCAGCACGCAGAGCCCGAAAAGCCCCACGCAGAGGACGTAGGACGCGCACTCGCCCGCACGCCCCGTCCGGCGGCGCAGCCACGGCAGCACACCGACGCTTCCCGCCACGCCCACGGCAAAGGCCGCCGCCGTCAGCGCGGACAGCGATTTTTGGAGCAGCAGCGTCCCCTCCGCCGAGAAGCGGAAGCCCGTGAACATGGCGGCGAGCATATGCCCCGCCTGTGCCAGATCAGCGCTGCGGAACAGCACCGCGCCGAGCAGCGTCACCATGAAGGTGTAGACATGGAGCAGGACGCGCCCGACGGGCTTTTTCCCGATACGGCGCGTGTCGATGAGCTTCACGCCCTCCAAGATGTTGAAAAGTCCGTGCCACACGCCCCAGAGGATATAGCACCAGCTCGGCCCATGCCACAGCCCGGTCAGAAGCCAGACAACGGCGAGCGCCACGATAGATACAACGCGGCTTGCGGCCTTTTTATGTCCGGCGGCGGAAAGACGCTTGCGCCAGCGGTTGAGCCCGTGCGACATGGTGAGCGGGTAATAGAGATAGGTGCGGAACCACGCCGTGAGGCTCATGTGCCAGCGGCTCCAAAACTCCGTCACGGAGGCGGCGAGATACGGAAGCCGGAAGTTTTCGGGCAGCGTAAAGCCAAACATTCCGCCAAGACCGAGCGCCATATCCGCACAGCCGGAGAAGTCGAAATATATCTGGATGGCGTAGGCAAGCGCCGCAAGCCACGCGAGCCGAGCATCCAGCACGGCGGAGGCGTATACCGCGTCCACGAAGCGCCCCAGCACGTCGGCGACCAGCAGCTTTTTGGAAAGCCCCAGCACAAAGCGCCGCAGCCCCGCCGCCGTCTTGTCCGCGGTACACTCGCGCTCGTCAAGCTGCGGCTCGAACGCCGCCCAGTTGAGGATGGGACCGGCCGCCGCCGTGGGGAACATTCCCATGAACAGCAGCACACGCCCAAAGCGCCGCGAGACACGCTCCGGCTCGCGCCATGCCTCGATGAGATAGCTCAGGCCGGAGAGCGTATAGAACGAGATACCGACCGGCAGCGCAAGCCCCGGCAGGGGCAGCGAAAGCCCCAGCAGGGCGTTCAGGTTGGCGGTGAGGAAATCCAAATATTTGAACGCAAACAGAAGCCCAAGGTCAAGCACCAGCGCCACGAGGAACACGGCGCGTCGCGCCCTATGCCCCGCGAGCAGCCGCCCCGCAAGCCAGTTTACCAGCGCCGCGCACAGCATTAAAAGCGCCTGTGCCGGTGAGCCGAAGGCATAAAAAAGCAGACTGAAGCCGGCAAGCAGGGTGTTTTTCGCCCGCATTCCCGGCAGCAGTCTGTAAACAACAAAGACAACCGGAAGGAATGCAAACAGGAACATTGCACTGTTAAATACCATTTGTATCCCTCCCGGTCTGTATTTTGGGGAAAATTATTCAGTTTCCGCGCCGTCTGGTCGTGGTTTTCAGCACCACTCCTTGACCTCCGGCTCTTTCTTTTCTTCCTTCGTCTCCGTGCGGACATAGTTGACGACGACACGGCGGTTGGGCTCGTTGCCCGTAGAGCTCGTGGTCACGCCCTCGTAGTCCTGAAGCGCCGTGTGGATGATGTGGCGCTCATAGGAGTTCATCGGCTCAAGCGCCATGGAGCGCTTGTATTTGATGGTCTTGGCGGCCATCTTCTGCGCCAGACGGACGAGGGATTCCTCACGCTTGGCGCGGTAGTTCTCCGCATCCACGTTGATGTGGCTTCGCTTGTCGTTGCCACGGTTCACAACGTAGTTGGTGAGGTGCTGGATCGCGTCGAGCGTCTCACCGCGACGACCGATCACCGCACCGATACCGCTGCCCGACAGCTCCACGTTGAGACCGCCGCCCTCGCGGGGGCTTATCTCCATGTCGGCCTGTACGCCCATGCGGTCAAGCAGACCGCGCAGGAACGCCTCCGTAGCCGCCGCCTGCTCGCCCTCGACCATGCGCTTTGTCTTGCCGGGCGCTTTGGGTGCGGCGGGCTTGACCTCCGGCTTCTGCTCCGGCTTTTTCTCGGCAGCCGCCTTGGGGGCGGGGGCTTTGACCGGCGCGGGCTTCGCCGCCGGCTTCTTCTCCGGCTCCTCATCGGGGGCTTCATAGCTCACGCGGAGCACAGCCTCCGACGCGCCGATGCCCAGAAAGCCGGTCTTGGCGCGGGCGATGACCTCCACCGCGACCTCGTCGCGCTCCAATCCAAGCTGGCTCAGCGCCTTTTCGAGCGCCTCCTCCGCGGTCTTGCCGCGTACTTCCATAGATTTGGTCATATTTAATTTACTCCTTCGTTACCGTCTCATCAGACGTTTCGAGCGCTTCGGTCTCCGCCGCTCCCCCGTCCGGCTCTGCGGCAGCCTCGACCTCCTCGGTCGTCTCGACCTCCGCCGTCTCCTCCGGCTCATTCGCAGCCGTCTCCTCGACCTCCGCCTCGACCGGCTCTTGCTCGGTCAGCTCCGGCGCAGTATCCTCCGGCTCGTATTCCTCGCTCTCGGCCAGTGCAGCCGTCGTCTTTTCCTCCGCCTCATCGGGATTCAGATAGCGGTCGGCAACATAGGCGCGGCCACGCGCATAGCGGCGCTCGCCCACCTGACTTTCCGGCGCACCCTCCACGCTCTCACCGCGCTTTGCGGCCTTGGCGGCACGCTGCTCGGCGGCGCGGCGCTCGACCTCCTTCTGCGCGGCATAGGCCTGCTGCTTCTTCTTGGAGGTGTTGCGGTTGACCTGCGTCGCACCCTCGGCACGAAGCTTCTCCGTCTCAAGACGCTTGGCCTCCAGCTCCGCCTCACGCGCCTTTTCACGGGCAATGCGGTCGGCATCCTCGATGTCGAGCTGGCGGTTGAAGATACGGTTGAGAATCGTGTCCTGAACGATGGCGAACACGCTTTGCGCGATCCAGTAGATACCCATGACGCCGGGCATCGTGAAGCAGATCCACAGCGAAATGAGCGGCATGGTCAGCATCATGCTGCGCATACTCTGCTGCTGATCCATGGTCTGCGGCGAGGACGCTTGCGAGATCTTCATGGAGAGATAGCTGAGCAGCGCCGAGATGACCGGGATGAGGAACAGCCCCAGCGACGGTCCCCACACCGCAGGGTCGGACCAGTCCCAGCTCCAGAATTTAATGCTCGGAGCTTGCCCCAGATCGAGGCCGAGGAATTTGTAGCTCAAGGCTTGCAGCTTGTCCGACAGTCCTTGGAAGGCATCGAAATGCTGCGTGATAAACTCGCTTTGATAAATCTGTTCATAGCCCGCGGTGCGGCCACTCGCAAACTCATAGCCGAGCTCGGCGAGCTTTTCATAGATCGCGCCGCCTTCTTCCATCAGCTCCTCGCTCACGCCCATCATGACGGTGATGGGGAAACGGATGGCGCGGTACAGCGCGAACAGGATCGGGAACGGAATGAGCGACCACAGGCAGCCGGACATCGGGTTGATGCCCTCCTCCTTGTAGAGCTTATTCACCTGCTCCTGATATTTGGCTCTGTCGTTCCCGAATTTCTTTTCAAGCTCCTTCAGCCGGGGGGTCATCCGGCTGGTGCGCATCATGCTTTTCTTGCTTTTGAGCTGGAACGGCAGGAGAATGATCTTGACCACCAGAGCAAAGAGGATGACGGCAACGCCATAGTTGCCGCACAGATCGAACAGCCACAGCAACAGCTTGCCGAACAGTCCGCAAATCCAGTTCCACATAGAAATATGTTCTCCTTACAGTCTGCCCCTACGGGACAGGGTCATAGAAATCGTGCTCCCCAACATGAAAGGGGTGACACCGTCCTATGCGCCGGAGAGCGAGCCAGCCGCCCTTGAGAGCGCCGTATTTCTCCACGGCCTCCAACGCATATTCGCTGCACGTCGGGATGAAACGGCAGCAGGGTTGTCGCAGCGGCGAGATATGCTTCCGATAAAAGCGGATGAGCCAAAGCAGCACTCGCTTCATGTCGCACAAAGCCCCAGCTTGCGGCACGCGGCCAGCGTCTCGGCCTCCAGCTTCTGATAGCTCGCGGAGGCTGCGCGGGTACGCGCAACTATGACAATATCGAAGCCGGGATTAAGCCCGCCTTCGTGCAGCCGGTAGATCGCCCGAAGCCGGCGGCGGACGCGATTGCGCGTCACCGCCTTGCCGACCTTCGATGTCACCGTGAAGCCGAGGCGGTTATACCCAAGCCCGTTGCGGCGGGCATAGACCACGATACAGCTTTCGACGGCGCTGCCGCCCTTTTTATACAGACGGCGGAACAGGCGATCTTTATTGAGCGAGGAAGTGAATCTCACCTTTTCTGGCAAAAGCCAAGCCGATCAGTAGCTAAGCTGATGGCGGCCCTTGGCGCGACGAGCGGACAGGACCTTGCGGCCATTGCGGGTGGACATACGCTTGCGGAAGCCGTGCTCCTTCTGGCGCTGACGCTTCTTGGGCTGATAGGTACGCAGCATTTTTCTTCTTCCTTTCTTGTTTTATTACTCAACAGCGGTCAGTGACCGCAGTAGTTGGCAGTAACTTTGATATTATATAGAATTTAGTCCTCGCTGTCAATATGAAGTGTTGTTTCTTCGTCAACGCGCAGCGGCGCCCCGCTGCCAACGGAAAGAAGCCCCGTTTTTTTCGACAAAACGGCGATGACGACGCAGAGCAGCGCGGCGTTGACGGCCATGTAAATGGCGTTGTAGATGGCGGAGTATATCCAGACGCTTGTCATGGCGAGGCCGAGGAACTCGTCCGGCATCCACTCCCCCCATATAATAACGCCGGAGAGGACGTGTACCGCATAGCGGGCGAACGCGCCCAGCGCCGCGCCCCATACGGGCTTTTTCGGCAGAAGCCCCGCCAGTCCCACGACGGCGAACGCCGCCGTATAGTCGAGCAGCAGCGCCGCCCAGCCGTAGGCGATACCGCCGCCGACGATGCACTTGAGCGTACCGAAGACAGCGCCCGCGCCAATGCCCCAGCCCCAGCCGTGGCGCAGTGCGAATACCACGAGCGGTATCATCGTGAGCTCAACAGAGCCGCCCGTGCCGCTCAACCAATCCGTCGGAGCGCGAAGCAGGTTGAGCACGAGTGCCGCCGCCACCATGACGGCGCCCTCCGTAATGCAGGAAAGTGTTTTGTTTCGCATGATTTTTCTCCTTATCTAGCAAAAATCAAAACAAAAAGAGCCGTCGCGGAAAACACACGACGGCTCGCAAAAACATATCGTCCCTCCGTCGGCATTATCCGAATCAGGTCACAGGGTCCGAGGCCTCGCTTAGCCTCATCTCAGCCGGGAATACCCAGCACCCCTTTTTGCTTCTGCAAATATAGTATAACCCAAACGGGCATTTGTCAATGCAGAATTCTCGAAAGAAAATTTTTCCGCTGCATGAGCCGCGCCAGCGGCAGCCCCACGGCGTACATCACCGCCGCCTCGCCGAGCGCCACCTCACCGCCGCAGAGCAGCCATGCCGCCACGAAGCTCTCCCGCTCCGCCGCCACCGTCGCCGCGAGCACCGCGCCCACAACAACGCCGTTCAGCACGACGGGGAACGCGCAGCCGAGCGCACAGCTTCCGAGGCTGTGGCTGCGCCGCCCGCAGGCCGCCGTACCCAGCGCCGCCAGCAGCGTTGCCAACGAGCCGAATACCACATCGAGAGGCCCCGATGCGCTGATGAGGTTGGCGATAAGGCAGCCGACGAACAGCCCCGGCACAAAAATCGGGTCAAAAAATGGGAGTACGCACAGCGCCTCCGACAGGCGGAATTGAAGCGTCCCGTAGCTGATGGGGTATAGC
>CAVIIB010000085.1:0-1424 GCA_963642815.1 Oscillospiraceae bacterium | reverse complement strand
GGGTATAGCAGCATCGTGAGCGCGGCATAGGCCGCACCCGCCACCGCCGCCCACGCGACACGCCGCGTGGAGGCATTTTTCATCGTCCCTTTCATACACCCTCCGGCCAGCCGCAGCCGCAGTATTCCTGCCGGTACAGCCCGTATTGCTTGGAAAGCTGTATCGAGCGGAGATAACCGCCGCGCTTTTTGAAATCCGACGGAAGCCAGTTAACGCCGTAGCGCATGGACAGCGCCGCCCCTATCTCGTTGAGCAGCGGCGCGTTCTTGTGCGGCGAGACGGTCAGCGTCGTGCCGAAATAGTCAAAGCCGCCCATTGCCGCCTGCCGCGCCGTCTCCTCCAGCCGCAGCATGAAGCAGCGTGTGCAGCGAGCGCCGCCCTCCGGCTCGCTCTCCAAGCCCCGTGCCGCCGCCTCAAATTCCTCGCCGCGCCAGCCCGTCTCCATGAGCGTCACGGGTCGCGCCAGCGGCATGGCCGCCAGAAGCTGCTTCTGCGTCGCGAGCCGCCGCTCATATTCCGCCTCCGGGCGGATGTTCGGGTTATAGTAGAGCAGCGTCACGTCAAAATACGCCGTCAGGTATTCGAGCACATAGCTCGAACACGGACCACAGCAGCTTTGCAGCAGCAGACGCGGTACACCGTCCAAGTCCGCAAGCAGCGTATCCAGCTTTTTTTGATAGTTCTCTTTCATGCGCCCACTATATCACAGCTTGCATAAAAAAGCTACATCTAGTCTTGACATTTTGCCGAATGACCGATATATTGTTGAAAAAAGATAAGGAGCAAATTATGGAGCGACGCAGCAAGATAAACTACTACCTCGATATTGCCGACGCGGTGCGGGAACGCGCCACCTGCCTCCGCCGCACCTACGGCGCGATCATCGTGAAGAACGACGAGATCATCTCCACCGGCTACAACGGTGCGCCGCGTGGTCGCAAGAACTGCACCGACCTTGGTCGCTGCCGCCGTGAGGAGCTTGCCATCCCCTCCGGCGAGCGCTATGAGCTTTGCCGCAGCGTCCACGCCGAGGCAAACGCCATCATCTCCGCGCCGCGCCGCGACATGATCGGCGCGACGCTATATCTCGCCGGACGCGAGGGACAGGACGGCGACATCCTCGCCACGGCCACCCCCTGCTCCATGTGCCGCCGCCTCATCCTCAACGCGGGCATTGAGACGGTCGTGGCACGAACAGGACCGGACAGTTTCCTCGCCACCCCCGTGCGCGAGTGGATAGACGCAGACGACACGCTTGCCTTTTGAGTCTCCTCCCTCTTGCCTCCCCTGAAAGGGGAGGTGGCACGGCGCAGCCGTGACGGAGGGGTTGTAGACTAGCAAAAGTCTAGGATTTTCAATCCCTCAGTCAGCTTCGCTGACAGCTCCCTTTACACAAGGGAGCCGGGGCGCTCCCGCGCCAGTGC
>CAVIIB010000084.1:0-7458 GCA_963642815.1 Oscillospiraceae bacterium | reverse complement strand
CTATGAGCTGCGGCGCGGCTTTGTGACGGCGCTTGTGCTGTCGGCGCTGCTGCTGGCACTGTGTGCGCTGTTCCAGATGTTCCATTTTTTGTTTTTCACCGACACGCAGACGTGGCCGGTGCTGCGGACAGGGCTTTTGCAGGTGCTGTGGAGTCTCCCGTTCGTGGTCGTCATCTACTACCCCTGTCGTGCCATCGCAGGTCACGACCTGTTTGACCCCGGAAAGGACCGTTTATGAGAAAGCTCGTCTCCGGCGGGCGGCTCGCGACCATGGCCGTGCTGCTGCTCGCGCTGCTCGTCCTCTACCTGACGCGGCTGTACCGCTTGCAAGTCATCGAGGGCGAACAGGCCTATGAAGCGTCCACCAACTCCATCGTCTCCTATGAGACGGTGGCCGCCGCTCGCGGCAATATCCTTGACCGCTACGGGCGCTTGCTCGTCTCCAACCGCAACTGCAACAACCTTGTCATCGACGAGGATGAGCTTTTCATCGACGACGATAACGAGCGTATCAACGCCGACATTTTAGCGCTTTGCAAGCTCATCACGGGGCAGGGCGACAGCTACAACGACGAGCTTCCCATCTCCATGACCTCGCCCTTTGAATTTAATGAGAACATGGGCGACATCGAGACGACGCTCATGCAGGCGTGGCTCGCCGCAAACGGTCTGCCCTCCGATGCCTCCGCTGTGGAGGTCATGGCGAAAATGCGCACACGCTACGGCATTGACAACAACTACTCCGCCGAGGATATGCGCATTATCGCGGGCGTGCGCTACTCCATCAACGTCCGCTATGTCATCAACACCTCCGACTATACCTTTGCGGAGGACGTGTCCATCGAGACGATCACCGCGCTCATGGAGTCGGGCATTGGCGGCGTGGACGTGACCGTCAGCTATATCCGCGAATACAACACCCAAAACGCGGCGCATATCCTTGGCTATACGGGGCTTATGACGGACGCGGACTATGAGAAATACAAGGACCAAGGCTACAGCTTCAACGCCCGTGTCGGTAAGGACGGGGCGGAGCTTGCCTTTGAGGAATACCTCCACGGCACGGACGGGACTGCCGCCGTCACCCGCACGTCTGAGGGTGTTGTGACAAGCACGGTCTATGTGGATTCGAGCGGGAATCCGTCCGAGCCCGTACCCGGCGACAATGTATACCTCACCATCGACATCGAGCTACAGGCGATGGCGGAGCAGATCATGGCAAGCTACATCGAGGAGGAGAACGCCGAGCGCGAGGAGGCTAATGTCCTCTATGCCGCCTACGGCAAGGAGACAAAGGACCTCATCACCGGCGGCGCTATCGTGGCGCTCGACTGCCGCACGGGTGAGCCGCTGTGTATGGCGAGCTATCCGACCTTCACGCCGGAGACGATGCTGGAGGACTATGCCGCGCTAAACGATGACGAAAACCGCCCGCTCTTTAACCGCTGTCTGCTCGGCACCTATTCCCCCGGCTCTACCTTCAAGCTCTGCACGGCGCTTGCCGGACTGTGCGAGGGGAAAATCTCCACCGGCGAGGAGGTCAACTGCACCGGCCAGTTCACACTGTACGAGTCGGCGGGCTACGCGCCGTACTGCGCGAACATCTACGGTCACGGCCAGATGAACATGATAACCGGCATACTGAATAGCTGCAACGTCTATTTCTGGACGGTCGGCGACCGCCTCGGCAACGAGCTTATCTACGACTACGCCACACGGCTCGGCATGGGACAGCTCACCGGCATTGAGCTGCCGGAGACACGGGGCTATGTCGCCTCGCCGGAGGTCAAGGCGCAGGTGTTTAAGGGCACGGAGGATGCCGGATGGTTTGCCGGAGACACGCTACAGCTCGCCATCGGTCAGAGCGTCACCCAGATCACACCGCTCCAGATCGCCCGCTATACGGCGGCCATCGCGAACTCCGGCAAGGTCTATAACTGCTCCATTCTTCGCTCCGCCGTCAGCTACGACTACACCCAGACCGTCTACGAGCGCGAGCCGGAGCTCTACGGCGAGATCGAGGCCAATGACGAGATATGGTACGCCATCCACGAGGGTATGTACGGCGTTACGCACAATCCCGCCGGCTCCGCCTTTTCGGCCTTTAACGGCTACTCGATCGAGGTTGCCGGCAAGACCGGCACGACCCAGAACGTCGGTACGAACGACGGTCTGTTTGTCTGCTACGCGCCCTATGACGACCCGGAGATCGTTGTGGCCGTCGTGCTGGAGAACGGCAGCGCGGGCGCTTCCGTAGCCGAGCTTGCGCGGCAGGTGCTGGAATACTACTTCGCCTTCCGCGACCGCACGGCGCAGCTTGAATCGGAGATGACTTTACTTCCCTAAAAAAACAGGGTATAATATCCTTTTGTCACACAACGGTCGAGCATTTCCCCTTGTGGGGGACAGAATATAAAAGAGGTGTTATTTATATGAATATCGCACTCATGGCTCACGACGGCAAAAAAGAGCTGATGGTACAGTTCTGCATCGCCTACTGCGGCATTTTGGCGCAGCACAAGCTCATTGCGACCAACACCACGGGCAAGCTCGTCGCGGAGGCGACGGGTCTGGACATCGAGCTTTATATGTCCGCCGCGCAGGGCGGCGCACAGCAGATCGGCGCTCGTATCGCCTACAACGAGATCGACCTCGTGATGTTCTTCTGCGACCCCAGCCGCCCGGAGCTTGCCGGTCCCGTCAACGAGATCGCACGGCTCTGCGATATGTACAACATCCCCTTTGCCTCCAACGTGGCGACGGCGGAGGTGCTCGTGCAGGGACTGCGGCGCGGCGACCTTGACTGGCGCGACATCGTGAACCCCAAGAAATAATCGTAGTATCATCCCGGAGGGAATCATATATGAATCGAATCAAGCCCCACACGCTGTCCGGCTTCATGGAGCTGCTGCCCCAGCCGCAGACCCAGCTTCGCGCCATCATGAAGGTGCTGCGCGAGACCTATTCGCTCTACGGCTTCACGCCCATCGACACGCCCGTCATCGAGGCGGCGGATGTGCTTCTGGCCAAGGGCGGCGGCGAGACGGAAAAGCAGATATACCGCTTCGCCAAGGGCGACAGCGACCTTGCGCTGCGCTTTGACCTCACCGTGTCGCTGGCGAAATACGTCGCGCTGCACTACGGTCAGCTTGCGTTCCCGTTCCGCCGCTATCAAATCGGCAAGGTCTACCGTGGCGAACGCGCCCAGCGTGGTCGCTTCCGCGAGTTTTATCAGGCCGACATCGATGTGATCGGCGACGGCAGCCTTGACCCCGCGAACGAGGCGGAAATGCCCGCCGTTATCTGCGAGGTGTTCCGCCGCCTCGGTATCGAGCGCTTTGTCATCCGTATCAACAACCGCAAGCTGCTCAACGGTCTGTTCGCACTCTACGGCTTGAGCGAGAATGCCGCCGGGGTCATGCAGACCATCGACAAGCTTGAAAAAATTGGTCGTGACAAGGTCGAGCATATCCTCACGACAGACTACGGCGTGTCCAAGGACAGCGCCTCGGCGCTGATGGACGTGATCGAGTCCGGCGAGCCCTATGCCATGCGGGGACAAAACGCGTTGCTGGACGAGGGGCTGGACGAGCTTGAAAAGGTGACGGGACTGCTCGGCGGCTTCGGTGTGCCGGACGACAAATGGCGGCTTGACCTCACCATCGCCCGTGGTCTTGACTACTACACCGGCACGGTGTATGAGACCCAGCTTCTCGACTATCCTGAGCTTGGCTCGGTATGCTCCGGCGGGCGCTATGACGACCTCGCCGGGTATTATACGGATAAGAAGCTGCCCGGTGTGGGCGTTTCCATCGGCGTGACGCGCCTGTTCTATGTCCTGCAGGAGCAGGGGCTGCTCAACGATGAGGCGATCACCGCCCCCTGCGACGCGCTGGTCATCCCGATGGACGAGTCCGTCCTCGGCTATGCGGCCTCCGTCGCCACCTGTCTTCGCGCCGCCGGTGTGCGCACACAGGTCTATTTAGAGCCGAAAAAGCTCAAGTCCAAATTCGGCTATGCCGATAAGCTCTCCGTACCCTTCGCGGTCGTCCTTGGCAGCGACGAGGCGGAAAAGCAGGCCGTCTCCCTCAAGGAGCTGGCGACCGGCACACAGACCATCCTCGCCCCGGACGCGGCGGCAAGGCTCATCCTCGAAAAGACACAAACGGCGGCAAAGCCCGTAAAGGAGATAGAAAAACCATGACACAAAACCGAACTCATACCTGCGGCGAGCTGCGCCTCGCGGATGCCGGAAAAGCGGCGCGTCTTTGCGGCTGGCTTGAAAATCTGCGTGAGGTGGGCGCGTCCCTCGGCTTCGCGGTGCTGCGCGACTTCTACGGCACGACGCAGGTCGTCATCGAGACGGAGGATATGCTGCGCAGCTTCCGCGCCATCCCCAAGGAATCGACTGTCGCCGTGAGCGGCACGGTGCGCGAGCGCGACAGCAAAAACCCCAAGCAGGCGACCGGCGACGTGGAGCTTGTGCCGGAGACGGTGGAGGTGCTTGGCCGCTGCCGCTATAACGAGCTTCCCTTTGAGATAAACCGCAGCCGCGACGCGGACGAAACGGCGCGGCTCAAATACCGCTATCTCGACCTCCGCAACCCGGCGGTGAAGAAGAACATCATCCTCCGCTGCAACGTCGTGGCGGCGCTGCGCCGCGCCATGATGGAGCATGATTTTTTGGAGATCACGACCCCCATTCTGACGGTCTCCTCCCCGGAGGGCGCTCGCGACTATCTTGTTCCGGCGCGTAAGCACCCCGGCAAGTTCTACGCCCTGCCCCAAGCGCCGCAGCAGTTCAAGCAGCTTCTCATGACCTCCGGCTTCGACCGCTACTTCCAGATTGCCCCCTGCTTCCGCGACGAGGATGCCCGCGGCGACCGCAGCCCCGGCGAGTTCTACCAACTCGACATGGAGATGGCCTTTGCCGGACAGGAGGACGTGTTCGCCGTCATCGAGGACGTGCTGCCCCCCATTTTTGCCGAGTACGGCACTTATGACATCGCCTCCGCCGCGCCGTTCCGCCGTATCGCGTACAAGGACGCGCTTGCGACCTACGGCACGGACAAGCCCGACCTGCGCATTGACCTGACCTGCAAGACCGTGTCCCCGCTCTTTGAAGCCAGCGAGTTTGAGCCGCTGCGCGGGCAGACGGTGCGCATGATCGACATTGCCGACTGCACCCTCACCCGCAAGCAGATCGAGAAGCTGCTCGCCGACTGCGAGGTACAGTCCGGCAGCAAGGGCTACTGGTTCAAGGTCGATGAAAACGGCGAGCTTGCGGGCGGCATCGCCAAGTTTGTCACCGCGCTGCGCGGTGAGCTTGAAAAGAGCCTTGCGCTCAAGCCCAATACGCTGGTCGTCGTCGCGGCGGGTGAGGCCGCCGTCAAGTCCTCCGGCGTGATGATAAAGACCTTCGGCGCGGCCTGCGCCGGACATATGGACGAGCGGCGCTATGAGTTCTGCTGGATCGTCGACTTCCCGATGTACGAGATCGGCGAGGAGAGCGGCGAGCTTGAATTTTGCCACAACCCGTTTTCCATGCCCGCCGGTGGGCTGGAGACGCTGCTCCGCGCCGAGCGCGGTGAGCTTGACCCCCTCGACATCACCGCCGACCAGTACGACCTCGTCTGCAACGGCGTGGAGCTGTCCAGCGGCGCGGTGCGCAACCACGACCCGGAGATCATGATCAAGGCCTTTGAGATGGTGCGCCTCGGCGAGGAGGACGTGAAGAAGAAATTCCCCGCTATGTACAACGCCTTCTGCTACGGTGCGCCCCCTCATGCGGGCATTGCACCGGGCGTGGATCGCATGGTCATGCTGCTCGCCGGTGAGAGCTCCATCCGCGAGATTATCCCGTTCCCCATGAACAAAAACGCGCAGGATGTCATGATGGGCGCACCCTCCGAGGTGACGCAGACCCAGCTTGACGAGCTGCACATCGCGGTAACTGCGGAGAAATAAGAGAGAAAAAAGGAGTTGGGGCTGCGTGTACGCTAAGATCCGCTCGCTGGGACTGCGGGGTATCGGCGGCTATGAGGTACAGCTTGAGCTGTACCTCTCCACCGGGCTGCCGCGCTTTGATATTGTCGGACTGCCGGATGCCTCCGTCAAGGAGGCGGCTGACCGTGTACGCGCCGCCGTGAAAAACTGCGGCTACGAGTTTCCGCCCAGCCGTATCACGGTCAACCTCGCCCCGGCGGACACCAAGAAAAACGGCACGGTGTATGACCTGCCCGTGCTGCTCGCGCTGCTCTGCGCAACGGAGCAGGCACACGCGCCCCGCCCGGACGATATGTTTTTCGGCGAGCTTTCGCTCACGGGACAGCTTCGTCCCGTGTCCGGGGCGCTGCCGATGGCGCTCGCGGCCTGTCGTGCCGGAGCAAAGCGCCTGTTCGTACCGGCGGAGAACGCGGCGGAGGCCGCCTATGCCGGGGATGTGGAGGTATACCCCGTGCGGGATGTGCCGCAGCTTTTGGCGCACCTCTCCGGCGAGAGCCTCATCACAGCCGCCGAGCCACAGACCATCGAGCCCGAACCGGGGCAGTACCCAGACTTCTTCGATGTCAAGGGACAGGACAACGTAAAACGCGCCTTGGAGGTTGCGGCGGCGGGTGGTCACAACCTGCTCATGGTCGGACCGCCGGGTGCGGGCAAGTCCATGCTTGCCAAGCGGCTGCCCGGTATTTTGCCGGACATGACCCGCGAGGAGGCGCTACGCGCAACGGAGATATGGTCGGTCGCGGGGCTTACCGGACCTGACAATCCCGTGCTCACGCGCCGCCCGTTCCGCGCCCCGAACCAGACCTCCTCGCGACAGGCGCTGGCCGGTGGCGTGGAGCTGCGTCCGGGCGAGATGAGCCTCGCGCACAACGGTGTGCTTTTCTTGGACGAGCTGCCGGAGTTCCACCGCGACGTGCTTGAGGTGCTGCGCCAGCCCTTGGAGGAGGGCGAGGTCACGATCTCCCGTGCCTCCGGCTCGGCGACCTATCCCAGCCGCTTTATGCTTGTCTGCGCCATGAACCCCTGCCGCTGCGGCTGGTACGGACACCCCTCCGGGCGCTGCCGTTGCACACCGCTGTCCGTGCGGCAATACCAAGCCAAGGTTTCCGGACCGCTGCTTGACCGCATTGATATTATGGTCGAGGTACCCGCCCTTGAATATGAGGAGCTTCAATCCCGTCCGTCCGGCGAGAGCTCTGCCGCCATCAAGGCGCGGGTGGATGCCGCCCGCGAGCGCCAGCATGAGCGCTTCGGCGACGGGCTGCGCTCCAACGCTCGCATGAGTCCGGCGGAGATGGAGACATGGTGTGCGCTCTCACCGGCGTGCTCGGCGCTGATGAAAAGCGCGTTTGACGCGCTCAACCTCACGGCACGGAGCTATGACCGTATCCGCAAGGTGGCGCGGACGATCGCCGACCTCGACGGCGCGGAGGAGATCGCCCCGGAGCATAT
>CAVIIB010000083.1:0-7484 GCA_963642815.1 Oscillospiraceae bacterium | reverse complement strand
ACCACCAATCCCCAGCCTCCCCTGAAAGGGGAGGGGGACCGCGAAGCGGTGGAGGGGTTTTCTGTGCGCTTGCAAAATCTCCAAGAGAAACCCCTCAGTCAGCGGCTTTGCCGCTGCCAGCGCCCCTTTCAGGGGAGCCTTGGGGAGCTGCACCGACCCAAAGCATCCCTTTACACAAGGGTGTCGGGGTACTACCGCGCCAGCGCAGCAGCTTTGACAGTCCGATTGTATTGTCTTTGTTATTTCCGTTTTGGGTTCTTGCCGGCGGCGACACCGATCATTTGCACCAGCGCGGCGGCGACCAGCACGGCGGCGGTCACGCGCTGAAGGAGCTTTTTCCCGCCGTCACGCCGCTTCTCATTCTCCCTCATGACCGCCCTCCTTGGGTGTGCCGCCGTCTCTGCGGGGCTTGCCGCGATAGCGGTTGCGGCGGCGCGGGTCATAGCCGGACTTGCGTCCGTCCGTCCGCTTCTCGCCCGTGTTGGCGCGGCGCTCCGACCTCTCCCCATCCGGCTTTTTCTCCTCCGGCTTGCGTCCCTCGCCCTTGGGTGCGGGCTTTTTGCGGGGACGGTTGGGGCGCTTGGGCTTATCGGCATTCTCCGAGGGCTTGTCCGACAGCGCGTCGGAGAGCATTTGCGGCATGATCCAGCGGTCAGGCTCCGGCTCCTTGGGCTTTTTCGGCTTGACGACAAGGATGTGGGGCGGCTGGCTTCCGTCTCTGGGTCGTCCGCCGGGGATGACCGCGACCTCGTCTGCCTCATAGCCCTTGATGGCATCCTCCATAAGCCCGTCAAGCTTGACGCGCACCGTCTGGCGCAGCACGTTGACCTGCGTCACGTTGCCGTAGCCGTCCGGCGTTTCCACAAACGCGCCGTTCTTCGGGACGTTCTTCACCAGCTCCTCATACGCCGCCTGCTCATAGCGGAGGCAGCACATAAGCCGTCCACACGCGCCGGATATCTTGGCGGGGTTTAATGACATGGACTGGGTTTTCGCCATCTTGGTCGAGACGGAGGCAAACTCGTCCATGAAGCTGCCGCAGCAAAAGGCGCGACCGCAGATACCAAGCCCGCCGAGCATACGCGCCTCGTCGCGCACGCCGATCTGGCGCAGCTCGATACGGGTGCGGAACACACCGGCCAAGTCCTTGACAAGCTCGCGGAAGTCCACGCGCCCGTCGCTCGAAAAGAAAAAGAGGATTTTGTTGCCCTCAAAGGCACACTCCACGTCCACCAGCTTCATTTCCAGCCCATGCTGCTCGATTTTCTGCTTGCAGACAACGTAAGCCTCCCGCTCGCGGCGGCGGCACAGCGAGGCGATACGGAGGTCGTTGTCCGTGGCGATACGCGCCACCGGGCGCAGCGGCTGCACCACGCGCTCGTCCTCGACCTCGTGGTTGCCCTTGACGGCAACGCCCAGCTCCAGCCCCTTGGCCGTCTCCACAACGACCTGCGCCCCGTCCGAGATCTGAAGGTCAACGGGGTCGAAGTAGTAGAGCTTGCCCCGATTTCTGAATTTAACACTAACTACGATTGCCAATTTATGTTCTTTCCTTTCCTAGCTCCGGCGCAACGGCCATGAGACCAAGCACCTGCCTTGCCGACAGGTTGCGCCGCAAATAAAGCCCCGCCTTGTCCAGAAGCTCGCACAGGCGGAACAGCGCCTCCCGTCCCAGTCCCGTGACCGGCGCTTCGCCGCAGAGGGCGCGGACGGTGAGCGTGCGTATACAGTCGATGAATTCAAGCGCCTCGTCTCGGTCAAGCTCCGCCCGCTGCATACAAAACTGCGCGAGCGCGGCGCGGTCACCCCCGGCGAGCAGCGAGAGATACTCCGCCGCAAACGGCATGAGCGGGCTTTCCGCCTTCTCCTCCGGCGCGGCGTGTACACGGACAAGACGGCTCAGCACCGTCGGCAAAAGCGCGTCCGCCGCCGGTGTGCAGAGGATGAAGCAGGCGTGACCGGGTGGATCCTCCAGCGCCTTGAGCAGGGCGTTTTGCGCTTGGGTGTTCAGGGCGTCCGCTTCGGGGATGATATAGACCTTGCGCTCGGCCTCGTTCGGCGCAACGGCGGCATCCGCCGTCAGAGAGCGCACCTGATCGACGGTGATATCGCGGCGCAGCCGTCCCTTGTCGTCCGTCTGGCGGCGCAGCCAGAGGAGGTCGGGGTGTACCCCGGCGAGCAGCTTCCGGCAGTCGCGGCACTCGCCGCAGGGCGCATGGGGACGGGAGCAGAGCAAGCGCTGTGCGAGCTTCTGCGCCTCGACCTCCCGCGAGGTCTCCGACGGGGAAACCAGCAGATAGGCGTGGGATATTCTTTCTTCCATCATAACAGAGGAATTATAACATATTTATCACGGCGGTTACAATAAGAATTGAAACTTTCCCGATTTTGTGGTAGTCTGAAAGAAAAACCGAAAGAAAAACCGTGGAGGAAATTTGCCATGAAGCGCATGAACATATCCAACAACGTCATCCGCCGTCTGCCCCGCTATCTTCGGAAGCTGGACGATCTGAGCTATCAGGGCGAGGAGCGTATCTCCTCCGGCGAGCTTGGTCGCCAGATGGGGCTTACGCCGTCCCAGATACGGCAGGACTTCTCCTGCTTCGGCGAATTTGGTCAGCAGGGCTACGGCTACAACATCGCCTCGCTGCGCGAGCAGATCAGCCACATCCTCGGCGTTGACCGCAACTATAAGGCCGTGCTTGTCGGCGTGGGCAACCTCGGTCACGCGCTGATCGAGAACTTCAGCCACATGATCGAGGGCTTCCGTCTGCTGGGCGCGTTCGACGTGAGGCCGGAGCTTGTCGGCACGGAGATCGACGGCTATCCCGTCTATGCCGGCGAAAAGCTTGCGGAGTACGTTTTTGACAACAAGGTGGACATCGCCATTCTGGCCGTCCCGCGCCGCGCCGCGCAGGAGCTGACCGACCAGCTTGTTGGTGCCGGTATCCGCGCCATCTGGAACTTCACCAACATCGAGCTTGACACCGGCGACTCCGGCGTGCTTGTGGAGAATATCCACTTCTCCGACAGCTTCCTCGCGCTGACCTATTACCTCGCCGAGGAGGACGACGACCAGAAATGAGCGCGTCGTCCGGCCTTGATACCATCGCGGCCATCGCCACCGGCTCGGCGCTGGCCGCTATTGGCATACTCCGTATCTCCGGGCCGGAGGCCGTCGCCGTGCTTGACCGCGTGTTTGTCCCGGCGCACGGTGGTCGCATGAGTACACGGGCAAGCCACACGCTTGTCTATGGGCGGCTGCTCGACCGTGACGGTGAGACGCTTGATCTCTGCCTTGCCACGGTCTCCCGCGCCCCGGCGAGCTATACCGGCGAGGATACGGCGGAGCTTCAATGCCACGGCTCGCCGACCGTGTTGCGCGAGGGGCTTTTGAGCCTCTTTGCCGCCGGTGCGCGACAGGCGCGGGCGGGCGAGTTTACGCGCCGCGCCTTTCTCAACGGGCGGCTCGACCTCGTACAGGCGGAGGCCGTCATTGACCTCATCGACGCGCAAACGCCGCAGGCGGCGCGGCTGGCCGCGTCCCAGCTTGACGGCGCGGTGAGCCGCCGGACGGACGCGGTGTACGACACACTCACGGCGATATGCTCGCACTACCACGCCGTGCTCGACTACCCGGACGAGGACATTGAGCCCTTTGAGCTTGCGGACTACCGGCGGACGCTGCGCGAGGGCGTGGACACGCTCGCGGCGCTGCTTGCGACATGGCGGCGCGGTGCGCTCGTGAAAAACGGTGTGACCACCGCCATCATCGGGCGCGTGAATGTGGGGAAAAGCTCGCTGCTCAACGCGCTTCTGGGCTATGAGCGAGCCATCGTCACCGACCACGCCGGAACGACGCGGGACACCTTGGAGGAAAAGGCTGTGCTGGGCGGGGTGCTGCTGCGGCTTACGGACACCGCCGGACAGCGTGAGACGGATGACCCCGTGGAGCGTATCGGCGTGGAGCGGGCGCGGGAGGCCGCAAGGGGCGCGTCCCTTGTGCTTGCGGTGCTGGACGGCTCCGTGCCGCTGACAGCGGGCGACCGGGCGATATTGGACGAGGCAGCCGCAGCGGAGAAGTCCATCGTGCTGCTCAACAAAGCCGACCTCCCTGCCGCCTTTGAGCTGCCCGCTGCGCTGCGTATCAGCGCGAAGACCGGAGCGGGACTGGACGAGCTGGAGGCGCGGGTCGCCGAGCTATTTCCGCCGGAGACGGGCGTCGCCGCCGGGGAGGTGCTTACCAGCGCGAGACAGGCCGACGCGGTATCGCGGGCGCTCGACTATCTGCATGAGACGCTTTCCGCCATGGACGGCGGCGTTGCGCCGGACGCGGTGCTGACGGAGCTGGAGGGCGCACTCGGCGCTCTTGGCGAGCTCTCCGGCCGCAGCGTCCGCGAGGACGTGACCAACGGTATCTTCGCCCGCTTCTGCGTGGGGAAGTAAAAGACAGTAAAAAATGACCGCCGGACAAATTCCCGTCCGGCGGTGTTTTGTATATTACTGGTGGTACAGCAGCCGACCGTAGCTGGGGAAGGGCCAGTGCTTTTTGCCGACAAGGGTTTCAAGCTCATCCGCCACACTGCGCAGCGACTGCATATCCTGCAACACCACGTCATGGTAATACGCGGCGCGGGCGGCGCAGTCCTCCGGCGCTTCGGCGCTCGTGGCGCGTTCCAACTGCTCACAGCGCTTGTACAGCGCCTCGGCGAGCTTGTTGAGCCGCTGGAGCAGCGCATTCTCCGCCGGGGATTCCACATCGATGTCGTCCTTGGCGCGTATCGTCCCGGCGACAAGCCGCTCAAAGCTCATCACGGCGGGGAAGATGTCGGTGCGCACCATCTCGGTCATGACCTGCGCCTCGATGTTCAGGCGCTTGCAGTAGATGTCAAGCTGGATGTCGCGGTAGGCGCAAAGCTCGCCGGGGCTCATCACGCCGCGCCGCGAGAACAGCGTCATATTCCGCTCGGTCGTCAGCAGCGGGAGCGCGTCCGCCGTGCTGCGGAGATTGAGCAGCCCGCGCTTTTCCGCCTGCTCCACCCACGCCTCGTCATAGCAGTTGCCGGAGAAAAGAATGCGGCGGTGAATGCTCACCATACGCGCCAGCAGCTCGCGCAGCGCCGTCTCAAAGTCGGGTGCGCCACTCAGCTCATCCGCCATGCGCTCTAGGATGTCGGCCAGCGCCGTGTTGAGGACGGTGTTGCAGTCGGCGGCGGATTGGCTTGCGCCGAGCATACGGAACTCGAATTTGTTGCCGGTAAAGGCGATGGGCGCGGTGCGGTTGCGGTCGCTCGTGTCGCGGGGTATGGCGGGAAGCGCCATGACGCCGGTTTGCAGTGCCTCCGACTCGCGGAACACGACGGGCTCACCCTGCTCCACGGCATCGAGCAGCCGCTCCAGCTCCTCACCCACATACACCGACACGATGGCGGGCGGCGCTTCGCTTCCGCCGAGGCGGTGGTCGTTCCCCGCACCGGCCACGCTGATACGAAGCAGGTCTTGGTGCTCGTCCACGGCGGCGATAAAGGCGATGAAGAAGACAAGGAAGCGGCGGCGGTCGTGCGGCTCGCTGCCCGGTGAGAACAGATTCTCGCCGCTGTCGGTCAGCAGGGAGTAGTTGTTGTGCTTGCCCGACCCGGCGACCCCCTCAAAGGGCTTTTCGTGCAGCAGACAGGCAAGCCCATGCCGCTCCGCGATGACGCGCATACGGTCCATGGTGAGCTGGTTGTGGTCAACGGCGGGCGAGCATTTCTCGAACACCGGCGCAAGCTCATGCTGGGCGGGTGCGCCCTCGTTATGCTCCGTCTTGGCGGGTACGCCGAGCTGCCACAGCTCGAAGTCCAGCTCCGCCATGAAGTCCGCGACGCGGCTGGGAATGCTCCCGAAATAGTGGTCGGACAGCTCCTGTCCCTTGGGCGGACGTGCGCCGAACAGGGTGCGACCCGTGTAGATGAGATCCTTGCGCCGCTCATATACCTCGCGGTCAACGAGGAAATACTCCTGCTCCGTGCCGACCGCCGGCCAGACGTGGCCGCAGTCATAGCCGAGCAGCCGCAAAAGCCGCAGGCAAGCCGAATTGAGAGCGTCCATGGAGCGCAGCAGCGGCGTTTTCTTGTCGAGCGCCTCACCGCCGTAGGAGCAAAAGGCGGTGGGGATACAGAGGGTGTTGTCCTTGATAAAGGCGTAGCTCGTGGGGTCCCACGCGGTATAGCCACGCGCTTCAAAGGTGGCGCGAAGCCCGCCGGAGGGAAAGGACGAGGCATCCGGCTCACCACGGATGAGCTCCTTGCCGGAGAAATCGACGATGGCGTCGCCGTGTCCGGCGGGGGTCAGGAAGCTCTCGTGCTTCTCGGCGGTCACGCCGGTCATGGGCTGGAACCAGTGGGTATAGTGCGTCGCGCCATGCTCCACCGCCCAATCGCACATGGCGGCGGCCACCGCGTCGGCCACCCATGCCCATAGAGGCTCGCCCTTTTCTATCGTGCGCTTGAGTGCGCTCCGCACCTTGGCGTCAAGGCGGCGATCCATCTCCCGTTCGTCAAAGCAGTTGACACCGTAGCTCTCTGAAAGCAGCTTCATGCTCTCTCTCCTCCCAGCGGTTTTTTCTTGATCTGCGCCCAGCGGCGCGGGTACTGCGCCGGGGTCGGCTTCGTCTTGTCGATGAGGACGGCGGCGTGCTCCACGTCCGTGCCGGGGACGGTGTAGCGCGTAATGCCGCGCAGATGGCCGCCGAGCGCCCGAATGGCGCCGTCCGCCCGCTGCACCTCCGCGTCGCAGTCGGGCTTCTTCATGGCGATAAACAGCCCGCCGTCTCGCACGAGCGGCAGACAGAGCTCCGCAAGCATTTCAAGCTCCGCCACGGCACGGCTTACTGCGATGTCGAAGCTCTCACGCAGCTCCCCTAGCTCCTCGGCGCGACCCCAGAGGCAGCGCACATCCGGCGCAAGCTCGGCGCATACGCCACGGAGGAACTCGACCTTCTTGTTGTTGGCGTCGAGTAGCGTGAGGCGCATATCCGGCTGCAAAAGCCGCAGCGGGAGGCCGGGGAAGCCCGCGCCCGTGCCCACGTCGATCACGTCGCGCCCAGAGAAATCGGCGAGCTCACGCAGCGCCGCGCTGTCCAGAAAATGCAGCCGCGCAATGCCCGCATCGTCGCGTATCGCCGTCAGGTTCGTGACGGCGTTCGTCTCCTTCAGCCGCTCGCCATAGCGCAGAAAATCCTGTATCACGCTCTCCGGCGCGTCCAGCTGCTCGCGCAGTATCTCGTCCATGCGTTCCTCCCAAATAAAAAGACAGGGTATATGGCACACCCTGTCAAGCACCAAAAACGCAGTTTCTCTGGATTTGCGCAATCCAAAGCCTCCCCTGTGTAAGGGGAGGTGGCACGGCGCAAGCCGTGACGGAGGGGTTGTAAGCTGGAGGTCGTCGCAGATTTTCAATCCCTCAGTCAGCTTCGCTGACAGCTCCCTTTACACAAGGGAGCC
>CAVIIB010000082.1:0-7485 GCA_963642815.1 Oscillospiraceae bacterium | reverse complement strand
TTCGCCGTGAGGGGATAGACCCAATAGCTGTCGTCGCTCGTGGCGAGGTCAATGTCGTCGCCGCGACCCTTGAAGTCGTATTCGATGTGGCAGCTTATCATGCTCTGCGGCGAGCGGTTGAGGGAAAAGGCCGTGCCGTCGTCCAGCGTGCCGGTGATGGTGAAGCCGTCGTAGTCATGGCGCAGCTTCACATGACCGATCTCCTTGAATTTGTGGAAGCTCGACACGAGAAGCTCCAGTCGTGCGTCGTCCTCGAAGCAGTAGCGCCCCTCGCGCACCTCACGGTTGACATTCTCGCGCTCCCAGCGGTACCAGTCGGGGACGTGGGTGAACACGTTCTCGCCGTCAAGCCGGTCAAGCACGCCGTATTCGTCCATGCGCCAGCGAGCGCCGCAGTCGGTACACCAAAGCTGGGTGAACTCGCTCGTCATCGTGTGCTCCTTGCCGCAGGCGGGGCACTGGTAGAGAATACGGTGGATGTTGTGGGCGCGATAGCGGCTTGGGATGCGGATGTGGTTGTCGCGCTGCCATGCGTATTCGTCGTAGACAAAGGCTTCCTCGATGCGCTTTTGTATCTCGTCGGCGGAGAGCGTTTCGACCTCCTCGCGGGTGACGACCTGTATCATCTCGCCCTCACAGCGGACGGGGCGTGTCGGCTTTTTGCACCACTGGGGCGAGTTGAGGAAGTTGCCGTGCTGCATGAACACGACCACGGGGACGTGGCACTGCTTCGCGAGCTTGCCGAGCGCACCGTCAATACGCTCGTTGATACCGGCGAGGCTGTAACGCGCTTCGGGATAGATGGTGACAATCATTTTTTGCTTTTTGAGGATGTTGATGATGTGCTTGACGACGGGGAGCTGCTGGGTGAACTTGCGCTTGCCGATACCACCGGCGGAGCGGAGCAGCCACTCGCGCCCCGCAAACTCCTCCACGGAGATGATCCAATAGCTGCGGTGGGGGAAGGTCGCACGGATGGCCATCGGGAAATCGCGCATACTCGCGTGGGTCGCCAGCATGAGATAGGGCTTTTGCAGCCCCTCGCAGTTTATTTTTTTGATGGTGGCGGAAAAGGGGTCGGCCATGAACATCGAGCCGATCCACTCCGCCGGTAGGAGATAACGCTTCGGCGCGGGCGGCTTTAGCGTCATGTTGAATTTTTGTTTGGGATCGTATTGCATGAAAAAACTCTCCTTGTGTCGGTAAGTCTTACCACTTAACCATACCACAAGAGAGCTTTTTTCACAAGTATAAACTTAAAAAAATTGATATTTTCTCACTCAATACCGCTCATGTCGTAGCCGTCGAGCCAGTCGGAGGCCGCCCTGCACACGCCGCGCAGCGTCTCGCTGTCGAACGGGGAGGGCAGTCCGGCGGCTTCAAGCAGACCGGTGAAGGTCTTTGTTCCGGCGAGCTTGGTATAGGCGTAATACTGCTTCCATGCGGCCTCGCGGTCGGTCTGTATCTGCGCCCAGAAATAGAGGCTCATGGTCTGCGCGAGGCAGTAGTCGATATAGTAGAACGGCGAGTCGTAGATGTGGAGCTGGCGCTGCCAGCGGCGACCATCCCCGAAAAACGGGATCGCGCCGTCCAGCTTTATCCACGGGAGGTAAACGGCGCTAAGCTCCCTCCAGACCTCGGTGCGCTCGGCGGGAGTCATGTCCGGCTTTTCATAGACGATGTGCTGGAAGTGGTCGACCATTGTGCCGTAGGGGATGAAGGTGAGTGCGGCGGCGAGGTGGGAGTAGCGGAACTTGCGGGCATCGTCGCCGAAGAAATCCTCCGACCACGGCCACGCGAAGAACTCCATCGACATGGAGTGTACCTCGCAGGCCTCCATGCTGGGGAAGACGTAGCTCGTCGGAACGATGTCCCGCGCCGTCCATGACTCAAAGGCGTGTCCGGCCTCGTGGGTGACGACCTCCACATCGTCCTGTGTGCCGTTGAAGTTGGCGAAGATGAACGGCGTTTTGTATTTGGGTATCTCGGTGCAGTAGCCACCGGCCTGCTTTCCGGGCTTGGCCAGCACGTCCATCATGCCGTCGTCGAGCATATGGTCGATGAACACGCCCGTCTCCGCACTCAGCTCATGGTAGAACTTGCGCCCCATGGCGAGGATATGCTCGCTGTCTCCGGCGGGTGTAGGGTTGCCGGAGCGGAACTGGAGCGCGGCATCGGCCTCGTCGAGCGGGTAGCTTTTGCCAAGACGCTCGGCCTGCGCCCGGTAGAGACGGTCGGCCACGGGCACGACATATTGGCGCACGGCCTCGCGGAAGCGCTCAACCTCGGCCTTGCCGTAGCAGTTGCGCGTCATGCGGTAGTAGCCAAGCTCCGTATAGCCGTCATAGCCGAGCTTGCGCCCCATGCTGTCGCGCAGGTGCGTCAGCTCATCGTAAAGGCGGTCAAGCTCGCCGCCCACGGAGTCAAACCAGCCTCCGACGGCGACCCATGCGGCGCGGCGGCGCGTGTCGTCCGGGTCTTTTAGGAACGGTCCCATCTGCGCCACGGTGTATACGCCGCCCTCAAACGGGATCTGCGCGGAGGCGACGAGCTTGTCATATTCGGTGGTCAGCGCGTTTTCCCTTTGCAGCTCCGGCACGATTGCCGGCGAGAACGCCTTGAGCGAAAGCTCCGTGTTGCGGAAGAGGAGATCGCCGTATTTCCGCTCAAAATCGGGGCGGAACGGGCTTTGCGTGAGCGCGATGCTCCACGCCATGACACCCTCCTGCAAGAGGGGCTGCGTCTCGTCGGCGTAGTCGGATTCCGCGTCATAGAAGGCGTCGCGGGTGTCGATGGAGTGGCGGATGGCCGCGATGGTGAACTCACTCTCGACATCGGCGGTGTAGCGGTCTTCCTCGAGGAAAACAGCATCGGCCTCCGCAAAGCTCGTGGCGGACTTGAGCCGCGCCGTAAAGTCCGCCAGCGCCGCAAGCACCGCGTCCTTCTCTGGTCGGGTATAGGGCATTTCGGAAAATTTCATCAACATATTCCTCCATGATAATGGTCTGCTTGCTATTGTAGCACGTTTTATTTTTTCCGCAAGGGTGCTTGACTTTGCGGGGGTTTTGTGTATAATAATAGGGCTTGACCCGTGTGGGGCAGGCTAATTTCCTTGCTCCCGTGGAAAAACGGGGGCCAACAGACCAAAAGGAGGTGCTCAAGTGGCAAAAGTCAGCGAAAAGTACGAGTGCATGTACATCATCAATCCGAATCTGGAGGATGAGGCACGCGAGGCCATCGTTGAAAAGTTCAAGAGCCTTGTTGAGGCGAATGGCACGCTTGACGAGATGGTGGAGATGGGCAAGCAGAAGCTCGCCTACGAAATCAACTACATCTCGGAGGGCTACTATATCCTCATCAAGTTCACAAGCTCGCCGGATCTCCCTGCGGAGCTTGACCGTGTTCTTGGCATTACCGACGGCGTTATTCGCAGCCTGATCACTCTGCGCTGCGACTGAACGGAGGGGGGTATACCGATGCTTAACCACATCACCCTCATGGGACGGATGACCCGCGATCCGGAGCTGCGCTATACGCAGTCCGGCACGGCGGTGGCTTCGTTCTCACTGGCGGTCGAGCGGGACTTCGGCTCCCGCGACGGCGGCGAACGGCAGACGGATTTTATCGACTGTGTGGCGTGGCGTCAGACGGGCGAGTTCGTCTCCAAGTATTTTTCCAAGGGCAGCATGACCGCCGTCAGCGGTCGGCTGCAGATCCGCGACTGGAACGACCGCGAGGGCAACAAACGCCGCAGCGCGGAGGTCGTGGTGGACAACGTCTATTTCTGCGAATCCAAAAAGTCGCGTGACAACAGCGCCGCCGGAAGCACCGGCGCGTCCGCGCCCTCCGGCTATCGGCAGGCGGCGGCGAGCGGCAGCACCTTCGCGGAGCTGGACGATGGCGACGGCGAATTGCCGTTTTGAGATTTTAGGAGGATTGTAATATGCCTTACGATCGCGATAACAAGGCCAAGCCCCGTAAGCGCAGAAAGGTTTGCCAGTTCTGCGTGGACAAGGCCACCCATATCGACTACAAGGACACGGCGCGTCTGCGCAAGTTCATGTCCGAGCGGAGCAAGATCCTGCCTCGCCGGACGACCGGCACCTGCGCCATGCATCAGCGCCAGCTGACCGAGGCCATCAAGCGTGCCCGTCAGATCGCGCTCCTGCCCTATGTGACCGACTGATCGACCCACAAAAAACGCCATGCGGCTCTCTCGCCGCATGGCGTTTTCGCTTGTCAAAGGGAGCTTTTTCTCCGAATTTGCACCGCACCCATCGCCTCCCCTGAGGGGGGCTGCGATTACCACCAATCCCCAGCCTCCCCTGAAAGGGAGTGCCGCGAAAACCACAAATTCCCTGCCTCCCCTGAAAGGGGAGGGGGACCGCGAAGCGGTGGAGGGGTTAAGCAAGTCTGCACAGGGCTACGAGAGAAACCCCTCAGTCAGCGGCTACGCCGCTGCCAGCTCCCCTTTCAGGGGAGCCTTGGGCGAGCTTCCCAGTCCATGGCTCCCTTTACACAAGGGAGCCGGGGGGTTCTCTGCGCCCGTGCGTTTTTTTGATAAACCGAACCGGCGGAGCTTGTGCTCCGCCGGTGTTTTATTGTCGCCCTGTGGGGCGGCTTTGTTTATGAGCGGAATTCCAAGAGCTTCGAGGGAGCGACGTGCAAGACGTTGGCGAAATTAAAAAGCAAATCGAGCGAGATATGGCGCACAAGGTTCGGCGCTTCAATGGCGCCGAGGTGCTGGCGGCTGATACCGACAAGATCGGACAGCTGCTCCTGCGTGAGCCCCTCGTGCTTGCGGTAGTAGGCGATGTTATAGCCCAGCTCAACGTATTTCTCGGTGTTGTCAAATTCTGGGGGGGGGGTATTTGCCATTCATATCCATCATACCTTCGCTTCCTCCGACACTTTACTTCAATAAATAATTTTACTCCGAATTAGCCAAATTTAAATTATTCAAACTACGACATTTGTTAGTTGACAGATAACAAAACGGGTGCTATACTGGGGTTGTAACAATACACACTGAGGTGATATGACATGAAAAAGCGCATACTTGCTTTGTTAATGGCCGTCATGCTCTGCGGGGTGCTGCTCTCCGCTGCGAGCCTTGCGGCGGAAAACGAGGCGCTCCCGACGGAGGAGGCCTCGACGGAGGAAGTCCAGACGGAGGAAAACACCGTACCCCTCGACGGCGGCTCGGAGCTGCCGCTGGACGGCGATTCGGTCAGTCGCGATGACTACGACGCAAAGAAGCTTATTTGGTGGGATACGACCAATGGGACGAGCGGTTTGGGAAAAGGCAATGTCACGTCTGTGAAGCTCGGTACGCGGACGATTACCCAAGCTGACTCCAACACGGAGGGCGGCACTCATCAGGACGGTACTAGCGTCGGCCTAATCTATGCCGACAAGAACGCTAAGGCCACGCTGGAGATCAAGGTCGCGGAAGGCTACTATGTGGAGCAAGTAAAAATAGCCTGCATTCACGCTGCCAGCGCCACTGCCTATAAATGCGGCAACCCGGGACAGACCGTTCTGAATCCCGCTCCCGCAGATACTGTGGACGGAACGTACAGTAAGGAGTTGGATGTTATTGCCTTCTGCCATGACAGCAACAACAAGGGCAATGTCGGCTACTTCATCCTCATCAAGGTCGCGCAGGCCGCGCCCACCACCGGCTCGCTTACGCTCACCAAGACCGTGACTGGTCTGCCGGACGACTATGAAAATGAAATTACTTATAAGTTCACAGTCAAAAAAGAAGGAAATGATGTTGTAAGGACAGTCACTCTGCCCGTTAAAGGCAACGGTTCGGCAAGAACCATCATCGCCGAGCTTGAGCCGGGAGACGACTACACCATTACGGAGGAACCTTTCGACGATGTAGAGGGGAATGGTGTTCTCTACTACTGCGAAAGCAGTGGGCCGTCCACCGTCACCGTTGAGGCAGGGAAAGAAGCCACGGCTGCCTTTACAAACACCTATCATGCGTACACACCGGCCAAGGCTGAAATTGAAGTCTCCAAGACAGTCACCGGCACGGACGCTCCCACGGATGAGCTATACACCTTCGAACTGGCGGACACCCAGACGACAACCAAAGAGGTCCAGCGTGCCGGCGCGGGCACTGCCAAGTTTGAGCTGGAGTTTACCAACGTCGGCGAGTACTCCTTTGTGGTGCGTGAGGTCAAGGGAACCAATCCGCGCTGCACCTATGATGCGACGGAGTATCACGTGACCGTCACGGTGACAAAGAGCCAAACTTCCCACGGGGCGCTCGAAGCCACGACCAAAGTAACAAAGGTAATCAAAGAGGGCGAGCAGAAGAAGCTTGTGTATGTAGAGGGTGCGTTGCCCTTCACCAACAGCTACAGAGCGTATACGCCCGTGACGCTGACGCTGCCGAACGTCACAAAAATGCTGAGCGGCACGGACATACCCACGGACGAGGAATACACATTCGTCCTCAAGAATGAGGACAACGAAACCCTCCAGACGGTCAAGCATACCGGTAGGGGCGACGCCGGCTTCACCGCCATCACCTATAACACCGCCGGGACTTACCGCTACACGGTGAGCGAGGAGAAGGGAACGAACCCGCTCTGTGACTACGACGGCACGGTCTATACACTGAACGTCGAGGTGACCAAGGACGAGGAAACGGGCGCTCTCAAGGCCGAATACAACGTGACAAAGCCGCAGGGTAAAGAGCTGGTACCGGTCGAGGCCATCACTTTCACCAACAACTATAAAGACTATACACCGGCAACGCTGACGCTGCCGCAAATCGAGAAGAAGCTGACGGGCGACGCGCCCGCCAAGGCCGAGACCTATCGCTTCAAGCTGACGGCCAAGGACAATGCGCCCATGCCCGAAAAGGACAGCGTGACCGTCACCGGCGCCGGTAAGGTGAGCTTCCCCGAAATCAAGTACACCAAGGCCGGGACATACGTCTATGAGATAAGCGAGGTCGCGGGCACGGACAAGAGCTGCACCTACGACAAGACGGTGTACACCGTGACCGTCACCGTGACGGAGAACATGGACGGTACGCTTTCCGCGAAGTCGGCGATCACGACCGGCAATAAGACGGCAAGCTCCATCCTGTTCACCAACAGCTATCCGAAGGCCGAGAAGAAGGCTCCCAGCACGGGCGATAGCAGCCGTCTTGGGCTGTGGCTCGGACTGGCGCTCGCGGGCGGCTGCGGCTGCGCTGCGGCGGTGGTGCTGACGAAGCGCAGGGAGCACTGAAAAAACGCCGCGTCATGCGGTAGGTGGGGGAGGGGCTGACGCTGTTCAGCCCCTTCTCCGTAAAACGGGTCAAGGGAGGTGCGACGAAAATGGGCAAAAGTGATTATATCGGGCTGCGCGTCGGAATGCTCACCGTTGTGGAGGCGACGGACCAGCGGAAAAACGGCTATGTCGTCTGGCGCTGCCGCTGCGACTGCGGCGGGGAGGTGCTGCTCGACACGCGCTATT
>CAVIIB010000081.1:6699-7535 GCA_963642815.1 Oscillospiraceae bacterium | reverse complement strand
ACCAACCCCTGCCTCCCCTGAAAGGGGAGGGGGACCGCGAAGCGGTGGAGGGGTTTTCTGGAAGCCACACAGACTACGAGAGAAACCCCTCAGTCAGCGGCTACGCCGCCGCCAGCTCCCCTTTCAGGGGAGCCTTGGCGGTGTCGCTTGTCTGTGCCGTCGCCTTTAGCTTAACAGCACGGCGTCGGATTCCTCGCTTTGACCGGCGACCTCGGCGAATTTTTGCAGAAGCTCGGTCTTGGTGAGCTTTTTCTTTTCCTCACCGGCAATGTCGAGGATAATGCGCCCTTGATCCATCATAATGAGGCGGTTGCCGTGGTTGATGGCATCGCGCATATTGTGCGTGATCATGAGCGCCGTGAGCTTGTTCTCGTCCACAATGAGGTCGGAGAGCTCCAGCACCTTGGCAGCGGTGGCGGGGTCGAGCGCAGCGGTATGCTCGTCAAGCAGCAGCAGCTTCGGTCTTTGCAGCGCGGCCATCAGCAGCGTCAGCGCCTGACGCTGACCGCCGGAGAGCAGCCCGACCTTGGCCGTCATGCGGTTTTCAAGCCCCAGCCCCAGCGGCGCGAGCTTTTCACGGAACATCTCACGCTCCGCCTTGGTCACGCCCCAGCGCAGCGTCCGGCGCTTGCCGCGCCGCAGCGCGAGCGCCAGATTTTCCTCGAGCTGCATATCCGGCGCTGTGCCCATCATCGGGTCTTGGAACACGCGACCAATGAACGCGGCGCGTTTATGCTCCGGCAGGTCGGTGATGTCCGTCCCGCCCAGCACGATAGAGCCGCTGTCCACCGGCCAGACACCCGCCACGGCGTTGAGCAGCGTGGACTTGCCTGCAC
>CAVIIB010000081.1:4611-6689 GCA_963642815.1 Oscillospiraceae bacterium | reverse complement strand
GTTGATGGTGCCGGGGTTGAAGGTCTTGCTGATGTGGTTGATGTCAAGCATTTTTCCGCGCCTCCTTTTTGCTGTGCCTGTGATGACCGAACGATGAATGCCGCTGCCCCTGCAAATAGGGAACGGCGAGGAACAGCGCCACGATGATGGCGGTGAAGAGCTTCAAGTCGTTCGGGTCGAGCTTGAGCCAGAGGATGAGCGTCATGACGATGTAGTAGAGGATACCGCCGAGAACCACGAAGCCAAGGCGGACGGAGAAGTTGCAGCCCTTGCGGAAGATGGCCTCGCAAAGCACCTCGCCGATGATGATGGCGGCAAGACCGATGACGATCGCGCCGCGCCCCATGTTCACGTCCGCCGTGCCTTGGAACTGGGTCATGAGACCGCCGGAGAGCGCGACAAGCCCGTTGGAGAGTGAGAGGCCAAGCACCTTCATGCGGCTTATGTTGATGCCCTGCGCACGGCTCATGGCGGGGTTTGAGCCGGTGGCGCGGAGGGCGCTGCCCTGCTCCGTTCCGAAGTACCAGTAGAACAGCGCGATGATGACGACGGCAAGGACAAGGCCGGTGGCGATGGCGGCGGGAATATAGCGCGAGGAGATGAGGAAGCCGCTGCCGTTTTCCCAGAACATCCCGTAGTTTTTCAAACTCGCCGTCTGGTTGGCCTTCATGCCCATGATACGCAGGTTGATGGAATAGAGACCGAACTGCGTCAGGATGCCGGCGAGAATGGCGGGAATGCCGAGGCGGGTGTGCAGAAGCCCGGTACAAAGCCCCGCAAGCACACCGGCCAGCAGTGCCACAAGCAGCGCCGCCCATGCGGGCCAGCCGCCCAGAATGAGCATGACCGTCACAGCACCGCCGGTCGCGAAGCTGCCGTCCACGCTCAGATCGGCCACGTCGAGCAGCCGGAAGGTGATGAAAACGCCCAGAGCCATCAGCCCCCATAGTATGCCCTGCGCCACGGCTGCGGGCATACGTCCCGGCAGGCTGGCGAAATTCAGGGAGGCGAAGTACGCTGCAATACTCATATTCTATCCTCTCGTTTCCTTAATTACTCCGCATTGGCGCGGTGAGTGCCCCGCCGGAGAAAACTCCGGCGGAGCGGTCTTTATTCTTACTCGGCGATGGCGACGTAATCGTCGGGGACGGTGACGCCCAGCGCCTCGCAGATGGCGGGGTTGTACTCCTTGACGGGGTCGGGGAAGTACTCGATGGGCATGGTGCTGATGTCCTCGCCGTCACGCAGAATGCGCACGGCCATCTGGCCGGTGGTACGACCAAGCTCGTAGTAGTCAATGCTCAGAGTAGCCACGCCGCAGCCGGTGCAGATACCCTCCTCACCGGCGACGATGGGGACACCGACGGGCTCGGCGACGTTGTTGATGGCCTCGGCGCAGGAGGCGGCGGTGTTGTCGGTGGGGATGTAGATGACATCGGACTCGTCACAGGCACTGGCGGTGACGGAGGAGACATCGTTGGAGTCGGCGAAGGTGTAGATGTTGACGGTCAGACCCGCGTCCTCCAGCGCGGTCTTGACGACCTCGGCTTGGTAGACGGAGTTGGCCTCGGCGGAGCAGTAGAGAATGCCGACGGTCTTGGCTTCGGGGAACAGCTCGGTGATCATGGCGGCCTGCTGGTCAAGCGGCGCGAGGTCGGAGGTGCCGGAGATGTTGCCGCCGACGGTGCCGTCGAAGTCGCTCAGGTCAAGCGCCACGCCGTATTCCGTAACGGCAGTGCCGAGGATGGGGATGTCCTCCGTGGCGGCGGCGGCAGCCTGCAGCGCCGGGGTCGCGTTCGCGAGGATGAGGTCAACGCCGTCGGAGACGAAGCCATTCACGATGGTCGCGCAGGTGGGGATGTCGCCGGAGGCATTCTGGTTGATGATGGTAACGCTGTCGCCAAGCTCCTCGGTCAGAACGTCGATGAAGCCCTGTGTGGCGGCATCGAGCGCGACGTGCTGGGTGAGCTGGCAGATACCGACGGTGTAGGTCTTGCCGTCGCTGGTGGTCTCGGCGCTGTCCTCGGCGGTCGTCTCCGCCGTGGTCGCGCTCGCCGTCTCGGTGGTCGTGGCGGCGC
>CAVIIB010000081.1:0-4601 GCA_963642815.1 Oscillospiraceae bacterium | reverse complement strand
AGCTTTTTCATGGTTTTGTTCTCCTTATGATAAAAATATTTTGGATAATGAAAAAAGCAGCCTCGCTATCTGCGAAGCTGCCCGGAATCCAACACACTTTGGAACCTATGCGCAACCTGCCGATAGCCGGGAAAAGCGGCTAAAGTAAAAGTAATAATAGGCATAGGTAAACAGACCCATGAGGACATGGGCGGAAATACGCATGATGGAAGCGATACGGTCAAGCATGATGTATTTCTCCTTTCCCATGGCCGTTGGCCTGTGTTATGCTTGCATTATAGCACTTTAAATGCCAAAAGCAAGTGGAACTTTTTCCAAAGAAACACCCCGCCGCAGCCATCGCTTCTGTGAAAGTCGACGAAAACGCGGCGGGGCGCTTGTGAAAGGCGCTCAAGCGTTGACGGGCGGGAAGCGGAGGGTCACGCTCGTGCCCAGCCCCGGCTCGCTTTGCAGCGTCAGCGCAGCGTGGTGGCAGGCGGCGGCGTGCTTGACGATGGAGAGACCGAGCCCCGTGCCGCCGGAGGCCTTGGAATGGCTCTTGTCCACGCGGTAGAAGCGCTCGAACACGCGGGACTGGTGCTCCGGCGCGATACCGATACCCGTGTCGCGGACGGTCAGGGTCGCGCCGCCTTCGTCGGAGCTGAGCGTCACGGTGACGCTGCCGCCGTCCACATTATATTTAATGGCGTTGTCGCAGAGATTGTAGATGATCTCATACAGAAGCCGCCTCACGCCGGACACCGGCGCACCCTCACCCTCGCCCTCGACCGTCATGCTGACGTTGCGCTTTGCGGCGGTCTCCTGTAGGTCATGTGCCACCTCCTGCGCCAGCGGGAGCAGGTCTACCGTCTCAAAGCCCAGCTCCATGCCCTCGTCAAGCTCGGACAGGCGGATGATGTCGCCGATGAGCGTGACAAGGCGCTGCGCCTCGGCGCGGATGTGACCGACGAAGCGCGGCATATCCTCCGGCTTCACCATGCCGTTTTCCAGCAGCTCGGCACTGCCGATAATGCCCTGAAGCGGGGTCTTCAGCTCATGCGACACGTTGGCGGTGAACTCGCGGCGCATTTGCTCGGCGCTCTCGCGCTCCGTGATGTCAAAGGCAAGCAGCACCGCGCCGGCGGTGTCGCCCTCGGAGTCGATACGGCTCACGTCGAATTGCCACACACGCCCGTCGCGCTCGCTGCGCGTCTCGCTGTGCCCGTCCGACATGGCGCTCTCGATGGCGCGGCTCATGTCGGCGCTGCGGTCAACGGTCAGAAAATCCTGTCCGACACAGCCGTCGTCCGCGCCGAAAAGCCGCCGTGCGGCGGGGTTTATGCTCAAAACGCGCCCGCTGTTGTCGAGCAGGACAAGCCCCTCGCGCATACTGGCCGTAATCTGGGCAAACTCATCGGAGCGGCGTTGCAGCTCGCGAAGCTGCTCGTCGATCTGGCGGCGCTGGTGCGCAAGGCGACCAAGCAGGGGCGACAGCTCCTCATACACGTCGTTTTCCAGCGGGTGGTCGAGGTCAAGGCTGTTGAGCGGCTGGACGATACGGGCGGCGAGGCGCTTGGCAAGCAGCGCCGACAGCACGAGCGCCACGGCCAGCACAATGACGATGGGCTGGAGCATACCGAGCAGCAGCACACCGATGGTGGCACGGGCGACGGACACGCGCAGCACGCTCCCGTCGTCAAGGCGGCGGGCATAGTACATCGTCTTTTCCAGCAGCGTGGAGGAATAGCGGACGCTCTCGCCCTCGCCCGTCGCCAGCGCGTCGCGTACCTCGCTGCGCTCGGCGTGGTTTTCCAGCGTGTCGGAGCTTGCGCCGGTGTCGTACAGCACCGAACCGTCCGGCGCGATCCATGTGAAGCGGTACATGGTGTCAAGCGCGGCGAGGTAGTCCGCGCCTCCGTTCTCCACCGCAGCGGCGGCCACGCCAAGCTCGTCCTTGAGCTGGCTCTCCTGCACGTTGGCGAAGTATTCATATAAAAGACCGAGAATGATGACCAGACTGGCAAGCAGCACGGCAAGCGCCGCCAGCAGAATGGAGCGGAATATCCTTCTTGTCATGGCATACCCTCCCATCGGTAGCCCACCCCGCGCACCGTTTCAATGGCCGCGCCGTAGCTGCCGAGCTTTTGGCGGAGCGTCCGTATGTGCATATCCACGGTGCGGCTCTCGCCGCAGTAGTCCGTGCCCCATACGCGCTCCATCAGTCCGTCGCGGGTAAAGGCCGTGCCGGGGTGGGACATAAAAAGGCGCAGCAGCTCAAACTCCTTGAGCGTCAGCGCGAGGCGAACGCCGTCGGCGGTGACGCTGTGCTCCTCCGTGCGGACGACAAGCCCGCCGCATTGCAGCGTTTCCCCCTCCGACTCCGTCCGGCAGCGGCGCAGCACGGCGCGAACGCAGGACACAAGCTCCATCACCCCAAAGGGCTTGGCGAGATAGTAGTCCGCGCCGAGGTCGAGTCCTTGGATCTTGTCGTATTCCGCGCCCTTGGCCGTCGCCATGACGACGGGGATGTCGCGCAGCGCGGCGTTGCCCCTCATGCGGCGCAGCAGCTCAAGACCGTCCACGCCGGGAAGCATGATGTCCAGCACGACAAGCTCCGGCCTCTCCGTGCCGAGGGCTCGCCAGAACTCGCCGCCGTCAGCAAAGCCCCGCGCCTCATAGCCGCTGGAGCGCAGCGCATAGACCTCAATATCGCGAATGCTGGCATCGTCCTCCACGCACCAGATCATGCCCATTCCTCCCCTGCTCTCATGTCTCCGTTGTCTCCGAGCTTTTGTGAACGCCGGTAATGGAGAAGATGACCCACTCGGCGATGTTCACGGCATGGTCGCCGATACGCTCAAAATACTTGGCGATCATCAATAGGTCAAGCTCATACGCGCCGTCGTCCGGGCGCTCGGCGATACGCTGGATAAGCCGCGTCTTCACCTCGTCGAAGCAGCCGTCCACGGTGTCGTCGTCCGCGATGACCTTCTCCGCCAGCATTATATCATGTTTTACATAGGCATCAACACTTTCCGTCACCATCTGGATGACGGCCTTTGCCATGCGGCGCAGCAGCTCACTGTTCTCCGCGCCGCGCCCGTCGAGGAAGCGGACGATCTCCGCAATATCCCCGGCCTGATCGCCGATACGCTCCATGTCCGTTATCATCTTGAGCGCGGCGGAGATCTGGCGCAGATCGCCGGCCACGGGCTGCTGCTGCAGCAGCAGCTTGAGGCAGAGCGTTTCGATGTCGCGCTCCTTTTGGTCTATTTGCGCATCCAGCGGCGCGACCTTGGCGGCAAGTGACGGCTTGCCCTCCGTCAGCGCCGTGACCGCGAGCGCGATGACCTCCTCGCAGAGCGAGCCCATGAGGATGAGCTCGTGGCTGAGGGCGGCAAGCTGCTCGTCAAAGCGACTTCTCATTTATCCAAACCTCCCTGTGATATAATCCTCCGTCCGCTTGTCCTCCGGCTGGGAGAACAGCTTCTCGCTGGGACCGTATTCGACCAGCTCACCGAGCAGGAAGAACGCGGTGGTGTCCGAGATACGGACGGCCTGCTGCATATTGTGCGTGACGATGACGATGGTGTATTTCTCGCGAAGCTCCATGACAAGCTCCTCGATTTTCGAGGTGGAGATGGGGTCGAGCGCGCTCGTCGGCTCGTCCATGAGCAGCACCTCCGGCTCTACGGCGAGCGCCCGCGCAATGCAGAGGCGCTGCTGCTGGCCGCCGGACAGACCGAGCGCGTTTTTGCGCAGGCGATCCTTCACCTCGTCCCAGATGGCCGCGCCGCGCAGGGAGCGCTCCACGATCTCGTCAAGCTGGGCGCGGCTGCGTACACCGTGGGTGCGCGGACCGTAGGCGACGTTGTCGTAAATGCTCATGGGAAAGGGATTCGGCTTCTGGAACACCATGCCGATCTGCCGCCTAAGCTCGCTCACGTCCACCTCCGGCGCGTAGATGTCCTGTCCGCGATAGCGGACGCTTCCCTCGATTTTCACGCCCGGTACAAGGTCGTTCATGCGGTCGAGCGTCTTGAGAAAGGTGCTTTTGCCGCAGCCGGACGGGCCGATGAGCGCCGTAATGCTTTTTTCGGCTATCTCCATATTGATATTTTTCAGCGCCGGATGACCACTGTACCAGAGGCACAGCTCCTGCGCGGTCAGTATATTGCTCATAGCTCTTTTTTCCTCCTGAAATAGCGGGATACAAGCCCTGCGGCGAGATTGAGAAGCAGCGTCAGCAGCATGAGGACGGCGGCAATGGCGAACGCCACGCCGAACTCGCCCTGCTCCTTGGCGTAGACATAGAGCGCGACGGTCAGCGTCGCACCGGCGCGACCAAGACCGCTCACAAGACCGTTCAGCGCATGGGCAAAGCCCGCCGTAAACAGCAGGGCTGCCGACTCGCCCAGAATACGCCCGACAGACAGGATGCAGCCGGTGATAACGCCGTCCACGCAGCCGGGAAGCACGACCGTCCGTATGACCCGCCAGCGTCCCGCGCCGAGACCGAACGCACCCTCGCGGTAGCTCTGCGGCACGGTTTTGAGGCTCTCCTGCGTCGTCCGCATGACGGTGGGCAGATTCATAATGACGAGGGTGAGCGCACCGGCCAT
>CAVIIB010000080.1:0-7990 GCA_963642815.1 Oscillospiraceae bacterium | reverse complement strand
CCCCTCAGTCAGCGGCGTTGCCGCTGCCAGCTCCCCTTTCAGGGGAGCCTTGGGATGTTGCTTGTACGCGCCGTTTCCCCTCAAACCCATTCATACAAGACATCCCGTCCGGCGCTCACCGGGCGGGATGCTTTTTCATGGATGAGCCCGGAAATACCGGCGCGTCTGTTCGATATTGTTTTCGATCTCGACGCGCAGTGCCTCGGCGCTTTCAAAGCGACGCTCGTCGCGCAGGAACGCGAAAAACTCAAGCCGTATCTGCGCACCGTAGAGGTCGCCGGAGAAATCCAGTATGTTCGATTCGACAGTCAGCTCGTTGCCCTCGCCAAAGGTCGGTCTTACGCCGATGTTCGTCACGGCGGCGTGTGCGCCGTCCGGCAGCCACACCCGCGTGGCGTATACGCCGTGGCGCGGCACGATCACGCCCTCCGGTATACGGGTATTGATGGTCGGCGCACCGATCTGGCGGCCAATGCGATAGCCGTAGCCCACGGTGTCGATGAGGACGTGCGGATGTCCGAGATAGCGGTCGGCCTTTTCCATTTCGCCGTCCGCCACGAGCGAGCGGATGTAGGTGGAGCTTACCGTCACGTCGTCCAGCACGACCTTGCCGATGGCGTCACAGCCGAGACCGTTCTCCGCGCACCACTGCGCGATACGCGCCGCCGTCCCCTCGCCGCGCCAGCCGCAGCAAAAGTCGTAGCCTATCACCAAATGCACCGCACCAAGCTCCTCCTTTACAATACGGAGGAAGTCCTGCCACGGCGTGTGCATGAAGCGCTCGTCAAAGTGTATCATAATAACGTCGTCGATACCGCCGATACGCCCGATAAGCTCCTTGCGCCCCGCCACGGAGTTGATGAGCGGCACGGGTACACCCCGGACGAGCGTGTCCGGGTGCTGGTCGAAGGATATGACCGAGGGCACAGCCCCCAGTGCGGCGGCTCGTTCCCGCGTTGTTTTCATCAGCGCCTGATGTCCCAGATGCACCCCGTCAAAGAAGCCGAGCGCGATCACTCTTTTCATACGTTTTCCCCTGTTATAAGCTGCGTGGGAAGCAGATATTTTTCCGGCGCGAGCCGTATTTCCTCCAAGGTATGCGCCTCCTCGACGGAGAAGCGTCCCGCCGCCGTGCGCCGCAGGGCGCTCATGCAGCCGCCGCAGCCGAGCGCCTCACCGATGTCGGCGCAAAGTGTGCGGACATACGTCCCCTTGGAGCAGCGAATGCGCAGCAGCCAGTCCGTCCCGTCCTGTCCGACTATATCCAGCGTTTCGATGGTGATGGGGCGCGGCTCGCGCTCGACCGTCCCGCCGCGGCGGGCGATCTGGTAGAGCTTCTGACCGCGCAGCTTGATGGCGGAATACATGGGCGGTATCTGCTCGATATTGCCGCGAAAGCGCGGCAGCACCGCCTCCAGCGCGGCTCTGTCCAAGGCTGCCTCCTCACGGTGCAGCACCGTCCCCCACACGTCCTGTGTGTCCGTGACGAGACCGGGACGGAACGCGGCGAGGTATTCCTTGCCGTCCGCCTCCAAAAGCGGCGCAAGCCGTGTTGCCGGTCGTCCGGCCAGCACCACGAGCAGCCCCGTCGCATTCGGGTCGAGCGTTCCGGTATGACCGACATGCTTTTCCTGCAAAACGCCGCGCAGGTGGGCGCACACATCCATGCTCGTCCACTCCGTCGGCTTATCGACCAGCAGGATACCCGTCATCCCATGGCCTCCTCGATCTCACGAACGAGAATTTCCCGCGCCCGCTCCGGCGTTTCATACACGGTGCAGCCGGCGGCCATGCGGTGTCCGCCGCCGCCGTGTCGGGCGCAGATGGCGGCGGAGTCGAAAAATTCGCCGCTCCGCAGGCTTATCTTGCACTCGCTCTCGCCCATTTGGCGGATGGTGCAGCTCACACGGTTGCCCTCGACCCGTCCGGCCAGCGACGCGATATCGTCGCAGTCGTCCTCGGTCGCACCGGCTCTTTCCATCATGTCGAGCGTCACCGTGGCGACGTTGATCTCGCCGTTATGGTAGCGGCGGAGACCGCCGTATATCATACTTTCAAGCAGCACCCGCGAGTAGCTGAAGGTGCGGAAAAGCTTGACGTTCAAGGCTTTTATATCCGCGCCCGCGTCGATAAGCTCCGCCGCAGCGCGGTGGGTGTCCGCCGTCGTGTTGGCGTAGACAAAGCAGCCCGTGTCGGTCGAAACGGCGATGTAGAGGTAGTCCGCCGTCTCACGGTCAAGCTCGCCGACAAGCCCTTTTACAAGCTTCAGAATAAGCTCACCGCAGGCCGCGTCCTCCGGCTCGCAGCAGAGGTGGTCGGCATAGCCGCTGTTGGTGGCATGGTGGTCGATACAGAGGTCAACATGGCGGTCAAAGCCAATTGGGAAGACGCTCTCCGCCGCCATATCCACCGCCACGACCGTCTCCGCCTCATAATCCTCCGGCGCGTGGAACGGCGTTATCCACGCCTCATAGCTCCGCAGCAGCTCCGGGTTCGGCAGGATATACGCCGTTTTGCCCATGCGCCGCAGCGTATGACAAAGCGCGGCGGCACAGCCAAGCGTGTCGCCGTCGGGACGGATATGCGTCACGATAAGGTATCCGTCGTGCGCCTTGAGATAGTCAATGCATTCGTTATTCGTCATCGTCGTCATGCCTTATATCGAGCTTCTCGATAAGCTCGTTGATGTGAGCGCCGTGCTCAATGGAGTCGTCCAGCTCGAACACGAGCTCCGGCGTTGCGCGGAGAGACAGCGAATTGCCGAGCTCCCGACGCAGCCAGCCGGAGGCTGATTTCAGCCCCTTTTTCATTTCCTTTGCATCGTACTCGCCGAGTACGCTCAGATATATCTTGCAGTAGTGCAGATCTCTGGTCGTATCGGCGCGTAGGACGCTCACAAGCCCCTGATGTACACGCGGGTCCTTGACCTCGCGCAGCTTCTCGGAGATAACGCGGCGAATGTCGTCGTTGGTGCGGTCAATGCGGAAGTTACTCATGGATCTGCTCCATGACGTAGCACTCGATCACGTCGCCCTCTTTTTCGTCGTTGAACTTCTCGACCTGCATACCACATTCATAGCCGGAGGCGACCTCCTTTACATCGTCCTTGAAGCGGCGCAGGGAGGCGAGGTCGCCCTCATAGACGACCACATTGTCACGCAGCACACGCACCTTGCAGTTGCGCTGAATTTTGCCGTCCAGCACATAGCAGCCAAGCACCGTTCCGACCTTGGAGACCTTATAAAGCTGGCGCACCTCGGCATGGCCGATGATGGCCTCGCGGAACTTCGGCGCGAGCATACCCTTCATCGCGTCGGTGATCTCGTTGATACAGTCGTAGATGACGCGGTAGAGGCGCACATCGACCTCGTGGCGGGTGATGGAGTCGCGAGCCGCCGCATCCGGGCGGACGTTGAAGCCGACGATGATGGCGTTGGAGGTCGCCGCAAGCATGACGTCCGACTCGTTGATTGCGCCCACGCCGGAATGGATGACCGCCACACGAACCTCGTCGTTGGATATTTTCTCAAGCGAGGCCTTGATCGCCTCGGCGCTGCCCTTGACGTCGGCCTTGACGATGATGTTGAGGGTCTTCATCTCGCCCTGCTGGATACGGGAGAACAGGTCGTCGAGGCTGACCTTCCTCGGCGCACCGGCGCTGGCGAGCTTCTTGGCCTGCTCCTTGCGTTCCTCCACCAGCTCACGCGCCATGCGCTCGTCGGAGACGGCGTTGAATGCGTCGCCCGCATTCGGCACCTCGCTCATACCGGCGATCTCGACCGGCACGGAGGGTCCCGCCTCGGTCACGCGCTGTCCCTTGTCGTTCACCATCGTGCGGACACGACCGACGGCAGTACCGGCAATGATAACGTCGCCCTGATGGAGCGTGCCGTTCTGGACAAGAACGGTCATAATGGGGCCACGCCCCTTGTCGAGGCGAGCCTCGATGACGGAGCCCTTAGCGGCGCGGTCGGGGTTGGCCTTGAGCTCCAGAATCTCGGCTTGCAGCACGAGGTTCTCCAGCAGCTCTTGAATCCCCTCGCCGGTCTTGGCGGAGATCGGGCAGACGATGGTCTCACCGCCCCATTCCTCACTCACGAGATCGTACTCGGTGAGCTGCTGCTTGATACGATCCGGGTTTGCTCCCGGCACGTCCATTTTGTTGATAGCCACGACGACCGGAATACCGGCGGCCTTGGCGTGGTTGATGGATTCAATGGTCTGCGGCATGATACCGTCATCCGCCGCCACGACCAGAATGGCAATATCCGTCACCATCGCGCCACGCGCTCGCATGGAGGTGAACGCCTCATGTCCCGGCGTATCGAGGAAGGTCACGGGGTTGCCGTTTATCTCGATGGTATAGGCACCGATGGCCTGTGTGATACCGCCGGCCTCGCCGGAGGCGACGGAGGTATTGCGGATATAGTCGAGCAGCGAGGTCTTGCCGTGGTCAACGTGACCCATAACGACCACGACCGGCGCACGGGGCTTGAGCTCGTCGGCGCTGTCCTCATGGTCGTCGATGAGGCGCTCCTCGATCGTGACCTGCTCCTCATGCTCAATGCGGCAGTTGAACTCCATGGCAACGAGCGCGGCGGTGTCGTAGTCGATGACATCCGACAACGAGGCCATCACGCCCATACGCACGAGACGGCGCACGACCTCCGCGCCGGTCTTCTTCATGCGGCTGGCAAGCTCGCCCACGGCGATTTCGTCTGGGATCTGCACCTTGGTCGGCGCTTTCTTCGCAATCTCGAACTGGAGGCGCTGCATTTTGTCGCGCTCCTCCTGACGGCGCTTGGCGCTGGCGGCGGCGGAGGGCTGGCGCTGCTTGTTGCGCCCGCCGATCTTCTGCTTGCCGCGGTTCATCTTCTGCGCCTTTTCACCGGCCATGTTGTCAAAGCGTTCGTCATACTTCGACAGGTTCGTCGCGTTGCTGCTGCGGGTGTCGATGACACGCTTCTCCGGCACTTGACGCGGGGTGTGCGGCTTGTCGGGCTTCTCCGCCTTCGGCGTGGTCGCCGCAGGTGCGGCAGTCGCGGCAGCAGCGGCGGGAGCGGCGGGCTTTGCCGCCTCCTCCTTTTTCGCGGCGGGTGCGGAGGGCGCGGTGTCGTTAAAGACCTCGGCAATGCTCTCGATCTGGTTGTGCTGCGTCAGGTACTCGAAGATGACGGCAAGCTCCTCATCTTCCAGCACCTGCATATGGTTTTTCGGCGTGGTGGCATATTCGGTCAGTATCTCCGTAATTTCCTTGGAGGTGGTATTGAAATCCTTCGCCACCTCATGCACGCGGTATTTGATCAGACTCGCCATATTCATTCCTCCTCATGCTGCTTGTTCTGCTGCGCACTGCCCGCAAAGGCAGCCGCAAGCCCCTCGTCACACACGGCGGCCATCGCCACAGGACCGTTTGCCCCGACGGCGGCTGCCAGCTCGTATTTTGTATAGCCGCTTTTGAAAAGCGGTATTTCCCGTCCGTATAGCATCCCGTCCGCTCTCCGGCAGGCATTGGGGGAAGCGTCCGCCGCCAGAATGAGCAGCCGTGCCTTTCCCCGCTTCAGCGCCTCCACGCAGTTGTCCGCACCGCAGACGAGCCTTCCGGCCTTGGCGGAGAGGGACAGATAGCCCAAGGCCTTATCCATCCAGCCTCGCCTCCAATTTCGCATAGAAGCCGTCGTCCACCGGCGTACCCAGCGCACGGGTCAGCGCCCGTCCGCGCCGCGCCTTTTTCAGACAGGCGGCATCGCGGCACAGATACGCGCCGCGTCCGGGCATACGCTGCTTTTCGTCCAGCACGACCCCCTCCGCCGTTTTCACCACGCGGAAGAAGTCCGCCTTGTCGCCGTGGGCGCGGCAGGCAGCGCACATACGCTGCGGGATGCCCGCCATGGGTCAGCCCTCGCTTTCGGGCTTGATGTCGATTTTGAAGCCCGTCAGCTTCGCGGCCAGACGCGCATTCTGCCCCTCCTTGCCGATGGCGAGGGAGAGCTGGTTGTCCGGCACGATGACGCGGCAGCTCTTGCCGTCCTCACCGAGGATGACCTCCGTGACCTCGGACGGTGCAAGCGCGGCGGCAATGTATTCCTCCGGCGTTTCGCTGTACTTGATGATGTCTATCTTCTCGCCGCCAAGCTCCTCGACAATGCTGGCGACACGACCGCCACGCGGACCGACGCAAGCGCCGATGGGGTCAACATCCGGCTCAACACTCCACACGGCCATCTTCGTGCGGCTTCCCGCCTCGCGGGCGATGGAGCGGATCTCCACCGTGCCGTCCGCGATCTCCGGCACTTCAAGCTCGAACAGGCGCTTGACAAGGCCGGGATGGGTACGGGAGATGAGCACCTGCGGCCCACGGGTCGAGCGGCGCACCTCCACGACGTACACGCGCACACGGTCGCCCTCCACCAGCTCCTCGCCGCGAATCTGCTCGTTTTGGGTGAGCACCGCGTCGGTGAACTCGGCGTTGGAGCTGATTTTGATGGAAATGCTGCCCGTGCGCGGGTCGATACGGTTAACCACGCCGGTGAGTATCTCGTGCTCCTTGGAGGTGAACTCGTCGTATATCATGCCGCGCTCCGCCTCGCGTATGCCTTGGATGATGACCTGCTTGGCGGCCTGTGCCGCGATACGTCCGAACTCGCGGGTATCGACGGGAACCTTTATCTGGGTGTCGAGCTTGGCTCGCTTGGAAATCTTCTGTGCCTGCTCCAGCGTCATCTGGGTGGCGGGATTCTCGACCTCCTCCACCACATCGGTGAGGACGTACATATCGATTTTCTTCTTCTCCTCGTCCAGCTCCACGACCACATTGTCCGCCGCGTCGGGATTGTCCTTACGGAAGGCGGCCAGCATGGCTTGGTTTATCTTCTCGTACATATACTCGCGGGGTATACCCTTTTCCTTTTCAATGTCCTCAATGGCGCTGAAAAACTCTGCGTTCATGTGTATTCCTCCGTCAAAAATCCGCGCGCAGCCTCACGCTGGCGATTTGTTTTTTTGCAAAGCGGCGGCCATCGACCGTGACATCGCCGTTATCATAGCCCTCCAACGCGCCGACCCATGACTTGGAGCCGTCCACCGCGCTGTATAGCTTTACCTCGACCTTTTCCCCCATGAAGCGTTCAAAATCGCCGGGGCGCTTGAGCGCCCGCTCCAGACCGGCAGAGCCGACCTCGAAAACGTAGCTGTCCGGGATAGGGTCAGCCTCATCGAGCATGGGGTCGAGCAGCCGCGAGATCGTCTCGCACTGGTCTATCGTCACGCCCTCCGGGCTGTCCAAAAACACGCGGAGATAGTGCTGTCCACCCTCCATAACGTATTCCACATCCCAGAGCTCAAGACCATTCGCCTCGATAACGGGACGCGCCATTTCCGTGACTGTTTTTTCGATTTTTCCCATAGATTACCCAACTTCTGACAATTCGTTTTTCGTCATTAAAAAGAGTGGGATGTCGCCCCACTCAGGAAAAAGGTCACTTGCTGTTAAGCACTATACCATATATACCTTGGTAAATCAAGTGTTTTTTGCGTCATTTTTCGGCGTATTTTCCCGTTCCAGCCGCCGCCGCAGCTTATCGAGCGCCCGCTTTTCGATACGCGAGATATAGGAGCGCGAGATTCCCAGCGTCTCGGCCACCACCCGCTGAGGCAGCGGTGCGCCGCCGTCCAGCCCGTAGCGCATGGTCACGACCGCCTGCTCCCGCTCGTCAAGCTCATCGCGGACGGCACGGCGCAGGAGCAGCCGTTGCTCATGCCGCGCCAGCTCGTCGAGCATATCATCCGGCACGGACAGCGTATCCATGAGCGAAAGCCCGCCGCCATCCCCGTCCGTGTCCAGCGCGTCCGACAGCGACACATCCTGCGCACTCTTCCGCATAGCACGGAAGTGCATGAGTATTTCATTCGCTATCCTCTCCCGACGGATACATAAGCTGCTCAATGGGCGCCAAATCCGCCTCTCCGTCCTCCGCAAACAGGTACACAT
>CAVIIB010000079.1:0-8177 GCA_963642815.1 Oscillospiraceae bacterium | reverse complement strand
GTTATTGGGAGAGCATGTTTCCCATCCCCCCCCCCCAGAGTTTACAAATGCAGTATATTCCTCGCTTTGTTATCTGTCAAGTATCAAATGCTAGCTTGTAAATAATTTTAACCGGTTTGTAATCTCGTTATCGTGCGGCAAGAACAAAGCACGGGTCGAGCAGCGATATGAACGAGCGTCCAGACACGGCATTTGCTCTATAATAATGGGGGCAGACCACCCGCTATGGGAGGTCTGCCCCAACAATGGTTATGCATTTGTATAGCAAAAATCCTCCGCCCGAATGAACAGGCGGAGGATTTTTCGCGTCCGAAAAACGCGGGAGATCAGCCAAGATTGTACTTCTTGTTGAACTTATCGACGCGGCCACTGGTGTCAACGAGCTTCTGCTTGCCGGTGTAGAACGGGTGGCACTTCGAGCAGATCTCGACCGTGATGTTCTCGCGGGTGGAGCCCGTCTCGATCACGTTGCCGCAAGCGCACTTGACGGTGGTGTGGTAGTACTTAGGATGGATGCCTTCCTTCATGGTCGTTCACCTCATAAGAATACTGTCTTGAGTGCGGCAAAGCCGCCGTTACAAGACGCAAAGCATACTTTACCACATTCCCCCGCCGATTGCAAGCCTTTTTTCTCCGCCCACCGCCGGCTGTATGGTCGCTGCAACTTATTACGCCAGCGTCGTTCGGCGAGGGAAAAGACGGGAGAAGAGGACGATGGTGAGGCAGGCGAGGGCGACGCCGAGATAGGTCTCCGTGATGGCGAAGCTGCCGATGGTCAGCAGGTAATGCCCCTGCACGAGGCGGGGGATATACCAGAGAATGCAGCCCGCGAAGCTCGTCAGCACGGCGATACACACGCCCTTATCCGAGGCCTTGGACAGTCCCGTGCGCCGGTCGAGCCAGTACATACCGAACAGGATCACGATGAAAAGCACACCGCGCAGCGTGTAGGCGACCTTGACAAGGGACAAAATGGTGGAGGCATTCGCCAGCGCCACGGCCAGCAGGCAGCAGACCACGCCGGAGAGCGCCGTGCCGATACGGGACACCCGCGTAAGCGCCCTGTCGTCCGGCGTTTTCCCCTCGCGGCGGGCGTAGATGTCCCGCGTGAACATGGTGGCGGAGGCCAGAATGATGGGCGAGATCGTGGAGAGGATGGCGGCAAGCACGGAGGCGAGGATAAGCCCCGCGACGGCGGGGTGGAAGCTCATGATGAGGTCGGTATAGGCGAGCTTTGCGTCCGTGACCGCGAGCAGTCCGGCATGGTTCATGGCCTTGGCCGCCATGCCGAGCAGGGTCGTAAACAGACCGAAGGGCGCGACGATGAGCACGGAGATGAGGCAGGCCTTGCGGGCGACGCGCTCGTTTTTCGCCGCGAGCACGGGCTGGATGCTCGCCTGCGACGCACCGGCGGATAGAACAGACGCGACGATCTGACTCACGACCTCGGACGCGCCAAGACCCGTCATGCTGAAGTGGCGCGTGCCCTCCGCCGCGTCCACGGCGGCAAGCTCCGCCCTAAAGCCGCCCCAGCCACCGAGCTTTGCGACGGCGAGCACCACGGCGAGTATAATGCCGAAGTACATGAAGCCAAGGTGCAGCTTGTTCGTGGCCTCCACAGAGCGCATACCGCCGCTCATGGTGTAGACGATGAAGATGACGGCGAACAGACAGCAGGAGAGGCTGAAATCCAGTCCGAGCAGGCTCTCGCCGAGCTTGCCCGCCGCGATCATCTGGCTTAATCCCACGGCAAGCGTCACGAAGATGAGCAGCGCCGAACAGACGGTGCGCGAGCGCGGGCCGACGGTGCGCTCGATAATGCCCGGGATCGTGACCTCGCCGTAGCGGCGGTAGCGGGCGGCGAAGAACAAGCCCATCATGCGCATACCAATGCCGTTCGCGATGGTGTACCACCAGCCGGACAGTCCCGCATAGAAGCCGCACTCCGCGCAGCCGGTGGTGGCCGTGCCGCCGAGCCACTGGCCGCAGGTCACGCATACGATGGCGAAAACGCCCATCCCCGCACCGACGTAGGAATCATGGGAGCGGCTTTTCCGCGAGGCAAGCACCCCAAGCAGCATGGTGACGGCAAAGTATGCGATGACGATGAGAAGCGGCCAATTCATGGGCGACAGTCCTTTCAGAAAATTTGAAAAAATTTAGAAATCGAGAAACGCAGAAAAGAGGAAGCCCGGAAGCCCGGACTTCCCCTTTCGGGTATATAGCTTACTCCTTGACCATGCAGCCGACCGTCTCAGGGATGATCAGCTTTGCGCCGGTCTTGGCCTGAACGTCCTCGACGCTCACGCCGGGAGCCGTCTCAAGAAGCTTTGCACCCTCCGGCGTGATCTCGATCACTGCCAGCTCGGAGACGACGTAGTTTATGCAGTGGTAGCCGGTCAGCGGCATTTTCGTCTTCTCGACGATCTTGGGGTTGCCGGCCTTGTCGGTGTGGGTCGTCATGACGATGGTGATCTTGGAGCCGGTCACGAGATCCATCGCGCCGCCCATACCGGCAGCGGTCTTGCCGGGGATCATCCAGTTGGCGAGGTTGCCCTCCGCGTCGACCTCGTAAGCGCCGAGGACGGTCGCGTCAATGTGACCGCCACGGATGAAGCCGAAGCTGCGGAAGCTGTCAAAGCAGGAGCCGCCCACGCGCATCATGGACGCCTTGCCGCCGGCATCGACGACGTTGGGGTCGGCGTGCTCGCCCTCCTTGGGAGCGCCGGTCAGACCGACGACACCGTTCTCGGAGTCGACCCAAACATCCACGCCCTCAGGCAGGTAGTTCAGGCACATGGTCGGCATACCAATGCCGAGGTTCACAACGTCGCCGTCCTGGAAGAAGCGGGCGGTACGGTAAGCAATAAGGTTCTTTCCTGTCAGTTCAGTCATTTCAGTTCCCTCCTTACGCCTCGGTCAGGGCGCGACCCTGCACGACGGCATCCACGACAAAGCCCGGTGTCATAACCTCGTCCGGGTCGATCTCGCCGATCTCAACGATCTGCTCCGCCTCGACGATAACGTGGTCGGCGGCGGTAGCAAAGGCCTCGTTGAAGTTGCGGGAGGTGCGGCGGTAGACGACGTTGCCCATCTTGTCGGCCTTCCACGCATGGACGAAGCACACATCGCCATGCAGAGGCAGCTCAAGGATGAAGCGCTTCTTGGTGGGGTCGGGGACGATCTCGCCGGTGAGGAACTTGAACTCGCCCTTGGCCTCGTCCCACTCGACGACCTGCTTGCCGTCCATCATGGGGGTGTACAGTCCGGTCGGGGTCAGAACACCGCCGATACCGGCACCACCGGCGCGAACCTTCTCGCAGAGAGAGCCCTGCGGGACGAAGGTGAGGTCGATCTCACCCGCGACGACCTTGGCGACCGTCTCGGAGTTGTTGCCGATGTGGGAGCAGGTGATCTTTTTGATAACGTCGGCCCGCACGAGCTTGCCGATACCGCGTCCGGGGACGCTGGTGTTGTTGGAGATGACGCTCAGATCCTTGATACCGGCGGCGATCAGACCCTCGATGAGGACCTCGGAAACGCCGACGTTGACAAAGCCGGGCAGCAGAACGGTCATGCCGTCAAAGCAATACTTGCCGATCGCTTCTTCAACGGTCATGACTTTGGACTTAGCCATTTGAATATCATCCTTTCGTACTTTATTCTAACAAACCAATTATACAAGCCTATTTCGCAAATGTCAAACGGGGTCGTCCATGAATTTCTGCGCGAGGCGGAACACCTCGAAAAGCTGTTTGTCGCGCTTGGTCTTGAGCGCGTCCACATCCTGCCCGCTGTAATCGTAAAAGCCCTTGCCGGTCTTGAGACCAAGCTCGCCCCTTTCGACGTGCTCCGCCAGCGTGACGGGCATTTCGTCGCCGTGCTCCGGCATGGTGTAGCTGTGGTTGCGGTAGTTGTTCGCCGTCATGTCAAGCCCGCCGAAGTCGGCGCGTTTGAGCAGACCGAGCACCACGGCGCGGGGAATGAAGCTGGCCTTGGCCGCGAGGTCGATGGCCTCCGCGTCGCAGTAGCCGTTGTCGAGCAGATAAAACACCTCGCGGTTGAGGCACTGCTGCAAGCGGTTGACGATATAGCCGCGGATGAATTTCTTCATAAACACCGGCGTTTTCCCGCATTTTTTGAGCAGGGCGCAGAGGATGTCGGCGTACTCCTGCGGCGCTTCCTCACTCTTGACGACCTCGACGAGCGGGATGAGCTGGGGCGGCGCGTACCAGTGGGCGATGCAGAGCCGTGGCAGCAGCGCGGGCGGCACGAGCTCAAAGATATTCAGCGCCGAGGTATTCGACGCGAGAATGGCGTTCGCCGGAGCGCATTCGGCAAGCTGGGCATAAAGCGCGGCCTTGGCGTCGCGGTTTTCCACGATGGTCTCTTGAATGAGGTCAGCGTCCTGCACGGCGGCCTCCACGGTCGATTCAAAGCGGATGCGGGCGATCACGGCCTCCGGCTCGCCGGCCTTGAGAAGCCCCTCCTCGACAAAGGTGGCGAGCGACGAGCGCAGCGCCGCCTCCGCCTTTTGCCGCGTCTCCTCGCGGCGCGTCCACATGACGACGTTACAGCCGCCGATGGCATAGGTCTGGGCAATGCCGGGTCCCATCGTCCCCGCGCCCAGCACGGCGACGGTCTTGATATCCGATAGCTGCATAATAATAGCCTTTCTTTTAATAGTAATTCCTCTTTGCCTCCCCTAAAAGGGAGCGCCGCGACAAGCACCAATTCCTGCCTCCCCTGAAAGGGGAGGGGGACCGCGAAGCGGTGGAGGGGTTATTTGGAAAGCCGCAAGACTACGAGAGAAACCCCTCAGTCAGCGGCGTTGCCGCTGCCAGCTCCCCTTTCAGGGGAGCCTTGGGGGGCTGCAATAAAACGGGGCGGGGGCTTATGCCCTCGCCCCTTGGGGTGCTTTATTAGAAGGTGCCCTCATCCCACGCGACGAGACGCACCATGCCGCCGTCGGCTGCCTCGCAGCGGAACGGGAAGGCGGCAATGATCTTGCGCGTACCCTTCACGCTGTCGATGTCGCCGCCCGCGTTCTCGACGGCCATGACGCCGTGCTGCGCAAACAGGCGGTGGCAGGGCTCATAGTCGGGGTAGTCCACGTCGATGTCGCGACCCGTCGCGAGCTTGTAGTTCGTGGCGAGCCAAGGCATTTGCTCCTTGACGGGGTAATGCCAGAGCGGGGAGTCGGTCGCGCCCCAAGTGCCGGAAATGCCCTTGATGTGCTTCTCGAACATGAGGTACTTGCAGACCTCCGGGCCGAGGCCGGGGTAGTAGTTGAAGTATTTGTCGTTGTTGATACGCCAGTAGCGGTGGAAGCCGGTGTCCATGATGACCCAGTCGTTCTCGCGGATCTCCAGACCGTCCTTCTTGCAGGCGTTCTCCACATCCTCCGGCGTGATGATACGCCAGATCTCGCCCATCTTGGCGGGGTCGCCGCCGGCGGCGTTGAACTTCTCCTCAAACTCGTCGTACATCCATGTCATGTCGAGGATAACGCCGGAGCCGATGCAGTGCTCCAGCGGCAGCTCGGCCAGCGTGTAGCCGTAGCGCTCGCGGTCAACCTCCTCCTGATGGAGGGTGTGGTTGGGCGCGTCCATGTGGGTGGCGGCGTGGAGCGTGCCGGTGTAGGTGCAGGTGCGCTTGTGGAAGCGCTCAAGGTACTGACCACGGGGGAAGGTCAGGTCGGAGCGAGCGCCGGGGAACGGCCAGAGGGGTGTGTCCCAGCCCCAAGGCTGCGACAGGTCGTAGATCTTCGGCATCTTGCCGGTTTCGAGATAAAATTCATCCTTGTTGAGAGGCATATACGCCATGGTTCTTTTCCTCCACTTCAAAAATTATTACTCACAGCTACACTGTAAACCTTGGAATCATACGAAAGTCAAGCCGTTTTCGCCCTCCAAAGCGGCTTTTTGGACGAAAAATCGGCGAAATGATAAAAAAGTTTACAAAGATTACGAAAAAATTACAAAAAAGACTTGCCGACAAAAAGAACTTGCATTATAATGAGCCATGGTGAAATAACATGAGCTACAAGATCGGCGACGTGGCAAGGCTGCTCGGCATATCGCCGGACCTCCTGCGCTACTACGAAAAAAAAGGCGTGGTCACGCCGTATAAGGACGCACACAACGACTACCGCTACTATGACGCATGGGACATCAACCTGCTGATGGACTGTCTCTGGTTCAAGAACTTCGGCTTTTCCATCGAGCAGATCGCGGACATGGTGCGTATCCCGTCGGCGGAGGAGCTGGGAGAGGTCTTTCTCGGCAAGGAGGAGGAGCTTCGGGCGACGATACGCCGCTGTGAGCTGCTGCTGCGCCGGAGCGAGGAGCACCGCGCCCAGCTTGCGCGTATTCCGGCGCTGCTCGGACGCTGTGAGCTTGCGGACAGTCCGGCGCGTCTCCGCTACATCAACCGCGTCGGTGAGGAATACCCCGCCGAGGACGGCTTGGAGCGCATTGCGCGGCAATGGCTGCGGGCGCTTCCGTTCAACCACCGCTACTTTGAAATCCCGCGTGAGGCGCTGTTCGGCGGCAGCGAGGACGATTACCGCTGGGGCTTCTCGCTGGAGGCCGATTATGTGCGTGAGCTCGACTTCCCCACCGGCGCACCGATGGAGTGGGTCGCACCAACGCACGGCATACACACCGTTTTCAAAAGCCGGGGCAAGGGGAACTTCTCCCCGCGCCACCTTGCCTATGCGCTCGATTGGGCGCGGGAGCAGGGCTTGACCGTCTGCGGCGCTGCACAGGGCGTGCTGATGGCATCGCTGCTCGACGAGGGCGAGCTTTGCGGCTATTTTGAATGTTGGATCCCGGTCACGGACAAAAAGGAGGACGCAGAGACATGACCGATATGCAGGAAAAGGAAATGATCGAGCAGGCTAAGGCCGGCGATCCCAAGGCAAACTATGAGATGAGCCAGTGGGCGCGGCAGATGAGCATACTCGAACCCGACGAGCCGCGCTGGAAAAGCCTTGCGGCCAAGTGCCTCGTGGACGCGGCGCAGGGCGGCTATGAGCCCGCCAAGCGAATGGTGGAGGAGCTTATCTCCGGCAAGCAGGAGACCGTCTCGGCGGACGAGCCATCGCCGTTTGCGGCGGACAACGCGCAGCCGTATACGCCGCCCGTGACCGAGGCGCAGCCCCGCGTTGAGCGCGGCACAACGGAGCGCAGCTTCTACGATCAGGCCAACGAGGACGACTTCTACGACGACGACGGCGACGACTTCTACGACGACGATGACGAAGTGCCGGTGGAGTCGGGCTTTGTGTCCACGATGAAAAAGGTCGGCGAGGTCTTGAAGAAGGGCGGTATGCTGGCCGCGGCCTCCATCGGCGGCCTTGTGTCGAAGATGGGCAGCAAGCGCGAGGGCAGGTCGGCGCACAGCCGTCCGGCGGCTGCCTCCGAGGATGGTCGTCGCAGCGGCGGCAGCGCCCGCCGTGGCCGCAGCTCCAGCGGCTTCTCCGCGTGGGTGGAGGAGAACTGGAAGGTTGTCCGTATCGTCTGCGTCGTGATATGCGTGGTGCTGGCGGCGCTGATCGTCATTTTGCTCGTCCCGTCCAAGGACAGTGAGCCGGAGGTTACGGCGACCCCGAGCCCCACGGCGGAGCCGACACCCGCGCCGACGCAGGAGCCATTCCCGAATGAGGCGACAAAGCTGGAGATCGAGACAACGCCCACGCTGCTCTACCGTCCCGGTGACAGCGACGCGAGCGCCTATCTCCCGGCGAGCCAGTCCTTCACCGTCATCGAGCCGGAGGCGGAGAATCTTCGTCAAGGACCGAGCGGCAGCGATTATCCCAATGTCATCACACGCATTGCGGAGGGCACACAGGTCACGGCCTACGCCAAATACCAAAACGCCGAGGGTACAGTCTGGTATCTCATCAACTCCGGCGGCATCTGGGGCTGGATGTACGGCCCGTCTCTGGGGTAATACCAAACCGCACGGACGCGGGTACGCCCATGGCTCCCTTGAAAGAGGAGACCGCGATTACCGCCAATCCCCAGCCTCCCCTGAAAGGGGAGGGGGACAGGTTATGATATGAAGTGCAACAGTCTCAAAAAAGAGAGACAATACGCAGGAACTCGTGTAAAATGTAGTTACCATACAACATCGACACGGAGGTGAGCGTATTGTCCTACACACATTTTACA
>CAVIIB010000078.1:0-8608 GCA_963642815.1 Oscillospiraceae bacterium | reverse complement strand
GTGCATCGGCAATCTTCTGAACATTCTCCAGAGAGATATTGCGCTGAAAGCACTCGATGTCGCTGATATATGTGCGATGCAGGCCGCAAAGCTCTGCAAATTTTTCCTGAGAATAACCTTTCTCAGTGCGGTATTTTCTCAGATTTGTGCCGAAAACCTTTATAATGCCCATAGGTACAAACCTCCTACTTTAACACTTTATTTTATAAAACTGCCTACAATAAGTCTACAGACGATAAGTGGCGGCTAACAATCATAGCATTTTGGCTGCAAGCGGAGCTATCTGCCGGAGGACACGCTGATGGTCTGGTGCGAAGTATAAGCAAGCAAAAAAGCAGGGGAGCTTCGCACCGCATTTTGCGGGAAGTCGTGTGCGATTTTCTGTGAAAGCGCCATGACAGACGGAGCTGAATGCAAGATCGAGAGAAAAACCTGTCTGTTATTGCAAACATACGCACCAGTTTTTGTGCGCTTTTGCTGTCGCGCCCCGCAAGGGGCGCGTGGATATATTATGTTGCCACTTGTCATCGGCATCATTACCGCTGCTGCCATCGCCTGTATTATTGAGATCGTCCTGATAAAGAAAATATGTTGAGGCTGCCCTTTTGTCCCCTATGTACTACCTCCACCCCATACGCTTTGCCAGATCCAACATGGCGAAGCTGAATTTCTGCCAATTCTTCAATGTCGTCTGCAGCGGGTCGCCCTCGCGGATACGCATGGTGCGGCGGATCTCTTTGGGTATCACGACGCGCCCCAAGTCGTCGATGCGCCGTACGATTCCCGTTGCCTTCATATAACAATCTCCCTTGCCTGTTTTTGCTTCGCTGCTAGTTTCTGCGAAAACGGGCTTTTTATACGGGACGCGCATAGCGGTTTAATTTCTGTGACCGGCGGGAAAAATGGGGGCGGAGGGATGAATATGGAACTGTTTTCGGATGACACGCCCGCCGGATTCCGCAATATGATGAGCGCGAATCAACAGGCTATGGATGTATTCACCGGCCTTACCGACGCCGAGCGCCGCGCACTTATCGAGGGGGCGCGAGCGGTGCGGAGTAAGGCGGAGATGAAAAGTTATGTAAACCGAATCGGCGGCTTCAAAAGCCCGCACGGGCCGGTGCAGCAGTGACAAAATCAAACAGACCGTCGCTCATTTCTGCGGCGGTCTGTTTTTATGCACAATTTTTACTTCCTTATTTCACTCAGCGCAGACGGCAGAGCGCAACGGCGGTGTCGGCGGCGAGGGCGGCGTTGTTGTAGACAAGCTGGATGTTGCTGTCCAGACTGTCGCCGCCGGTCAGCTCCTTGACCTTGGCGAGCAGGAACGGCGTGGTCGCCTTGCCGTGGATGCCCTGTTCGTTGGCCTCCGCAATGGCCTCGTCGATGGCGGCGTTGATGGTGGCGGGATCCATGGAGTATTCCTCCGGAATGGGATTTGTCACGAGCATACCGCCCGCAAGCCCCAGCTCGCGCTTGACGTGGAATGCCTGCGCCAGCTCCTCCGGCGTGTCGAGACGGTAGTCCACGGAGAAGCCGGAGCGGCGGGTATAGAAGGCGGGAAGCTCCTCCGTCCCGTAGCCGATGACGGGGACACCCTTGGTTTCAAGGTATTCGAGGGTCAGCCCCAAGTCGAGGATGGATTTTGCGCCGGCGCAGATGACCATGACGGGCGTATGCGCAAGCTCCTCCAAGTCGGCGGAGATGTCCATGGTCGTCTCCGCGCCGCGATGAACACCGCCGATACCGCCGGTGGCAAAGATCTCGATACCGGCCATGGCTGCGATCATCATGGTTGTGGTCACGGTGGTCGCGCCGTCCGCGCCCTTGGCCACGAGGATGGGTAGGTCACGGCGGCTGGCCTTGGTCACGCCGCTGCCCGTCTTGCCGAGATAGTCGATCTCCTCCGGCGTGAGCCCCGCCTTGAGGCGACCGCCGATGATGGCGATGGTCGCCGGGGTCGCACCGTGCTCACGGATGATCCTCTCCACATTCAGCGCCGTCTCCACATTCTGCGGATAGGGCATACCGTGGGAGATGATGGTCGATTCCAGCGCCACAACGGGCTTTCCGGCGGCCAGTGCCTCACGCACCGGCGTGCTTATATCCAAATATTCGTTCACTTGACGCACCTCGCATATGATTTTATAATGGAGCTCACAGGCTGACGGCCCAGATAACGCCGAGGAAAAAGAGAAGCTGTATCGCCAGAATGACGGGCAGACCGACGGAGAAGCGCGGCTTGCGCGTCTTATGGCGGAACGAGAGCATCCCGCCGATAGCGCCGACGCTTCCGCCGATGACGGCAACGCCGAGCAGCACATACTCCGGGATACGCCGCCCACCGCGCACGGCGCGGCGCTTGTCCACGCCGAACAGCGCAAGGGCGAACAGATTGACGGCATACAAATAGGCCAGTACCAGTTTGAAAGCATCCATAGCTGAAATTATACTCTCATCCCATCGGAAGGTCAATCCCATGAAAACACGACGCTTATACTATGACGACGCAACCATCCGCTCCTTCGATGCGGTGGTCTTATCCTGCACGGAGGCGGACGGACGCTGGCGCTGCGAGCTTGACGCGAGCGCCTTTTTCCCGGAGGAGGGCGGTCAGAGCGCCGATACCGGGACGCTCGGCGGACGGCGCGTTCTCGACGTGCGCGAGGAGGACGGACGGCTATACCACTGGCTCGACGCTGCGCTTACCGTCGGCGAGACGGTGCGGGGTGAGCTTGACTGGTCGGAGCGTCGGCGCAAAATGCAGAGCCATTCGGCGGAGCATATCCTCTCCGGCATCTTCTTCCGGCGCTTCGGCTATGAAAACGTCGGCTTCCACCTCGCGGACTGCGGCTTTGTGTTTGACACGAGCGGCGAGCTTAGCGAGGCGGACATCGCCGAGGCGGAGCGCGAGGCCAATGAGATCGTGTGGCGCAATTTGCCGGTGCGGACGTGGTTTCCCGCCGAGGCGGAGCGGGCGGGGCTTCACTATCGGAGCAAGCTCGACCTCACGGAAAATGTGCGCCTCGTGCAGATCGGGGACGTTGACCTCTGCGCCTGCTGCGCCCCGCACGTCGCGCACACCGGCGAGATCGGCGCTATCAAAATTTTGGATTTCATGCGTCACCGTGGCGGTATGCGCATACGCGCCAAGGCGGGCAGTGACGCGCTCGCGGACTTTGGGGCGCGGCTTCATGCGGATGAGACCATATCGCGGCTTTTGTCCGTGCCGCAGGAGAGGCTCGTTGCGGGCGTGGAGCGGCTGCTTGCCGAGCGCGACGGCTTGAAGGAGCGGCTGGCACAGGCGCAGAACGCGCTTTTGCAGCAGACGATTGACGGGCTGCACGAGACGGCGGGGGATATACTGCTCTTTGCCGACTGCGACATGGACGGGCTGCGGCGGCTTTGCAATGCGGGTGTACCGCTCTGCGGCGGCGTTTGCGCGGCCTTTGCCGGAGCAGACGGCGACTGGCGCTTTGTCATGGCCGCCCGCGGGCGGGATGTGCGCGAGTTTTTTGCCACGGTGCGCGAGAGACTGGCGGCGCGAGGCGGTGGCAAGGCGGAGATGATCTCCGGCTCGTCCGCCGCAACACGGGCGGAGATAGAGGGCTGCTTCCACGTCTGAAAAGCGGGGGTTTACGGCGGCTTTTGGTTGTGTTAAAATATCAACGAAGTTTTAGAAACGAGGGAGGCGCGGGGTATGCCCATCGTGGATATGGACTGGCTGCGGGGCAAAACAGTCTCCGTGATCGGGCTGGTGAAGAACGCGGGCAAGACCACGACGCTCAACGCCCTGCTCGATGAGTTATACGCCGACGGCTCGCTTGCCCATCCTGCGCTGACGAGTGTGGGGCGCGACGGCGAGGGCACGGATGTGGTGACGGGAACGTACAAGCCGGGGATATATCTCCGCGCCGGTACGTTGGTCGCCACGGCCTCGGAGCTGCTGCGCCTCGGCGACTTCACGCGGGAGATATTAGAGGACACGGGCGTACACACACCGATGGGCGAGGTCTATGTCGTCCGCGCTCTGTCCGGCGGCGCGGTGCAGCTCGGCGGCCCGTCCATGACGGGGCAGCTTCGGGCGCTTAGGGAGCGCTTTTTCGCCCTCGGCGCGGACTGCGTTCTGATCGACGGCGCGGCGGGGCGGCGCTCGCTCGGTGCGGCCAGCGTTGCCGACGGCGCGATATTATGCTCCGGCGCGGGGCTTGACCGCAGCATGGAGCGCGTGGTCGAGGAGACGGCATTCGTGGCGGGGCTTATGCAGCTTGCGCTCTACGCCGGAGAGCCGGATGCCATCGAGCTTCCCGGCGCGGTCACGGACAGCGTATTACAGGAGCTTTTGCAGCGCGGACGGGAGCTTGCGGGGCGGACGATCGTGACGGACGATGCCTCCAAGCTGCTGTTTTCCTCCGCCAGCTATGCGAAACTCCTGCGGCTGGGAGCGCGTATGACGCTGCGTGAGCGGACACGGCTGCTGGCCGTGGCGGTCAATCCCGTGGCGGTGCGCGGCTGGCGCTTTGACGGCGCGGCCTTTCGCCGTGCGGTGCAGGATCGGCTGGATGTGCCGGTCATCAATGTGATGGAGGGGACAACATGATAGACCGTGAGCTTTGCCGGACGACCGGCCTGCAATACATACTCGACGCGCTGGAGCCGCTCACACCCTTTGGCGAGGCGCTGTGCCGGAGGCCGGAGCTTTATACGGACGAGGCGGCGCTCCGCACCGAGCTGCGGCGGGTGCGGACGCTCATGGAATATGACGGTCTCGCGGCGCTCACCGAGGCAATGAGCCGCCCGATGATGTGCATGAAGGATCTGCGCGGCAGCCTTGGTCGCTGTGCGGAGGGCGGGACGCTCTCGCTGCTGGAGCTGTTCGAGCTGAAGGGACTGCTGCTGGCGCTGTCGGAGATAGCCCCCGTTTACCGGGCGCACGTCGCCTTGGAGGAGCTTGATTTCTCGGACAGCGAGGGCGCACTCGACCTGCTCGACCCACGCGGCGAGCGGCGACGCAGCTTCACCATCGAGGACGCGGCGACCCCCGCCATGTTCGACATACGCCGCCGCAAGCGCACGGTGGAGGCCGAGCTGTATAAGACGCAGGATGACGCGAAGCGGAGCGAGCTTCGCTTGGAGCGGGAGCGCGTCTGCGCGGCGGAGGATGCCGAGGAGCGGGCGATATGCGCGTCACTGTCGGCGGGTCTCTCGCCCTACTGCGCCGCACTCGCGGCGGATTGCGAGACGGTGGGGCGGCTTGACCTGCTGCTGCGCAAGGCGGCAATGGGGAAGCGCTGGGGCGCGGTCACGCCGGAGCTACGCGAGGGCGACATCGTGTTCGAGGATATGACGAATCCCGCTATCGTCGCGTCTGTTGCGGCGCACGGCGGTCATTTTGTCCCCGTCTCCATCACGCTGTCCCGCGGCGCGGCGGTCATCACCGGCGCGAACATGGGCGGCAAGACCGTGGCGCTCAAGACGCTGGCGCTCAACGTCCTGCTCGCGATGGCGGGCTATCCCGTCTGCGCCCGCTCCGGCGCGTTGCCCATGGTCGGGGCGCTTTTGTTCCTGTCGGGCGACGCGGAGAAGACGGAGCGCGGGCTGTCCTCGTTCGGCGGCGAGGTCGTCCGTCTGCGGGACGCGCTGCGCGAGCACCGAGACGATTCCCTGCTCCTGCTCGACGAGCCGGCACGAGGCACGAACCCGGACGAGGGCGCAGCCATCGTGCGCGGCATGGTCGCCTATCTCAACGCCCGGCGCGGCTTTACCGTGGTTGCCACGCACTACGACGGCGTGGCGGCACACGCCGGACGGCATTACCGCATTGTCGGTCTGCGCGATATGGACGCGGCGCAGGTGCGGCGGGAGCTTGACGCCTCCGCGCTGCCGGGGCCTGAAATCATCGCCCGCCACATGGATTACGGTCTCTATCCCTGCCGGCCGGAGGATGCCTGCCCGCGTGAGGCGCTGGATATTTGCCGCTTGCTGGGAATGCCGGAGGACGTGATGGAGCGTATCGAGCGCTTCTATTGACAAGGGCGGCGCGTGACTGTGGCTTTTGTTGTGTAAGAACGTCGTTTTTTGTGGATTTTGCTAAACAAATTGCGGTTGACGCGGCTAAAATTTTAGCATATAATACAGACGTAAAAGAATCCGGCACACTGTGCCGAGTACAATTTCATATCGCTTCAATAGAGGCGCGGAGGTCATGGTAATGCCCGTTGAGGGCATGAAGGGGGCTTCCGCCGAAAGCGGAAAAATGCCGCTTGGGCGCAGGGAGGAACATGGCTCTGCGACTGTCGTATGGATATACGGTGCGCTATTGCCTACGGCCTGTTTGGCTGTATGCAAGGTGCGCCGTTATGTTTTTTGGAAGCAAAAACCTATTATATATGTGCATGGAGGAGAAAACCAATGGAAAAGATCACTTCCCTCATCCGAGTCCGTATGGGCGCAGAGGATGCGCACTACGGCGGCAATCTGGTCGACGGCGCTCACATGGTACATCTGTTCGGCGACGTGGCCACGGAGATCCTTATCCGCTATGACGGCGACGAGGGTCTGTTCTGCGCGTATGACAACGTGGAATTTCTTGCACCCACCTACGCCGGGGACTACATCGAGGCCTATGGCGAGCTGGAGGTCGCGGGCAATTCCTCCCGCAAAATGCATTTCGAGGCGCGGAAGGTCATCCAGTCCCGCCCCGACATCAGCCCCAGCGCTGCGGAGATACTTGATCCCCCAGTCGTCGTGTGCCGCGCCCACGGCACCTGCGTGACACCGAAGGACTCCCAGCGTATCGCCCACTAAGGAGTGCGCCATGGAAAAGCTCATCATCACCGCCGCTATCTGCGGCGCAGAGGTTACTAAGGCGCAAAATGAATTCGTCCCCTACACCGTCGAGGAGATGGTGGCGGAGGCTCGCCGCTCCTATGACGCGGGCGCAGCCATCCTCCACATCCACGTCCGTCAGGATGACGGCACACCCACGCAGGATCGCGAGCGCTTCCGCGTGGTCATGGACGCGATCCGGGCGGAGCTGCCCGATGTCATCATGATCCCGTCCACGGGCGGCGCTGTCGGCATGAGCCCGGAGGAGCGCTTGCAAGCCACCGAGCTTTTCCCGGAGATGGCGACGCTCGACTGCGGTACCTGCAACTTCGGCGACGAGATCTTTGACAACACCATGCCCACCATGCGAGCCTTTGGTCGCCGCATGATCGAAAACGGTATCAAGCCGGAGTACGAGTGCTTTGAGATGGGACACCTTGACACCATCCTCACCATGGCGAAAAAGGGCGAAGTACCCGGTGCGCCGATGCAGTTCAATTTCGTCCTGAACGTGTCCGGCTGCACCCCGTTCACCCCCAAGAATCTCGCGTGGCTCGTCGACGCGCTCCCCGCCGGGTCTACATGGACGGGCACGGGCGTTGGTCGCGCCGCGTTCCCCATGGCCGCGACCAGCATCGTCATGGGCGGCAACGTCCGCGTCGGCTTTGAGGACAACATCTACCTTGGTCGTGGCGAGAAGGCTCGCTCCAACGGTGAGCTCGTTGAGAAGGTCGTCCGTATCAGTCGCGAGCTTGGCCGCGACATCGCAAGCTCCGCCGAGGCGCGTCAGATCCTAAGTCTGCCGACGCCCGCGTGGCTGAAATAAGGAAACACACGGCGCACCCTCCGCGTCATCTACGGAGGGAACAACACTACTACTTATATTTATGGAGGAAATGGAAATGGCAGAGCTGAAAGGAAACAAATACGGAACTCACCGCGTCATCGAGCCGCAGGGCGTTCTGACCCAAGCGGCATGGAAAATCGACAACGACATGACGAAGCGCTACTCCAACGAGATCATCGTGGACGTGACCTCGCTGAACATCGACTCGGCATCCTTTACCCAGATCTCCGATGCCTGCGGTCATGATGTGCAGAAGATCGGCGAAATGATCAAGGGCATCGTCGCCGAGCGTGGCAAGCAGCAGAATCCCGTCACCGGCTCCGGCGGTATGTTCATCGGCACCGTCGCCTACATCGGCGAGGATCTGAAGGACCGCGACCTCAAGGTCGGCGACCGTATTGCCTCCCTCGTGTCCCTGTCCCTCACCCCGCTGCGCATTGATGAGATCATCGCCATCCACCCCGAGATCGACCGCGTGGACATCAAGGGTCAGGCTGTCCTCTTTGAGACGGGTCTCTATGCGAAGCTGCCCGACGATATGAGTGAGCCTCTTGCCCTCGCTGCGCTGGACGTGGCCGGTGCTCCGGCACAGGCGCGGAAGCTCCCCAAGGAGGGTGACAGCGTTCTTATCCTCGGTGCGAACGGCAAGTCCGGCGTGCTCTGCGCATGGGAAGCACTCAAGAAGGTCGGCAAAAACGGCAAGGTCGTCGGCGTTGTCCGCAATGCCAAGCAGGTGCCGGGGCTTGTCGAGCTCGGTGTCTACACCGACGTGGTCGTGGCCGACTGCACCAAGCCTGTCGAGGTGCTGGACGCGGCGCTCGCGGCCAACGGTGGCAAGGAATATGACATCTCCATCTGCTGCGTCAACATCGAGTCCTGCGAGATGAGCGCCATTCTTCCCGTCCGTGACGACGGTCTTGTCTACTTCTTCTC
>CAVIIB010000077.1:0-8689 GCA_963642815.1 Oscillospiraceae bacterium | reverse complement strand
CCTTTGGGGTGCTGCTTGGCTGCGCCGCTGCCAGCTCCCCTTTCAGGGATGTCTTAATTGAGCCGCTCGGCGTTGTGGGCAAAGAGGGTGTCGATACGCTCACGCAGCGGGGCGTTTTCCGGCTTTTCGAGCGTCGGGTCGTCACGCAGCAGGGCGAGCGCCTCATCCTGCGCCTGTCGGAGCACCCGCATATCGCCGGACAGGTCGGCGACGTGCATTTCCGGCAAGCCGTGCTGGCGCGAGCCGAAGAAGTCGCCGGGGCCGCGCAGCCGCAGATCCTCCTCCGATATTTTGAAGCCGTCGTTCGTGCGGCAAAGCACACGCAGCCGCGCCCTCGCGTCCTCGCCCTGTGCGTCGGAAAAGAGGACGCAGTAGCTCTTATGCTCGCCGCGTCCGACGCGCCCGCGAAGCTGGTGAAGCTGGGACAGACCGAAGCGATCGGCATTCTCGACGATCATGAGCGCCGCGTTCGGGATGTCCACGCCGACCTCGATGACGGTCGTGGCCACGAGTATGTCAAACGCCCCGGCGGCAAAGTCCGCCATGACCGCGTCCTTTTCCTTGGCCTTCATGCGCCCGTGTATGCAGCGGACGCGCAGCTCCGGGAATATCTCGTCTTGTAGCTGTCGGGCATATTGCTCGGCGCTTTTCACATTTTCGGGAAGCTCCTCGCTCTCCTCGACCATGGGGCAGACGATAAACACCTGCCGCCCCTCGCCGACAAGGCGGCGGACAAAGCGCCATATACGCTCGCGCATATCCTCGCCGACGGCAAAGGTGTCCACCTTTTGCCGCCCCGGCGGTAGCTCGTCGAGGATGGAAACATCCAAATCGCCGTAGAGGATGAGGGCGAGTGTGCGCGGGATGGGTGTGGCGGACATGACGAGGACGTGCGGGTGTGTGCCCTTGGCGGTCAGTGCGCCGCGCTGCTCCACGCCGAAGCGGTGCTGCTCATCCGTGACGACGAGGCCGAGGCTTGCGAATTGGACGGTCTCGCCCAGCAGCGCGTGTGTACCCACGGCAAGCTGCGCCTCGCCGGAGGCAAGCAGCGCCAGCGCCTCGCGCTTTTCCTTGGCCGTCAAGGAGCCGGTCAGCCGCACGACGCGCAGACCAAAGGGGGCGAGCATGGCGGAAAGCGTGGCATGGTGCTGCTCCGCCAGTATCTCCGTCGGCGCCATGAACGCGGCCTGATAGCCGTTTTGGGCGCAGAGCCAGATGAGCGCGGCGGCGACAAGCGTCTTGCCGCTGCCGACATCGCCCTGCAACAGGCGGTTCATGGGCCGGCCGCCCGTCATGTCGCGTATCGACTCCTCCACGGCGCGGCGCTGGGCATTCGTGGGCGCAAAGGGCAGGGATGCCCAAAACGGCTGCGGGTCGCTTTGCGCAAAGCGCAAGCCCTCCCGTCCGGCGCGGCGGCCACGCATACGCCCCAGCGCGGCGGCCAGCACGAACAGCTCCTCAAACACCAGCCGCTGCCGCGCAAGCTGGAGCTCGCCATCCCCCTCCGGAAAGTGGATGTTATGGTAGCAGAAGCGGCTCTGCGCAAGCTGCAAGCGCTCGCGCACCGGCTCTGGCAGCGCATTGGGAAGCTCGTCCCCGCAAAGCTCCAGCGCGTTTTGCATGATGGTCGCCATCGCCTTGCGGCCAATGCCCGCCGTCAGGCGGTAGATGGGCAGAATATGGCCGGAGATAAGCCCCGCGCTGTCCGCCGCCTCAAACTCCGGATTCGTCATATAGCGGCGGCCATGCAGGAGTGTGATGCGACCATAGAAGATGTAGTAAAGACCGGGCTTGAACGTGTTCTTGAGATAGCTCTGGTTGAAGTAGCTGATGTCAAGGCTGCCGCCGTCATCCACGGCACGGAGGCGCAGCAGCTCGCGCCCGCCGCGTATCCGCGTTCCCACCGGCGTGGCGGCGACCATGGCGCGGACACAGACGGGCATATCCGTCGGCGCGTCGGAGACGGCATAGATGACGCGGCGATCCTCATAGGCGCGAGGGAAATAGCTCACCAGCTCGCGCAGCGTATGGATGCCGAGCTTTTCAAGAAGCTTCGCCTTTTTCTCGCCGACACCGCGAACGTATTGAATGTTTTCATCCAGTATACTCATGGCTTGATTTTACCACAGGGCATGGTAGAATACAAATATGTTAGAGAATACGATATGCGTTATTTTGACCGGCGGGAAAAGCCGCCGTATGGGGACGGACAAGGCTCTGCTTCCGTTCGATGGGCAAGCGCTGTGTCTGCGGCTGGCGGAGGAATTTGCGCCGCTTGTCCCGGTATACTTCGCCGTGGACCGCGCCGGACGCTTCCCGACGGGGCGCTTTGGCGAGCTTGTGGATCACTTTCCGGGGCAGGGGCCGCTCAACGGCATCGTGTCCGCCTTTCGCGGCAGTGACGCGGACTTTGCGCTGCTCGTGGCGACGGATATGCCCTGCTGCACACCGGCGGCGGTGGAGCGTCTGGCCGGGGCTATCGGCGGGCATGACGCTTGCCTTTACGGCAGCGAGCCGCTGTTTGGTCTCTACGCTCGCCGCTGCCTGCCCGTAGCGGAGGCTTGCCTCGCAGCGGGACAAAACGCCATGCGCGGCTTCCTCGGCCAAATCAGCACCCGTCGCCTTTCCGCTGACGACCCCGCCCTGTTCACCAACCTGAACACACCGAAGGAGCTTCAGGCGTTTCGCCGCCGGCAGGAGACGGAGTGAGGACAGGGAAACAAGAGTGGGTTTGCCCCGAGGACCGGCTGGGGCTTTGTGACGGAGGCCTGTCACAAACGCATGATACGCCATGAGGGGGAGGCTTTGCGCCTCCCCCTTTTATTTAGTTGAGATAGCTCGAAAATTCGCTCTCGCCCATGTTGGCGCGGTAGAGTGTGCCGCCGGTCTCGCGCCAGTAAAGCACTCCGTCGAGGACGAAAAGCTCATAGCTTATCCCGCCGCGCTCTATGCGAAAATCCGGCTCACCATTCGGCTCGACGCTCCCCGCGTCACCTTCGGTAAAAAGCCGGTCAAGCGCCTCCGCCGGGACAAAGCCGACAAGAAGCCCGTTCGGGTCGAACACGTCCGCGCCGTCCGGCACGGCTGCTGCAACACCCGGCATGGCGGCAAACTCCGTCGCGGCGGCATCCATCGGCGCCTCGGCGGCGCTGTCTGCCTCCTGCGCTCCCGTACCGGCGGTGTTTGCCGTGGCACTCCGCGTCTCCTGCGGCGCTGTGTCTGCGACCTCCGCTGTTTCCGCCGTATCGGCGGCTGTCCCGTTTTCCGTGGCGGGCAGCGCCGCGCCCAGCAGGGGAGCGCTCTCCTCCTCGACGGGCAGGGCGCTTTCGGCGCTCGTTTCCTCCGTCGCGGCGTAGCCTACCTCGGCGGTCAACACGGCGGCGGTGTCGGCGGAGCTGCCATATCGGGGCGCAAACTGGGACACGCCGAGCACAGCCACGACCAGCGCCGCACAGGCGGCCATGATGGCGAGGTCACCATAGCGCCAGCGCTGCCTTTTTGCGCGGGCGCTTCGGTCTTGCTTCGGCTGCGTGGGCTTCGCCGGAGCTGTCTCACGGGCTATCGCGTCCATCACGCGAGAGCAGAGCGTGTCCGGCGCCTCCACCGGCGCGGTAAGCTCCTCCTGCACGGCGTTTATCGCATGGAAAAGGGCGCGGCAATCGGCGCAGCCGTCGATGTGCTCACGCAGCGCATTCAGCTCGGCCTCGGTCAGCTCGCTGTCCGGCATACGGACGATCAGGTCTTCAAAATATTCACAGGCCATCACCGCACCTCCTTTCCCTTTTCAGACGAATACAACGCCGAAAAGTTCCCGTCGGCGCGAAGAATATCCGCAAGGCGGCGGCGGGCGCGGAAAATGCGGCTTTTGACCGTGCCCAGCTCCAAGCCCGTCTCGTCGGCGATCTCGTCATAGCTGAGACCGCCAAGCTCACGCAGGAGCAGCACCTGTCGCGATTCGTCCGGCAGCCGGGCGAGCGCCGCCCGCACCTGCCCGCGCAGCTCCGCCTTTTCGGCGAGCGCCTCCGGCCCGTCCGTAGGGTCGGGTATCGGGAGCGCAAGCTCGTCCCCGTCGTCGTCGGAGCTCGTGAGGCTCGTCTCGGCACGGCGGCGGCGTGTGCGGAGAAAATCGAGGCAGACGTTGGAGGTGAGCCGGTAGAGCCAGCTTGAAAAGCTCGATTCAAAGCGAAAGCTGGCGAGCGAGCGGAACGCCTTGAGAAACGCCTCCTGTGCGCAGTCCTCCGCGTCCATCGGCTCGGACACCATGCGCAGCGCGAGACCGTAGACACGCGCCTGATGCTCCCGCACAAGCGTCTCAAACAGCTCCGTCTCTCCGGCGACAATGCGCCCGATGAGGGCTTTCTGTTCCAATTCGGTCAAGGAATCACCTCAAATCCCGTTGTATGGCCCGCGCCACATGGCGCAGCTCGTCCAGCGTGGAGACGGTCACGGCCTCCTTTTTGTAAGGCCCCGCATTCGCCACACCCCGCAGATACCAGCAAAGCTGCTTCCGCGCCTCCAGACAGGCCGGACGCTCGCCCTTCCACGCGGCGGCGTTTTCGATTTGATGTACCAGCGTTTCAATGCGTTCGGTCAGCGGCGGCAGCGGCGGCTCCGCCCTCCCATCCAGCGCGGCGGCGGCACGGGCAAAGAGCCACGGGTCGCCGAAGCAGCCGCGCCCGATCATCGCCATATCCGCGCCGGTACGCGCCAGAATACGGACGGCAGCCTCGCCGGAGAATACGTCGCCGTTCGCGATGACGGGGATGGAGACGGCAGCCTTGACATCGCGTATGATGTCCCAATCCGCGACACCGGCGTACATCTGGACGCGGGTGCGCCCGTGTACGGTCACGGCGGCTGCGCCCGCCTGCTCACACATTTGGGCGAACTCCACGGCGTTGATATGGCCGCCGTCCGCGCCCTTGCGGAATTTTACCGTCACAGGCACACCGGCGGTGCGCACACAGGCCTCGATGATGTCACGGGCAAGCTCCGGCTTGTCCATGAGGGCGCTCCCGTCGCCGGAGCGGACGATCTTGCCGACGGGACAGCCCATGTTGATGTCGAGAAGCTGTGCGCCGGAGAGGGCGATAGCCATGGGTGCGGCCTCCCCCATCACGGCGGGGTCGGAGCCGAATATCTGCGCGGCCAGCGGTGCGTCGTCCTCCGGGGCGTATAGCAGCTCGGCGGTCTTGCGGTCGTTGTACACAAGCCCACGGCTCGACACCATCTCCGTGACGCAAAGCGCCGCGCCCTGCGCACGGCAGACGAGACGAAAGGCCGCGTCCGTGACCCCGGCCATCGGCGCGAGCGCCAGCCGTCCGTTTATCTCTACATTTCCTATCCTTACCACAGTATATCCAATCCCACGGGGCAGTGGTCGCTGCCCTCGATGTCCGAGAAAATATAAGCGCCGGAGATATGCTCCGCGAGGCGGTTCGACACAAGGAAGTAGTCGATACGCCAGCCCGCGTTCCGGCTTCGTGCCGCCATGCGGTAGCTCCACCATGTATAAGCGTCGCGTCGGTCGGGGTAAAGGTAGCGGAAGCTGTCCGTGAACCCGGCGGCGAGCAGCTCCTCCAGCTTGCCGCGCTCCTCATCGGAGAAGCCCGCGTTGCCGCGGTTAGGACCGGGATTTTTGAGGTCGATCTCCGTTCGCGCCACGTTCATATCGCCGCAGACGATGACGGGCTTTTTCGCGTCGAGGGCGCATAAATGCTCGCGAAAGGCGTCCTCCCACGCCATGCGGTGCTCAATGCGGCGCAGACCGTCCTGCGCGTTGGGGGTATAGACGCAGACGAGGTAGAACGCCGGGTATTCGAGCGTAATGCAGCGCCCCTCCGTGTCGAGCCAGTCCACGCCCACGCCGTAGACGGCGGATAGCGCCTCCTCGCGGGCAAGGATGGCCGTGCCGGAATAGCCCTTTTTCTCGGCGAACGCCCAGTAGCCGTGGTACGCGCCGAGGTCGAGGGCGAGCTGTCCCTCCTGCATTTTCGTCTCCTGTAAGCAGAAGAAGTCCGCGTCCATCGCCCAGAATACTTCCTCAAAATTTTTCTTCACACAGGCGCGAAGCCCGTTCACATTCCACGACACAAAGCGCAAAGCTATCACCTCGCCCACATTCTAAAGCAAGCGACGCGGAGTGTCAACAATTCAAGCCTTGCATCGCACCCAATGCCTCCCTTATGTAAGGGGAGTGCTGTGACAGCTTCCAATCTATGCCTCCCCTGAAAGGGGAGGTGGCGCGAAGCGCCGGAGGGGTTAACCAAGCTAGCACGGACTGAAAACCCCTCAGTCTCGGCTGCGCCGAGCCAGCTCCCCTTTCAGGGGAGCCTTGGGAGGGTGCTGCTTGGCTTGCGCCGCTGGCAGACCCTTGTTTCAGGGGAGCTTTGGTGCGGACTTAAACAAAATTTAATCTTCCCATACATGACTTTTTAAGAGCGGCGTGGTATTGTATTATACAGGTATTGCTCCATGCCAATGCTGTGGACGGGCGCGTTATCTACGCGAGGTCGGGCGGCTCATGTCACGCGGGCTGTCCTGCGCCCGGAGAGAGGAGTTTTGAAAATTAAAAAGGAGTGTGCGAACCATGAAGACCGTGAGTATCCAAAAATTTTCTTTCTGCTTGCTTCTGCTTGTGTGTTTGCTTCTGCCGTCGGGCTGTGGGGCGCAAGGTGACGCACTCAAAAGCCCATACGAGGACGTTCCGAACGAGATATACAGCTTTATGGTCAACTACATGGAGACCGCCCGCGACGGCTATAACAAGCTCGTCGACAAGGACTATTTTCCGGAGGAATATCAGTGGGCTAGAGAATTGTCGGAGCAATCGCCGCAATATGTCATAGATTATGAGATCGAATCGGCTGAGCGTGTCAACAAAAACCTCTATGCCTTTATTCTGCTGGTCAAAACGGATGACACAAGGGGAAAATACGAAAGGCTGGCAAACTTTGTCGGCTACATAGACGGCAAGCTATACCGCATTGCCAACACCCACTTTATTCCCGAAAACATGACGGCAGGGCTGATCGAAGCCAAATATGCGCCTGAAAATCTGACATACGAGGCCGAGGGAAAAGAACTTTTTGTGGCCGACTATATGCTTCCATAGGCTATAACGTCTGCCATCCATTTCGGATAGGGCAGCCCATGCAACTGATCAAAAAACATTGTATAAGCGGAAACAAAAAGACGGGGGTCGAGACGATATGTATACCATTTTGATCTGCGACGATGACCGGGACATCCGGCGAGCGCTGCGCATATATCTGACCGGCGAGGGCTACCGCGTTTTGGAGGCGGAAAACGGCGCACAGGCGCTGGAGCTTCAAGAGAGCGGCGTTGACCTTGTGCTGATGGACGTGATGATGCCGGGTATGGACGGCATGGCCGCGACGATGAAGCTGCGCGAGAAAAGCAACGTGCCGGTCATTCTGCTGACGGCGAAAAGCGAGGACACGGATAAAATTCTCGGTCTGACCGTCGGCGCGGATGACTATGTGACAAAGCCGTTCAACCCCTTGGAGCTGCTGGCGCGGGTCAAGGCGCAGCTGCGGCGCACGGCATGGAGCGCCACGCAGGAGCACCACGGCGAGAGCCTCCGCGTGGACGGCATCGAGCTGGACGATGCGGCCAAGCGCGTCACGCTGAACGGCGAGGATATTGCCCTCACACCCACGGAATACGACATACTCAAGCTCTTGATGGAAAACCCCGGACGGGTGTTTTCCTCGTCGGAGATATACCGCCTTGTCTGGCGCGACGCGCCGCTCGGCGCACAGAACACCGTCGCCGTCCATATCCGCCACCTGCGCGAAAAGCTTGAAATAAACCCCGCCGAGCCGCGCTATATCAAAGTCGTCTGGGGCAAGGGCTATAAGCTGGAGGCGGCGCGATGAGGACGCTGGCGCAGAAAACGTGGCTGCGGGTCGTGTGCCTGCTCCTATGTATCGTGCTTACGGGGCTTGGTGCGTTTTGCTGGAGCGGCGCGGCGGTATGCTGGCAGCGCGGCTGGTATCCGGCCTCGCCGTATACGAGCTATGGCACGGCCTTTGAGGATTCGATGGAGGCGGCGACCTATGCAAACCAGTGCCTCTACTACGCCTACTCCTATATCCAGTGGCAGGGCGAGATCACGGAGGATATTATTCAGAGCTACAGCGGCGACGCCTTTGCCATCCGCATCACCGATGACGATACCGGCGAGGTCATACTCGACACCACGACGGAGAACTCCCGACGGGGCAAGCTGTTTGATACATATTATGTCAACTTCCCGACCGGCGGCACTGCCGCGCTGGAAAGCTACAACATAGAGTGGGCGTCGGAGAATTGCTGGGTGCTTGAGGATTATGTGAACCTACCGCCCGCACCGTATTCCGGCTGCTACACGGAGTATATGCTGCACACGCTGCTGCTGACGCTGCGCCCGTGGTTTATTCCCGTGGCTGTCGCCTCGCTGCTGCTGGCGCTGGCGCTCGCCGTGCTGCTCATCTGGCTCGCGGCGCTCTATACGCCGGAAAAGCGGACGTGGGTGGAGCGGCTTCCGGCGGAGCTGCCCGTGCTTGTGCTGCTGCTGGCCGCGTTTGTTCTCGGCGGGCTTGGGTGGACGCTGATGGAGGATCTGTGGTACTACGGCGTGTTGAGCACAAGCGCCGCGTACCTGTCCACGCTCACCGCACCGCCG
>CAVIIB010000076.1:0-8820 GCA_963642815.1 Oscillospiraceae bacterium | reverse complement strand
AAACCCCTCAGTCAGCGGCGTTGCCGCTGCCAGCTCCCCTTTCAGGGGAGCCTTTGGGCTCACTGCGGACACCCGAAGCGAGTACTTCTTTGACGCGCTCTGCTTATCCCATAAGCCATATGACTTTACCACACGGCGGCGGCTTTGTCAATTATTTTCGGTGCGTGGCCTTCATACGGCGCTCATGGTTGAGTATGCTCTTGCGCAGGCGCAGGTGCTCCGGCGTCACCTCAAGCAGCTCATCGTCCGCCATGAACTCCATGCACTGCTCCAAGCTCATCTGCCGCGCCGGTACAAGACGCAGCGCCTCGTCCGAGCCGGAGGCACGGGTGTTGGTGAGGTGCTTGGTGCGGCATACGTTGACAACGATGTCCTCCTGCTTCGGCGAAACGCCGACGACCATGCCCTCATACACCGCCGTACCCGGCGTGATGAACAGCGTCCCGCGATCCTGTGCATTCCAGAGACCGTAGGCCACGGCCTCGCCCGTCTCAAAGGCCACGAGCGAGCCGGTACTGCGGCGCTTCAGCTCGCCCTTGGCGGGCGCGTAGGAATCAAACACGCTTGCCATGATACCCTCGCCGCGTGTGTCGGTCAAAAATTCGCTGCGGTAGCCGAACAGACCGCGTGTCGGAATGCGGTATTCGAGCTTCATGCGCCCGCCGATGGGGTTCATCTGCAAAAACTCACCCTTGCGGCTGCCGAGCTTCTCCATGACCGCGCCCACGCTGCCCTCCGGCACGTCGAGCACAACGCGCTCCATCGGCTCGCAGAGCTTGCCGTCGATCTCTTGATATAATACGCGGGCGGGGCTGACTTGGAACTCGTAGCCCTCGCGGCGCATGGTCTCAATGAGGATGGAGAGGTGCATTTCGCCACGTCCGGCGACGGCCAGCGCGTCGGTGCTGTCCGTGTCGCGGACGCGGAGCGACACGTCCTTGAGCGTCTCTTGATAGAGGCGGTCGCGGATATTGCGGCTCGTGACCCACTTGCCCTCGCGTCCGGCAAAGGGTGAGTCGTTGACGGAGAAGGTCATTTCGATGGTCGGCGCGGAGATCTGGACGAAGGGCAGCGCCTCCACGCAGCTTGGGGCGCAGATCGTGTCGCCAATACCGATGTCGGCAATGCCGCTGAGGGCGATAATGCTCCCGGCCTCCGCCCTTGTGACCGCCACGCGGTCAAGCCCTTGGAATTCATAGAGGGACACGGCCTTGGCCTTTTTGGGCGTAGCCTCCGGCTCGTGGTAGTTGCAGACGGCAAGCTCCTGATTCTGGGCTATCACGCCGCGCTCAATGCGCCCGATGGCGATACGCCCCACATATTCGTTGTAGTCGATGGAGCTGACCAGCATTTGGAACGGCTTTTCCGTATCCTGCTCCGGCGCGGGAATATAGTCCACGATCGCGTCAAACAGGGGCTTGAGATCCGTTCCCGGCACCTCCGGGCTGACCGAGCAGGTACCGTTACGCGCCGAGGCAAAGAGCATGGGAGAGTCGAGCTGCTCATCCGTGCAGCCGAGATCCATGAGAAGCTCCAGCACCTCGTCGATGACCTCATAGATACGCTGGTCGGGGCGGTCGATTTTATTGATGACCACGATGACACGGTGGCCGAGCTGCAAGGCGTGCTCCAGCACAAAGCGCGTCTGGGGCATAGGCCCCTCCGCCGCATCCACGAGCAGGATGACGCCGTTGACCATCTTCAGAATACGCTCGACCTCGCCGCCGAAGTCGGCGTGTCCCGGCGTGTCCACGATGTTGATTTTGGTGTCGCCGTACTGCACGGCGGTGTTCTTGGCGAGAATCGTAATGCCGCGCTCGCGCTCCAAATCGCCGGAGTCCATGACGCGCTCCGCGACCTGCTGGTTCTGGCGGAACACGCCCGACTGGGACAGCATGGCATCCACCAGCGTGGTCTTGCCGTGGTCAACGTGCGCGATGATGGCAATGTTTCTCAATTTCTCCATGATGTATCACTCTCTTTAATGATTTGTACCTGCCAAAACCTCACATCGCGCTTTTGTCCATCGCAAACCCAAGGCTCCCCTGAAAGGGGAACTGGCAGCGGCGCAGCCAAGCGCAACCGCCCAAGGCTCCCCTGAAAGGGGAGCTGGCAGCGGCAACGCCGCTGACTGAGGGGTTTCATCCGCTGCGGGCTTAACCCCTCCACCGCTTCGCGGTCCCCCTCCCCTTTCAGGGGAGGCTGGGGAGTGGTGGTAGTCGCAGTCGACCCTTTCAGGGGGGCAGGGGATTGGTGGTAATTGCGGTACTCCATTTCAGGGGGGCAGGGGCTTGATGTGTTCGCAGTCTCCCCTTGCGAGGGTGGTTGGAGCTTGGCGGTGTTTTGACAACCCGACATTCAATATTTTCACACAAATTTAGATTTTACCACGGCATTTTATGAATTGCAAGAAAAAAGCCCGCTGTTTTTGCGCGTATTGTGATTGAAATCTGTGTTTCGCTATGGTATATTGAAGTTTATTGTATAACAACCATAGCTTTGGATTCGGAGTGGACATATCTTGACATCGGACATACGCAAAAACGACATGACCGTGGGGACGGAGTGGAGGCACATTCTGCTGTTCTCGCTGCCCATCATGGCCGGAAATTTACTCCAGCAGCTTTACAACACCGTGGACGGTATCGTCGTCGGCAACTTCGTCTCGCAGGAGGCGCTTGCCGCCACCGGCACGGCCGGGACGCTTGCTCTCGTATTTCTCGCGTTCGCCATCGGCTTCGGCAACGGCTCCGGCATTATGATCGCCCAGCTCTACGGCGCAAAGCGCCACGATGAGCTGCGCGGCGCGGTGTCCACGGCGCTGCTTCTTCTTGTCGGGCTCGGTGCGCTGTTCTCCGTCCTCGGCTGTGTGCTTGCCCGCCCGCTTCTCGCGGGACTCATGAACGTGGAGGCTGGGGTCGTGCTTGATGAGGCCGTCGTCTACTTCGCCATCTATGCCGCGGGGCTTGTATTCCAGTTCCTCTATAACGCCGTCGCCGCCATACTCCGCGCCGTCGGCGACAGCAAGGCGACGCTGTATTTCCTGCTCGTGAGCTCCGTTATCAATCTCGTGCTCGACCTTGTGTTCGTCATCTGCTTCCACTGGGGCGTGGCCGGTGCCGCCATCGCCACGGTGCTCAGTCAAATCGGCTCGGCGGTCGTGAGCGTCGTCTATATGTTCCGCAAATATCCGCTGTTTCGCTTCCGGCGCGGCGAGTTCGTGTTCCTGCGGGACAAGTGTCTGCTCTGTCTGCGGCTCGGTATCCCCACGACCATCCAGCAGTCCATCGTCTCCTTCGGCAACGTCTTTATCCAGCGGCTCGTCAACTCCTTCGGCTCGGCGGTCATGGCCGCCTTTACCGTTGGCAGCCGCATTGAAAACTATCTTTTCGTCCCCGCCGTCGGTATCAACATCGGCATGGCCAACTTCACCGGCCAGAACATCGGCGCACAGCGCTTTGACCGTGTGCGGCGCGGCTGCCGCAGCGCCATGCTCATCAGCCTCGCCATCGCGGTGGTGCTGGAGCTTGTCTCCTATATCCTCGCCGAGCAGATTTCGCTGCTCTTTGGTGTGGAGGGTGAGGCGCTCGCGCTCTCCATGTCCTACGTCCGCTTTATGAGCTTCTTCTTCTGGATATTCGCGCTGTACATGGCCTTTCTCGGAACGCTGCAGGGCTCCGGCGACGTGATGTTCACGACCTGCTGCTCGCTGACGGCGCTGGCCGTGCGCGTGACCTTTGCCTACTGCATGGTCGGTCTGTTCGACTGGGACTGCTCGGCGGTCTGGAAGGGTATGCCCATCGGCTGGGGCTGTGCGCTGGCGCTGTCGCTGGGGCGCTTCCTCTCCGGCAAATGGAAGGATAAGGGGGTCATCGACCGTGAATAACAGCTTTTTCGCGCTCATCGGTCGTATGCGCTACATACGGCGCTGGGGACTTATGCGCTCCACCATCCCGGAAAACGTGCAGGAGCATAGCCACATGGTCGCGGTGCTGGCACACGCGCTGGCCGTCATCCGCCGCGACGTATACGGCGGCGACTGCGACCCGAACGCCTGCGCGGCGGAGGCGCTGCTGCACGATGCCTCGGAGATACTGACCGGCGATATGCCCACGCCCATCAAGTACAATAACCCCGCCATCATCGGCGCATACAAGCAGATAGAGCGCGAGGCGGGACGGCGGCTTCTCGACACGCTTCCCCGCGAGCTCATCCCCGCCTATGAGCCGCTGCTCTGCCCCCAGCAGGAGCACGAGCTCGTCAAGGCGGCGGACAAGCTCTCCGCCTATATCCAGTGCGTGGAGGAGCGCAAGGCCGGCAACACGGAATTTGCACAGGCGGAGAAGCAGACCCTTGCGGCGCTCCACGCCATGCAGCTGCCGGAGCTTGAATATTTTATCAAAAACCTGCTCCCCGCCTTTGCGCTCACCCTCGACGAGCAGCAGGAAGTCACTAAGGCTGAAAAGGTATAAAAATCCTCCCCTGAAAGGGGAGGGCTGCGACAACCTCCAATCCCAGCCTCCCCTGAAAGGGAGGGCTGCGACAACCTCCAATCTCTGCCTCCCCTGAAAGGGGAGGGGGACCGCGAAGCGGTGGAGGGGTTTCCCGCTTCCCATGATAACCCCTCAGTCAGCGGCTTTGCCGCTGCCAGCTCCCCTTTCAGGGGAGCCTGTGGGCGTGGCGCTTGGCTTACGCCGCTGCCAGCTCCCCTTTCAGGGGAGTCTGTGGGCATGGCGCTTGGCTTACGCCGTGCCAGCTCCCCTTACACAGGGGAGGCTTTGGACTGCTCAAATTTGGAGAAAATAAATACATATATACATCAAAAACGGAGGAATATCCCATGCTTGCAACGGAAAAAACGATGGATAAGATCAAGGCGCTATGCACCAACCGAGGCTTCATCTTCCCCGGCAGCGAGATCTACGGCGGTCTTGCCAACTCGTGGGACTACGGTCCGCTCGGCGTGCTCATGAAGAACAACGTCAAGGCGGCGTGGTGGAAGAAATTTGTGCAGGAATGCCCGCTCAACGTCGGGCTTGACGCCGGTATTCTGATGAACCCCCGCGTGTGGGAGGCCAGCGGTCATGTCACCAACTTCAACGACCCGCTCATCGACTGCAAGGGCTGCAAGCGCCGTCACCGCGCCGACAAGCTCATCGAGGAGTGGGCAACGGAAAACAGCGTTGACATCAACGTCGAGGCCATGACGAATGAGGAGATGGTCGCCTATATCCGCGAGAAGCAGATCCCCTGCCCCGGCTGCGGCAAGTGCGACTTCTCCGACATCAAAAAATTCAACCTCATGTTCAAGACCCATCAGGGCGTGACCGCCGAGTCCGGCACGGACGTATATCTCCGTCCGGAGACGGCACAGGGCATTTTCGTCGACTATAAAAACGTCCTCCGCACAACGCGCCGCAAGCTTCCCTTCGGTATCTGCCAGATTGGCAAGTCCTTCCGCAACGAGATCACACCGGGCAACTTCACCTTCCGTATTCTCGAATTTGAACAGATGGAGCTTGAGTTCTTCTGCGAGCCGGACACCGACCTCGAATGGTTTGCCTACTGGCGCAACTTCTGCCATGAGTGGCTGCTCGGTCTCGGCATGAACGACGAGTATCTGCGTCTGCGCGACCATGAGCCGGAGGAGCTTAGCTTCTATTCCAAGGCGACGACGGACTTTGAATACCTCTTCCCGTTCGGCTGGGGCGAGCTTTGGGGTGTCGCCGACCGCACGAATTACGACCTCTCCCAGCACCAGCAGTTCTCCGGCGAGAGTATGCTCTATAAGGAGGAGGGCATGGCCGAGGGCTTTGTCCCCCACGTCATCGAGCCGTCCCTCGGCGCTGACCGCGCCATGCTCGCGTTCCTCATCGACGCTTACGATGAGGAGCAGGTCGGCGTTGACAAGAAGGGCAATCCCGACATCCGCACCGTGCTGCACCTCCATCCCCAGCTTGCGCCCTACAAGTGCGCCGTGCTGCCCCTGTCCAAAAAGGAAGTCCTCACCGCTCCGGCCAAGGAGCTTTACCAGAAGCTCTGCAAGGAGTTCTCCTGCGACTACGACGAGACCGGCTCCATCGGCAAGCGCTACCGCCGCGAGGACGAGATCGGTACGCCGTTCTGCGTGACCCTCGACTTCCAGACCGTCGGCGACGACACCATCCCCGCCGACCACTGCGTCACCGTGCGTGACCGCGACACCATGGAGCAGGTGCGCCTCCCCATGGATGAGGTCGCGGCGTGGATACGCGAGCGCATCGCCTACTGATGGACGAGCGCCAAACGCCGTCGGAGACCGCCGGACAGGATTTCATCCGGCGCATAGGACCGGCGGGCTGTGTGCTGTTCCTCGCGCTGGCGATATTGGTGGCGGCGCTCTGCCTGACCTCGGGGCGCGACCCCGTTCCGGGCTTTGAGGCGACGCACGATACTGCTTATTATGTAAACCATTTGGACGCGCTGGCCGAGGAGCTCAACGAGCGCTTCCTGCCCGAGCTCGACACCCCGGCCAGCGCCGCCGTAAGCGGCGAGCTCGTCATGGTCACGGTCGAGGATGACAGCTTCGTCCTCGTCCGCAGCGCCGTCCTCCGCTATTTTGACAAGTCCCTGTTTGCATTCCAAACCGCATAGAGCACAATAAACCACAATCGGTATATAAGGAGGGTTTTCGTATGCGTTTAGTCATTGCCGCCGCCGCGCCGGAGGTCTTTCCGGCGGATGTGGCACGGAATAAAGTTAACATAATATCATCCATCCAAAAGGCACAGGAGGCTAAGGCCGCCGTGCTGGTGCTGCCGGACGACTGTATCATGGGTCTGGCGGGCGATTTGGAGACGCTGCCGCTGCTGCGTGAGGCAGCGGAGACCGCCAAGGCGGAGATACTGGCCGCTGCGGGCGCTCTGACGGTCTATCCGTTCAGTGCCGCCGCCCTCCGCGCCGAGGAGCTGCCCGCCGCCGAGCGGGAGGATCTGCTCTGCTGCTGCTCCGACCGTCCGGCCACCGCCTACTCCGTCATGGAGAACGAGGAGCTTTGCGCCACCGTCTCGGCGGACAAGGGCTGTGTCGTCGCCATGGCGACCCCGCTCGGCGCGAGCACGACGGATTTTGTCTATGACGGCCACTGTGTTCTGGCGCAGAACGGCTTCATTCTCGCCTCCGGCGAGGGCTTTGTCAGCGCCGAGGTCGATTTTGACAGCCGCCGCAGCAAAAAGCCGGTCGAGGCGACCGTGGACAGCCAGCCGAAAAATCCGTGGATGCCGCTGCCCGACTACATTGGTCGCGTGATACCGCTGCAAGCGGCGGCGCTGGCGCGGCGTATACAGGCTGCGGGCTGCCAAAAGACCATCGTCGGCGTGTCCGGCGGGCTTGACTCCACACTCACGCTCGCCGTCTGTGTGCGGGCGATGGAGCGTCTTGGGCGGACACCCGATCAGGTCATCGCCGTCACCATGCCCTGCTTCGGCACAACGAGGCGCACTCGCTCCAACGCGCAGGCACTGGCCGAGGCGCTGGGCTGCGACTTCCGCGAGGTTGACATAAAAGCTTCCATCGACCAGCACCTCCGCGACATCGGCCACGCGGACGGTATGCGCAACAACGCCTACGAGAACGCGCAGGCGCGTGAGCGGACGCAGGTGCTCATGGACATTGCCAACGATGAGAACGCGCTGGCCGTCGGCACGGGCGACCTCTCCGAGTCCGCGCTCGGCTGGTGTACCTACAACGGCGACCATATGTGTATGTACAACGTGAACGCCGGTCTGCCCAAGACGGTCATCCGCCTTGTGCTGCGTGACTATGCCGCGACCTGCGGGAATCGGACGCTGGCCGCCGCCGTGCGGGATGTGCTCGACACGCCCGTGTCGCCGGAGCTGCTGCCGCCGAAGGACGGCGGCATGACCCAGCTCACGGAAAACATCGTCGGCCCCTATGAACTGCACGATTTCTTCCTCTACTACTTCCTCAAATACGGCTTCTCGCCGCGTCAGCTCCATGCGCTCGCGCTCGACACTCTCGCCGCAACATACGACGCGGCGACGATCAAGCACTGGCTCGGCGTGTTCTTCCGCCGCTTCTTCCAAAGCCAGTTCAAGCGCTCCTGCTGCCCCGACGGTCCCGCCGTCCTCGGCCTCAGCCTCTCCCCTCGCGCCGGCTTCCGCCTCCCCTCCGACGCCGTCGGAACGCTCTGGCTCGACGAAATCGAGACGCTGTAAGAACCCGCAACTCCACCACGCGGCTCCCCTTTCAGGGGGCGCCGGAGATTTCTTTGAACAGCTTACGCCTCCCTCGCCGAGGGAGGCGATTTGTTTATGTGTGAAATAAATTCACCGTGAGTTCACATTCGTTTCACCGCAGCGCTTTATTCTTATAAAGTGTTTATTAAGAAAAGATAAAGGTGTATAGGAACCATGAAACCCAAGTCCTTCAACCTCTCCCATTATCTCATGGGTGTCCGCTTCGACAACTGGTTGCGGCTGCTCACCATTGCCCGCTTCCGCCTTGCGCCGGAGCGCATACCGCAGGCGCTGCTCATCACGCTCATGTCGCTCCTTCTCTTTCCCTTTGCGCTGCTGGAGGGAGCGGCCTGCGCCCTGCCCATCGCCAAGACGAAGCTGAAGCGCGACCCCGTGTTCATCCTCGGCTGCTGGCGCAGCGGCACGACCTATCTCCAAAACCTGCTCACCCGCGACCAGCAGTTTGCATGGGCTGACCCCGTGAGCACCTGTATGTTCTCCAACAGCGTGCTGCTTGGCTGGCTGCTGCGCGGCGGCGTGGCGAACGGTCTCAAGGATGCCCGCCCGATGGACAATGTACAGT
>CAVIIB010000075.1:1891-8848 GCA_963642815.1 Oscillospiraceae bacterium | reverse complement strand
GGGCAAAGACCATGCACAGGGCGAGGAGCAGGGCAAGGATCTTCTTCATGGGATTTCCTCCTATAAAAAATAAATTTTTATATATACCACGGCGTTATGCCGCATTGGTATTCAGTCCTCCGGCTCGAAGCGGATGTTGCCGTCGTCGTCCATGTAGGAGACCTTGGCAAGCGATTCGATGGCAAGCCCGCGCTCACGCAGCCGCACTCCACCGGGCTGGAAGGTCTTTTCGACGGCGATACCCGCGCCGACCAGCGTCGCTCCGGCCTGCGTCACGAGGTCGCAGAGTCCGTCCAGCGCCGCACCGTTGGCGAGAAAATCATCGACCAGCAGTACCCGATCCTCCGGGCGGAGATAGTCCTTCGAGACGATGACGTCATAGACGTTGCCGTGGGTGTAGCTGTGGACGCTGGTGCGGTAAACGTCACCGGCGATGTTCTTGGTCGCGGATTTCTTGGCAAATAAAACAGGGCATCCGAAACGGTCGCCTGTCAAGCAGGCCAGACCGATACCGGATGCCTCGATAGTAAGTACCTTTGTGACATTCTCCGCCCCAAAGGCGGCATAAAACTGTTCCGCAAGCTCGCGGAACAGGGCAATATCCATCTGATGGTTAAGGAATCCATCGACCTTCAAAACCCCGCCGGGGCGCACTTTCCCGTCCACAAGGATGCGCTTTTCCAGAAGCCGCAAGGAATCCACCCCTTTCTCATTCGTTCCCCAAAAAAGAAAGCAGTCACAGCTCGACTTGTCAAAAGAAAAATGCTCTGGCAACCGCTTGGTGACTGTACTTATAGTGTATACTAGCTTTTGCGTTTTGGCAATAGTGTGTTTTCAACATTTTGCGAAAAAATGCGGAGAAACTTTGGGCAAAACGACTATATGTTCGTTTTTATGTCTCCCACGGCCACGGCGTGACCGCGCCCTTGCGTATCATGAACGCCTCATCCGCCACGCGAGCCATCGGTGTGTCGGAGAGGGAGTCGGAGTAAAAGCGCTCGACCGGCGCGTTGCCGTACTGCGCCCGAAAGCGGCGGAGCTTCTCCTCGCCGTGGCAGTTGAGCCCCTCGGTCTTGCCGCTTGCGGGATCGACACGCGAGGCGATGAGCGCAAAGCCCAGCCGCTCGGCCACGGGACGGAGCAGAAACTCCGGCGACGCGGAGATGATGAGGTCGTCACCCCGCCGCTGCGCCATATACCACGGGTAAATGCCGTCCATGTGGCAGTCCCAGAACTCATGCTCCAACCCCTGCGGGAGATAGCGGAGAAAGCCGTAGAATATCTCCTTGCAGCGGGTCTTTGACCGCAGACGAAGCGCGAGCAGCACAAAGGCGAACGCCGTGCGCGGCAGCGATAGGAGTACACGGGGACAGCGCCGCAGACTCCAAAGATAAAAGGTGGCGGTGCTGTCCCGACGGAATATGGTTTTGTCGAAATCGTAGACGCTCACTCGGCGACACCTGTGATAAGCCCGCCGGCCAGCGGCAGTGTCTCGATCCAGCCGCACACGTCGTGCCAGTCGGGGAGACGGTGGGTGCGCCGCTGGGCGTAGATGTTTTTGAGGCAGCGGTAATTCGTCGTCATACCGGCCATGAGCTCAAAGCCGGAGGGGAGGTTGTAGAGAAGCTCCAGATAAGCCTCCTTCTTCCGTTCGGGCTTCGCCTCGCCGTCGATGGCGTTATAGGCCTCCTGCAAGCGCTGCGCCTCCGCGATCTGCGCGGGGCTTGTGTAGCGGTTGCAGCTCTCGGCGATGGAGAAGCGGGCGATGCGGTGCATGGTGCTCATCGAGGAGATGAAGTTCAAAAAGGTATAGCGCTCGGCCTCCACCCACGCCTTGTTCGACAGCGTGAGGTCGAAGTTGACGACAATGCCCGTGAGGAATTGGTCGTGACCGCCGCCCTTGGCTCTCGCGAGCTTCAGCGCACGGCGAATATGGGGATTTTCGGCGTTGCCGGAGCGGATGTCCGCCTCGATCTGGGCGACGGCGGCACGGTATTCCTCCGCACTCGGCGCGGCGGCCATCATGGGGTAGCCGCTGCGGTAAATGCTTCCGGCAAGACCGAAGACCTCGGCATTTGCGATGGCTGCCATGCTTATACTCCGGGGTTGAAGCCGCCATCCTCACGGATGTAGCCGCCGTTCAGCTCGTCGGGTGTGACGGTGCCCTCGCGCAGCGCCTCCTCGCGGCGTTCGAGATACCAACCGGCGAGCGCCGCCTGCTTCCACGGACCGACATAGAAGACGCCGAGCAGCCCGAAGGTGAAGAGGTTGAGAATGTCCCAGCCGATGAAGCTCAGCTCGAAGACAAAGAGCTGCCACTTGTGACCGTTCATAATGCGCTTGGACAGCGCCAGCGCGTCCTGCGCCCGCACGTTGGGGCAGTCGGCGAGAATGTACGGCGTGAGGTAGTAGGCGTAGTATTTGATGACGACGAGGACGAAGCCGGCAACGGGAATGATCGACCACAGGAACAGGAACAGCAGCATCCAGAGGTAGCCGCCGAGCTTGCGCCCGAAGTCCTCAAACGCCTTGTTGAACGGAACGCCGATGTCGCAGCGGCCATTCATAAAAACATTGATGAAGTAGAAGTTGAAGCCGATGAGGATGGGACCCCCGAGGATAAGAGCGCCGATGGCGGTGCTGGAAAGCGCCGCGACGATGACGCTGTACAGCAGGAGCGCACCGACGCACGGCCAGTAGCTCGCCTGAAATGCCTGCTTTCCGAGGAACTTGATTTCTTTTCTGCTTTTCATGATCTGTACCTCCAAATCACAATAAACTTACACGGTCGATTGTATCACATCCTGCACAGCTATAAAAGTGAAAATTCGGTTAAATTTCATAAAAGGTTGGCGAGGGGGCACAAATTAGGAAAAAGAGACGGAAATTTCACAAGTGATATTCCCGTCTTGGTTCTGAATACTAGATTTTGGGAAGCTCTGTCTTTGCCAAACAGCGCCGCAGTACGGCTTTTAGCTGCGAGGTTTCATACACCGAAAGTTCCATGGCGGCGAGTAATTCCACTGTCGGAACAGAAGCCCAGTTGACCGTGTAGCCGTTCAAATCGTATAGTTGGCGCATAAACTCGCGGGTGCTGCGTCCGTTGCCTTCGCGGAATGGGTGAATGTAATTTAGCTCCGCGAAATAGTAGGCGCTGCGGTCTATCAACGCATCGGCTGCAAGACCCTGTAAATGTTTTTCAGCGGCCAATTCTGTCAGCAATGCGGTCAGCTTGGTCTTAATATCCCGATGGCTGAGGAAGCGCGTGTTTCCTTTCATAATGTCCTCTTTGCGGAAATGTCCGGCAAAGGGATAGATGTCTCCCAGTAGATATTGGTGGATGCGACACAGGTGACTGACGGTAAAATGCCCGTGGATCGGGTTTGTGAGCAGATCGTTCTGGCGGATTGCAGAGATGTCCGCTTCCAGCTCGCGAAGCTTTTGCGCGTCCCGTAGACCAAAGCGGTTTTTCAGGACACGGGTGTCTTTGTAACAATACATAGAGCCGGAGACGGCATAGGTATCGTACTTTCCAAAGCCGTCATTCATGGGTGCTTGCTTTCTTCAGTCCGTAGCGTTGCAGGGTTGCAGCTACTGCTGCGTCAGCGCTTATGCTGCCGTCAGATAGCTGCTCGCAGAGACGGATGGCGTTTTGGCTTGGTATCATGTGCTCAATGGTGTGGGTAGCCAGCGTATAGCGAATCTGCTGCTGGGTGTTCCTTGTCATGCGATGACCTCCTCGGTTCACGGTAGAAATGCGTTCAGCTTCTTGTGCGCTGCGGGGGTGCTGCGCGACCATGTTTTGATTGTCTGCGCTTCGAGGAATTGCACCAGCGGGGTCAAGTTCTCTTGCTCGTCGTAGGCTTGCAGCGCGTCATAGTAGGCGCGGCGCTCCTCCTCATAGACGATGGTGGGCGGATGGTCGTTTATCATCAGCCAGTAGTTCAGCAGCGTCCGTCCCACACGCCCGTTGCCGTCCGCGAAAGGATGTATGTTCTCAAAACGGGCATGGAGGTACGCGCCTGCCTTTAGGGGCGCTTTCGCGCCGATGGCGTTGACCTCCTCGACAAGCTCTGCAAGGTCAGCCTCTACCTCGTCCGGCGGCGACCCGACCTCGTTTTTGCCGGTCACATAGTCGTGCTTCTTGAATTCGCCGGGGCGCTCGCCATTCACAATGTAGCGGCGCTCGTCGTAGGTACCCTCCGTCAAGCTGCGGTGGACGGCGCATATGAGCGCGATGGACAGCGGCTCCCTTGCCACGATCTTGTCCTGCAAAAAGTCATAGCACAGCTTTTGATTCTGCTGCTCAAAGAGGGTGCGGGTGCTGCCGGTGTAGCCCACGACCTTGCCGTTTTCAAAAATTTCGCGGGTGTCGTGGTAATTGATCTCGGCGTTCTCGATTTTGCCGGAGTTGTAGGCAAAGAGAATACGGAAGCTGTCCAGCCGCAAAGCAAGGTCATCCACGGAGCGAACGCGCCAGCTCTGCCACAGCTTCACAACATCATCATATCGGCTCACAACACACCTCCGGCATAGGGATGAAGCAAGTATATCACACTTTTTTCCCAAGCGGGAGAGATTTTGCGTTTCGTATTGCCGATTGTGCGGCGGCGAGGCGGGCGATGGGGACGCGGTAGGGGGAGCAGGAGACGTAGTTGAGGCCGACGCGGTGGAAGAAGTCGATGGATGCGGGCTCGCCGCCATGCTCACCGCAGACACCGAGCTTGATATCCGGGCGCGTGTTGCGTCCAAGCCGCACCGCCATCTCGACAAGGCGGCCTGTGCCGAGCTCGTCAAAGCGCTCGAACGGGTCGTTTTCCAGTATCTTCTTTTCCAGATAACGCGGCAGGAAGCGTCCTGAATCGTCCCGTGAGAGGCCAAAGGACATCTGGGTGAGGTCATTCGTGCCAAAGGAGAAGAACTCCGCCTCGACTGCAATACGGTCGGCGCTCATGGCGGCGCGGGGTATCTCGATCATCGTACCTACCTTGTAGCTCAGTGGCACAGCGGCGCGGCGGATGATGAGGTCGGCGGTATTCTGGATGAGCTTTTTGAGATAGCGTATCTCGCCGCCGGAGGAGACGAGAGGGACCATGATCTCCGGCGCAACGGGCTCGCCCGTCTCGCGGTGGACGTTGATGGCGGCCTCGATGATGGCCTGCGTCTGCATTTCCGCGATCTCCGGATACATGATGGGCAGACGGCAGCCGCGCAGCCCCATCATGGGGTTGACCTCGTGCATGGCGCGGATGGTCGCCTTGAGCTCGTCCAGCTCGATACCCATATCCTCGGCGAGCGCCTGCTGCTCCGCCTCGCCGGTCGGAAGAAATTCGTGCAGCGGCGGGTCAAGCAGACGTATCGTGACGGGACGACCACCCATGACGCGGAAAATGCCCTCAAAGTCGCCGCGCTGCATGGGCAGCAGCTTGGCAAGCGCCGCACGGCGGTGGCGCGTGTCGGAGGCGAGTATCATCTCGCGCATGGAGCGAATGCGGTCGGGGTCGAAGAACATATGCTCCGTGCGGACAAGGCCGATACCCTCCGCGCCGAAGTCCAGCGCAGTCTTGGCGTCGGCGGGCGTGTCGGCGTTGGCGCGAACACCCAGTGTGCGTATCTCGTCCGCCCAGCCCATGACGGTGGCGAACTGCCCCGCGACCTCGACGGGGACGGTGGGGATCTTGCCGAGGTAGACATGGCCGGTCGAGCCGTCGATGGAGAGCCAGTCGCCCTCGCGCACAAGCGTTTTATTGGCGGTGAAGTATTTTTTGTCCTCAAAAATGCGAAGCTCGCCGCAGCCGGCCACACAGCAGGTGCCGATCTGACGGGCGACGACGGCGGCATGGCTGGTGCGTCCGCCGTGCGCCGTGAGTATGCCCTCGGCGGCGTTCATGCCCTCCACATCCTCGGCACTCGTCTCGTTGCGGACGAGCAGCACGGGGCCGTTCGCGGCGCGTTCTATCGCGTCGGCGGCGGAGAAGCAGACCTGCCCGCAGGCCGCGCCGGGAGAGGCGGGAAGCCCGGTGGCAATGGGACTGGAGGCGGCCAGCGCCTTGCGGTCGAAGCAGGGGTGGAGCAGAGAGTCGAGCTGGCGCGGCTCCAGCTTCATGATGGCCTCATCCTTGGTGCATACGCCCTCGCTTACGAGGTCGACGGCGATCTTCATGGCGGCTTGCGCCGTGCGCTTGCCGTTGCGGGTCTGGAGCATAAAGAGCTTGCCGCGCTCAATGGTGAACTCCATGTCCTGCATATCCTTATAGTGCTTTTCAAGCGTGTCGCATATTTTCACGAACTGCTTGTAGACCTTGGGCATGACGCGGGCGAGCTCGTCAATGCTCTGCGGGGTGCGTATACCGGCCACGACGTCCTCGCCCTGCGCGTTCATGAGAAACTCGCCGTAGAGCCGGTGCTCACCGGTGGCGGGGTCGCGGGTAAAGGCCACGCCCGTGCCGGAGTCGTCGCCCATGTTGCCGAACGCCATGCGCATGACGTTGACGGCCGTACCCCAGCTATAGGGGATGTCGTTGATACGGCGGTAGTAGTCGGCGCGGGGATTGTCCCAGCTTCGGAAAACGGCCTTGACGGACTCCGTGAGCTGCTCCGTCGCGTCCTGCGGGAACGGCACACCCATGCGGGAGAGATAGTATTCCTTATAGAGCCGGACTACCTCGCGCAGATCCTCCGCCGTCAGCTCGGCGTCGAGCGTCACCCCGGCGTTGTCCCGCGCCGCGGCGAGTATGTCCTCAAACTTGTCGTGCGGCAGCTCCATGACCACGTCGGCGTACATCTGGATGAAGCGGCGGTAGCTGTCATACGCCCAGCGCGGGTTGCCGGAGGCATTCGCCAGCGCCTCGGCCACCTCGTCGTTGAGGCCGAGGTTGAGGATGGTGTCCATCATACCGGGCATGGAAGCGCGGGCGCCGGAGCGGACGGACACGAGCAGCGGCTGCTTCGGGTCGC
>CAVIIB010000075.1:0-1881 GCA_963642815.1 Oscillospiraceae bacterium | reverse complement strand
CCTCATAATAGCGGGCACACGCCTCGGTCGTGACGGTAAAGCCCTCAGGAACGGGCAGGCCGAGGCCGGTCATCTCGGCCAGATTTGCGCCCTTTCCGCCCAGAAGCTCGCGCATTTGGGCATTGCCCTCGCTGAATTTGTAGACGTATTTCATGGTAGACCCACGCTCCTTGACCTAAATTCTTTATTGTTTTCTGACAAAACCACGTTTTTTTCGCGTTTTTTTGCGTCTTCCTGTTGTCAAACGAAAAACAACTGTGTATAATGGGGAAGAAACCGATGAATGAATGTTGAGTTATGTGAGTTTGTGGATGGTTTAAAAAATACCCATTCACTAACCCACATTTTACAACGATAACTCAAGTTTGTAAAGTGGTTTCTTTAACTTTTGTATTGTTTCTCTTGAAACAGCGGCTTATACAAGAAAGGCGGAAAGCGGATGCTGGCAGCGGAAAGACGGAATTTGATATTGGAGCAGCTTCGACGGGACGAGCGTGTGCTTGTCGGGAAGCTGGCGCAGGAGTTTGATGTCTCCGAGGAGACGATACGGCGCGACCTCAGCAATTTGGAGGAGCTTGGAATGGCGAACAAGTGCTACGGCGGGGCGACACTGGCCGACAGCCGCAACGCGCCGCCGTTCCGTGTGCGCAAAAAGCTCAACGTGGAGGAGAAGAAGAACGTGGCCTCCATGGTGGCGCGGCTGGTCGAGGACGGCGACTTTTTGATGTTGGACGATTCCTCCACCTGCTACTTCATCGTCCGCGCCCTGCACGGCAAAAAGGGGCTTACCATCGTGACGAACTCCATCGAAATCATCTTGGAGATGTCCGGAGCGCATGAGGACTGGAACATCTACTCCACCGGCGGAAACCTCGACCAAGACGTGTTTGCGTTCTTCGGACGCAAGGCGGAGGAGACGATACGCTCGTTCCATGTGGACAAGGCCATCATCTCCTGCACGGGCATGGACATGGACGGACGCTTCACCGAGGCCGGTGTGAACAACGCCAACATCAAGCAGTCCATGATGATCTCGGCCAAGGAGACGATTCTGGCGATGGACAGCCACAAGTTCAGCAAGACGGCCTTTATCACCGTCGGCGATTTCAGCCAGATCTCCACTGTTGTGACGGACCGCGACCCCGGTCGCGCATGGCGGGAGTGCCTCGCCGAGCATAAGGTGCGCCTCGTGGACGGAACGGCGGCGCTGTAACGGAGGGACGGAAATGTCTTTTTGGACGCTTATCTTGGTTTTGCTGGTGGCGGCGATATTCCTCGTCGCTGCGGCGACGGCCATTTTCGCCGTCCTCGGCGCACAGCGCGGCTGCCAGACGGAATGGGCGCGGCGCGGCTTTACCGTGAGCCTCGGCGTGGTCATCGTGGTGGTGGTCGTGGCCGGCGCGGTGACGGCTATCCGTGCACTGAACAAGCTCTCGACCGCATCCGCGTCGGAGGGCGTTGGGAATATGGCGACGCCGAGCGCCGTGTTCGACGCAACGGGCGAGAACATATCCACCACGGCGGCTCCCGTCACCACGCCCCCACCGGGCACGGTCATCCGCGCAACGCCGGAGCCGGAGCGCATAACCGGCGTGAACTACGGTGCGGGCTATGAGCTCACGGGCTGCAACGACTATGTGTATCTGCTGGAAACGGCGACGGTCTACACCGGCCCCGGCTCGGACTACGCCACCATCGGCTCGCTGATCGCCGGTGCGACCATCAAGCGCGTCGGCTATAACGACGATTGGAGCTTGGTCGATTACAACGAAAACTACGCCTTCGTCGCCAACTCCGCCCTCATCGTCAACGAATAAGCTACCGGCATAAATCAAGGCAGGGCAGATTGTCAAGCAAGTGCAACAGTCTAGAGTGTAAGAT
>CAVIIB010000074.1:0-9095 GCA_963642815.1 Oscillospiraceae bacterium | reverse complement strand
CAGCACTCCCTTTCAGGGGAGGCGATGGGTGCGGTGCAAAACACAACGGAGGAACGCCATGAATCTGAAAAAGGCCATACGGCTGAGCGAGGAGATCGAGCGGGAGCACGCCGCCGAGCTTGAGCAGATCAGCCGCTTTATCTTTACCCACCCGGAGCTTGGAATGCAGGAGCGCGAATCGGCCTCCTATCTGACGAATTACCTGCGGCAGAGCGGCTTCGCCGTCCAGACGGCAGTCTGCGGCATGGACACCGCCTTTATCGCCAGCGTCGGCACAGAGGGGCCGCAGATCGACTTTCCGGCGGAGTATGACGCGCTTCCCGGCTACGGCGGCGGCTGCGCCCACGCCTGCGGTCACAACTGGATAGCGGCGACGACCTGCGGCGCGGCTGTCGTGATGGCGGAGCTGGTGCGGCGCGGCGAGATACGCGCCGTGATACGGCTCATCGGAACGCCCGCCGAGGAGAGCTACGGCGGCAAGGTCATCATGGCGCGTGAGGGCATATTTGACGACACGTTGGTCGCCATACAGTCCCATCTCCACCCCGACACAAATACCGCCTGCAAGACGCTTGCCATGAACAGCTTTGAGTTTTCCTACCATGGTCGTGCCGCTCACGCCGCGTCCGCCCCGTGGGACGGTATCAACGCGCTGGACGCGGTGCAGCTTCTCTTTGCCGGGGTCAACGCGCTGCGTCAGCACGTCCGCCCCGACGTGCGTATGCACGGCATTGTCAGCGACGGTGGCGCTGCACCGAACATCGTGCCGGAGACGGCCAGCGCCAAATTCTTCGTCCGCGCCGAGCAGCGCGACTATCTCAACACCGTCATTGAGCGCGTTAAAAATATCGCGCAGGGTGCGGCGCTGATGACGGGCGCGACGCTTACGATAACAGAGCCCGACCCGCCGCTCGACGAGCTTCGCCCCGCGCCCACCCTGTCGCGCCTCGGCGAGGCGCAGCTCCGTGTACAGGGGATAGAGCCGGACTACACACTCGACCGCCCCGGCGCAAGCTCCGGCTCGTCCGACATCGGCAACGTGAGCCACGTCTGCCCGACGCTCTACATGGAGATAGCGCCGCCGGACGCGCCGGTCTACATCCACACCGAGCAGGCGTTGACCGTCGTGGACGGGGCGCAGGCGCATTGGGCGCTCCACGCCGCCGTGCGGGCGATGGTTGGCGTGGCGCTGGAGCTGCTGGCGGATAAGGCTCTGCAAAAGACCGTGCGGGATGAATTTCTCGCCGCTGCGCCGTGCGAAAACGGCTTCGACACAAAAAAGACTTGAATACGGAGTATGTCTGTAATATAATGTATCAGTCATGCCGGAAAACCGGCGGATAATCTCGCAAAAGGGCGTGTTAACATGAGCGCATCAAAAGACAAGATCAACCGCAAGCAGCTTCGGGAGGCCGGACAGGACAAGCACCAGCTTGCCCAGCAGCAGGCAGAGGCGGAACGCCGCAAGACCCGCACCAAGTACATCATCATCGGTGTAATTGTGGTTCTGCTGTTCGCCTTCATCTTCCTCTACAACTCCTCGCTGCCCAGCCGCTATCTGACGGGCGCGACCATTGACGGGCGTGAATATAGCGTCGCGGAGCTGAACTACTACTATTCCAGCAGCTACCAGACTTTCTACAGCACCTACGGTCAGTACATCCAGTACGGTCTCTTCTTCGATACCTCCAAGAGCCTTGCCGACCAAGACTACTCCGAGGATCAGACCTGGCGCGAGTATTTCCTCGACCAAGCGCTTGCGAACATGAAGCAGGTGCAGGCGCTGTGCGACGCCGGTGAGGCCGAGGGCTTTGAGCTGCCGGAGGAATACCAGACCCAGTATGACGAGGCCGTTTCGTCGCTTGAGACCTCGTGGCAGACCAACGGCTACTCCAGTCTTGCCCAATTCCTGAACATGGTCTACGGCAAGGGCGTGGACGAGGCTCTGGTCAAGCAGGAGATGTACCGTGGTCTCTATGCCTCCGCCTATGCCGAGCACGTTTACGACAGCTACGAGTACACGCCGGAGGAGCTTTCCGACTACTACACGGAGAATGCCGATAAGTTTGACTTCATCAACTACGCCACCTACACCGTCATTCCCGACGAGGACGACGACGGGAGCAGCAAGACCGCCATGGAGACCATGGTGAGCGAGCTTGACGGCACGGATGAGGACAGCTTCGCCGCCTATGTGAGCGAACACTACGACGGCGACGAGATCAAAACCAGCAGCACACAGGGCGAGAGCCTGTCCGAGAGCTACTCCGAGTGGCTGCTGGACAGCGGACGCAAGGCCGGTGACTGCACCCTCATCGACACGGATAACACCCTCTATGCCGTGATGTTCCTTGGTCGTGAGAACAACCAGTACGCCACCCGCTCCTTCCGCCACATCCTTATCAAGGCGGCGGATGACGACGGCGACGATGTGACCTCCGCCGAGGAGATCCAAGCCGCAGTTGACCGCGCCGAGGAGATCTATGACGAGTGGAAGTCCGGCGACGCGACCGAGGACAGCTTTGCCGAGCTTGCGAATGAGTATAGCGACGACACCGGCTCGAACACGACCGGCGGCCTATATGAAGATGTCTACAAGAACCAGATGGTCGCGCCGGTCAACGACTGGCTGTTTGCTGCGACAGAACCCGGTGAGACCGGCGTGGTCGAGTATAACGAGGGCGGCAGCTATGCCGGCGGTCATGTCCTCTACTACGTCGGCGAGGGCGATACGACATACGCCGACGAGCTTGCGGACAGCGACCTGCGCACCACGACTGCGACCGAGTGGATAGAGGAGCTGACCGGCGCGATGACCGCCACCCTCTCCAACACCGGCATCGCCGCGAAGAACTACTGATAAAAACCCGCTGTGGGTCGCCCGCTCGGACGACCCACGGACACGAAAAAATCCTCCGTCTGTTCACTCGGACGGAGGATTTTGCTGTCTAGGCGGTGGTGCTTACAGCGCCTCGAAGCGATAGCGCGGCTTGCCGCGACTGCGCTTGCCGTATTCGATGGCCGCCACGGGGCAGTAGCAGATACAGCCCATGCAGTGGGTGCAGTCCGCGCCCCAGACGGGCTTGCCGTCTCGCAGCGTAATGTTGTTCATGGGACAGCGCCGGACGCACTGGCCGCAGCCGGTGCAGCTTTCCGAGACGGTAAAGGCCTTGGACTTGACGATACAGGCGTAGAAAATCGGATTCACCGCGCCGCTCATAAAGCGGTCATAGAGCTTGCAGCGCGTCGGTGCAAGGGCGTGGCCATCCCGAATGGCGGCGATGGCGCGGTCGATGTCCGGCTCGGCACTCGCGACGATCTGACGCGCCTCGTCCGCGTCGGGGACGCGGAACATGGCGACATAGTTCTCCGGCATGATGATCTGCGCCGTGCCCATGCAGTCGATGCCCATTTCCGCGCAGAGAGCGCGATTGTATTTGTCGGCATTGCCGATCTCGCTGCCGCAGGTCATGATAAAATATGCCCGCCTCGCGCCGTCGAGCGGCGTTTTCCGCAGCCAGTCCCGCACGATGTGCGGGATACGCCACGCATAGGTGGGCGTGACGATGACGAGGCGCTCGCCCGTCTCGATGGCGGAGCAGTCGCCCGCCTTGATACGCTCGTTCATGCAAAGCAGCTCGTCACCCAGCGCCTCCGCCATACGCCGCGCCACATAGGCGCTGTTGCCCGTGCCGGAATACCAAAAAATCATAGCCGTCTCCTCCACGTCGTTTTCCCCATTATACCATCCCCGCGCAAGCCCCGCGAGAGAAGAAAGCCGAACGCCACGAACAGTCCCATGACCGCCAGATAGTCGAGCAGGAACAGTGCCAACGGCTCGGAATAATCCAAGAATACGAAATGGCTTTTCAGTAGCAGGTAAAGCCCTACGTCCCGGCGGACAAAGGCGAGTGCGCCGTAGGCAGCGAATGAATATCCGGCAAGTCGGAACACCCATGTGCGTATCTTATTTGGCCGCAGGTGCTTTCGTGCCATGGTCAGCAGCATATTCCAGTGCAATCCTAAATGCAGGCTCATCAGCATAAAGCCCCAGAACGCGCAGAGAATATGCAGATTTCCGGCCAGTTCAAGGCCGCCATGCTTAGGGAGAAACGCAAACACATGGCGGGACAGCACGATACCGCTGACCATAGAGCCGACCATGCACAGGAAAATCAGTCCGATGAGCGCCGTCTGTACGGTGCGCAGAGGTGTATAGCGCCCTTTGCGCACCGAAACGAGCCACCGACGATTCAAAACATGGTGCGCCACGAACAGCGCAAACATTCCCATGCCGATCCACTCGTGGGCTGCCTCACCCACAAGGCCGTAGGCCATCAAAAGCAGCATGGACAACGACATGGCCGCATCCACGGCAATTTTAATTTTGAGAATTGGTTTCATGTCCTCATCCTTTGCTGTGTGAGATCACCCAGTTCAGGTTGTCCGTGTCGTCAAAGAGCACATTGGCACCGCCGTGGTAATTGTAAATTCCCTTTTCGTTTAAAAAACATCCTTTCTAAAAAAATTATTTACTTACAACGTATTACAGCCCCAGACCGCTGACCCATTCCTGCACATCCGAGGCGGACACGCCGGAGGAGAAGCGCTGACCCGCCTGCCACTCGCCGGTGTCGGTCATATCGGCAAGCCGTGTGCCGCTGTCGCCCATGCCGGAGGACGAGGAGGTTGCAAAGGGGATGACGGTCTTGCCGCTGAAGTCGTTGGCGGTCACAAAGCCGTCCACCGGCCACGCCGCAATGCCCCACCAGATGGGGTAGCCGATGAACACGGTGTCATAGCTATCCCAGTCGGGGACCTCGGTGGTCGTCAGCGGCACATCCCGCAGCGCTTCATCGTCATGCTCGCGGCTGACGCGGCTGTCGGATTTCGTCCAGTTAAGGTCGTCGTCGCTATATACCTCGGTGGGAACGATCTCAAAGAGGTCGGCTCCGGCGGCCTCGGCGATATCCTCTGCCACGCGCCGCGTGTTGCCGCTCGCGGAGTAGTAGACGACCAGCGTTTTACCGCCCGTGGACGCAGCCTCGGTTGTTGTCTCCGTCTCTGCCTCCTCCGCGGTAGGTACGGCGCTCGGCTGCTCCGTCGGCGCGGCAGTCGGCGCAGGGGCAGCGGCGCTCTCGCTCCGTCCGCCACAGGCGGTGAGACCGAAAAGCATAGAAATACCTAAAAATAATACCGTCATTGTTTTCAGGGAAACCATCCTTTCTTGTTTTTCCGGCGTTTTTACCACCAATTTTTCTTGTCCTTGTTGCTGTCGTGCTGCGTTTTGCGTTCCTCCACCATGTTGGCGAACCACTCTACCATGGCGGGGTCATAGTGGGAGAAAAACGCGCTAGTTTTCGTGTCCAGTGCGGCGATCGCGTCCATCTCCTCGCCGGTGAGCGTGAAGTCAAACACGTTTAGATTTTCCTCCATACGCTCAATATGCGTGGATTTGGGTATCACGACCACACCGCGCTGCAGGTGCCAGCGTAGAATGACCTGCGCGGCACTCTTGCCGTGTCTTTTGCCTATGGCGTTGAGCACAGGATTCTGGAACATATCGCCGCGTCCCTCGCCGAACGGCGCCCACGCCTCGATCTGTACGCCGTATTTCTCCATCCACTTCTTCGCCTCGACCTGCTGGTTGAGCGGGTGCGTCTCCACCTGATCCACCATCGGGCGCAGTCTGGCAAACGAGCAAAGGTCAACAAGGCGGTCGGGATAGAAATTCGACACGCCGATGGCGTGAAGCCGCCCCTCCTCATACAGCTCCTCCAGCGCCCGCCACGCGCCGTAGTAATCGGCAAAGGGCTGGTGGAGCAGGCAGAGGTCAAGGTAGTCTGTGCGCAGCTTGCGCATGGACTCCAGCACGGATTGTTTGGTCTCCTCATAGCCATAGTGCTCCACCCAGACCTTGGTGGTCAGGAAAATCTCACTGCGGGCTATGCCCGATTTTTCGATGGCCGCGCCGACCTGCTCCTCGTTGAAATAGCTCTGCGCCGTATCAATGGCGCGGTAGCCGACCTTCAGCGCGTCCGCCACGCAGCGCTCGCACTCCTCCTGCGTCACCTGATACACGCCGTAGCCCAGCTGCGGCATTTTTACGCCGTTGGATAAGGTTACATACTCCATGATGAAAACTCCTTCCTTTCTTTCGCCACCGCTGCCGGAGCGCTTGCCCCTTGCGCAGGGCGGCGGGTCTGTGGTATGATGTGTTTGTTACTTTCGGTTTCTGCTGCCGATTATAATTACCGGTTGTAGCAATCGGTCAAGAGTTTTTTGCGAGAATTTTATGAATTTTTTGTGAACAACGAGGGAAAAATGATGCTTTATACCATGATGCAGACCTGTAAGGAGACGAACATGACCTATCAGGCGCTGAAATTTTACTGTAACGAGGGGCTTGTCCCCAACGTGAAGCGCGACAAGAACAACCGCCGCGTGTTTGACGAGCGGGATATTGCGTGGATCAAAAGCCTTGGCTGCCTGAAAAAATGCGGCATGAGTATTCAAGAGATGAAGGAATATCTTGACCTCTGTCTGCAAGGCGTGACCACCATCCCGCAGCGAAAAATCATGCTCGCGCAGAAGCAGGAGGCACTGCGTGAGGGTCTGCGCGAGCTACAGGACAGCATGGCCTACATCGACTGGAAGCAGAGCTACTACGACGAGGTCCTCTCCGGCCGGCGCGTCTATGAGAGCAATCTGATACGCAGCGAGGAAGCCTAAATATGCAAAACGACCCGAACACCTGTGTGTTCGGGCTGTTGCGGCGTATCAAAGCACCGTCTGCCCCAACGCGGAGCAGACGGTGCTTTTATCGTGTATCAATATTTCCAATTCGGCAAAATCGACTTCAAAAACGGCATGAGGCCTTGTCTGCCGGGGGTGTTCCAGTAGAGCTGGCAGAGGTCTGTGCCAGGATAGGTGTTTCCCTCGATGAACGCCGGACCGTCCGGCGTGATGGCGACGTCCCAGCCGACGTGCCGCACCTGCGGTATCTCCATCGCCGCCGTCAGGCAAAGCTGCTTCGCCTCGTCAAAAAGCGGTATCTTGAAGCCAAGGAAGGTCACGCCGGTGTCCGGGTGCGTGTCGTAGCGGTGGGCAATGAGGTCGTCCGTCGCGCAGCTCGACACAACGCCCGTCTCCTTGTCCACGCCGCAGATGAGACCGCCCTGTCCGCTGTTGTCGCAGTAGCCGCCGCCGCTGCCGCTCTTGAGCACGACGTAGTTGACATAAGGCTTGCCATCGTCGCCGATGTCGGTGACGATGCGCATACAGTTGACCGCGTGGGGATAGAGAGCGCTCATCTGCGGGTGCTGGACAAGGCACTGCTCGATCACGCAGTGTCCCTTGGCCTGAATATGCGCAAGCATAGCCGCAAGGTCGGCAAAATCGCTCCGATAGAGCTTTTCCACGCCGCGCCCGGAGTCGCCGTCAATGGGCTTGGCAAAGCAGGCGTCCCGCCCGTCCATGAAACGCTCAAAATCCGCGAGGGTCGCGCCCTCGCCGTCCATCTGATCGCGGCGCAGATACTTTCCGAAATGGCGGTTAAACTCGTTTTTGTTGTCAATGCGGTCGATGTACGCAGGGTCGTTCATGTAGGCAATGAGCTTCTTGTTCCGCACACGGGTCAAGTAGGTGTCACGCTCGGCGGCGGTACGGTCAAAGAAGCCGTACATCATATAATCATAGAAGCCGGAGCCGTAGCGCGAGGTACACCACAGCATATCCGCAAGCATCAGCGCCTTCGGCTTGCCGCAAAGCGCATGGCAGCGGTCAAGGCACTCGTTGATTTTCTTCATCCGTAGGCCGGAGAGGATGTGCATATAGTATTTTATGAGAGACACGGTCGCTCCTCCTTTCGCGTGGCGGTCGTCCACTGTGCTGATTATAGCATATACGAAAAAAATTTTCATCCTAAATTTGCGTGGACGCTTGCAATTTAGTCGGCTAAGTGCTACGATGGCTTGGAGTGAATTTACCAAAGATTTTTTATTATGGAGGAAGATATATGTTTGAAGAACTGATCGAGGCGCTGAAAGCCGCCGAGAAAAAGACCATCGTCTTCACCGAGGGACCCGATGCCCGTATCCTTTACGCCGCCTCCCGTCTGGCGAAGGAGGGCTTCCTGACCCCCATTCTCGTCGGCAAGGTCGAGGAGGTCAAGGCGGCGGCTGCCGCCGGTGGCTTCGACATCGAAGGCATTGAGATCATCGACCCGGAGACCTATGAGGGCATGGACGCGATGGTCGAGAAGATGGTCGAGCTCCGCAAGGGCAAGATGACCCCGGAGGATTGCCGCAAGAACCTGCTCAAGGGCAACTACTTCGGCACCATGCTCGTCAAGATGGGCAAGGCTGACTGCCTGCTCGGCGGCGCGACCTACTCCACCGCCGACACCGTGCGCCCCGCGCTCCAACTCATCAAGTGCAAGCCCGGCAACACCAACGTCTCCGGCGCGTTCATTCTCGTCCGCGAGAAGGACGGCGTGGAGGAAAAATACGCCATGGGCGACTGCGCCATCACCATCCATCCCACCGAGGATCAGCTCGTCGAATCCGCTGTGGAGACCGCCAAGGTCGCCAAGAAATTCGGCATTGACCCCAAGGTCGCGTTCCTGAGCTTCTCCACCAAGGGCTCCGCCAAGGACGACACCGTGACCCTTATGGCGAATGCCTGCGCCCGGGCCAAGGATGCCATGCCCGACGTCCCCGTGGACGGCGAAATGCAGTTTGACGCCGCCGTCTCCCCCACCGTCGGCCAGCTCAAGTTCCCCGGCAGCCCCGTCGCCGGCTATGCCAACACCTTCATCTTCCCGGACGTCAACGCCGGCAACATCGGCTATAAGATCGCGCAGCGCTTCGGCGGCTTCGCGGCCTACGGTCCGCTGCTGCTCGGTCTCAACGCCCCCATCAACGACCTCTCCCGCGGCTGCGTCGCCGACGAGGTCTATAAGATGTCCATCATCACCGCCTCCCAAGCGCTGTAATCCAACATACCACAAAGCCCGATGTCCAAATGACATCGGGCTTTTCAGTCTGTCAAAGAACCTCCATTTTCAACCGGCGAAAACAGGGGTGTAGCTATAA
>CAVIIB010000073.1:0-9399 GCA_963642815.1 Oscillospiraceae bacterium | reverse complement strand
AACCCCTCCACCGCTTCGCGGTCCCCCTCCCCTTTCAGGGGAGGCAGGGATTGGAGGTGTTCGCGGTGTACCCCCTTTTCAAAGGGATTGGAGGCGTTCGCGGTGCTCCCGTTCAAAGATCGTGGCGTTGCCCAAAGAAAAACGGGGGCGGAATTGTCCGTCCCCGTTTGCTTGTTTTACTCCTGAACCTCGTAGACGCTGACCTGCTTGCGATCCTTGCCACGGCGCTCAAAGCGCACAGTGCCGTTGACCTTAGCAAAGAGGGTGTCGTCACCGCCGATGCCGACGTTGGTGCCGGGGTGGATCTTGGTGCCGCGCTGGCGGACGAGGATGTTGCCGGCGAGGACATACTGGCCGTCGGCGCGTTTTGCGCCGAGACGCTTGGATTTACTGTCACGACCGTTCTTGGTCGAGCCCATTCCTTTTTTATGTGCCATCTGTTACACCTCCCAATCTTTCGGCAATCAACCGATGGTGCCGATCTCAACCTTGGTGTAAGGCTGACGATGACCCTTGGTGTTGCGATAGCCCTTTTTGGGCTTCATTTTGTAGACGCGGATCTTCTTGCTCTTGCCCTGCTTGACGACCTTGCCGGTGACGGCAGCGCCGCTGATGTAGGGAGCGCCGAAGCTCACCTCGTCGCCGATGAGAGCAAGCACCTTGTCGAACTTGACCTCGGCGCCTTCCTCGGCCTCCAGCTTTTCGACGAAGATCACGTCGCCCTCGGCCACGCGGTACTGTTTTCCGCCGGTCTCGATAATTGCGTGCATAGTGGTAAAATTCCTTCCTTTCGGGCTCGCTGTCCCGGGGGCGGCCATGGCCGACTTCTAACGACCCCTTTCAAAGCGGCTTTGACATATTACCACACGCCGCAGGCCTTGTCAATCCTTTTCCCCGGCGCTTGTGAAAAATGCTTGATGACTTCAAAGCGTGTCCCTTTGTTCAGGGACGTCTTGGGTACGCGGACGGCTGTCGGCTCACAGCTCTATCTTCGCAAGCGCCGCATACAGCGCCTCGTTATCCGCCTCGTCGCGGACGGCGATACGGACGAAGGACACGCCATCAAAGCCGTTTTTGTGGCTGCAATCCTTGATGAGAAGCCGATCATTCGTGAGCAGCCGCTCCGCCAGCTCCTTGGACGTGAGGCCGGAGACGGCGCAGAGGATGTAATTTGCCTGCGAGGGATAGGGCTTGAGGAACGGGAAGCGCCCAAGCCGCTCCGCCATGACGGCGCGTTGTTCCGCGATACGGTCACACGCGGCGGCATAGCTCGATTCATAGAGCGTGAATATCTGCATGAAATACTCCGCAAAGGAGTTGATGTTCCAGATGGGCAAAAGCCCGCGCATATCTTCAAGCAGCGCCGTGTCCGCGCCGGCGATCACGCCGAGGCGCAGTCCGGGCACACCGTAGGACTTGCTGACAGATTTCATCACAACGAGCGTGGGATAGCGCTCTAAAAGCGTGTCGTCCAGCAGCGTATAGCGCAGCGCGGGCTCCGCAAAATCGACAAACGACTCATCCACCACGCAGCGTGTACCCACCTCTTTGCACACGTCCAGCAGCTCTATGAGCGCCTCGCGCCCCAAAAACGCGCCGCTGGGGTTGTCGGGGTTCACCAGCGCAAGGTTGTCATTCTCACGCGCTGCCCGCTTGAGCGCGTCGAGGTCAAGCGAGAAGTCCCAATCCGCCGAGCGCAGAGGTCGTATCTCGCAGTCACGGAAGCAGCGCACATACTCGTTGAACGCCGGTACGGGCAGCGCCATCGTCCCATGCAGCACGCGCCCCAGTGTGTTGATAAGCTCCGCCGCACCGTTGCCGACAAGCAGATGCTCCTCACTGACGCCGAAGCAGCGCCCGGCCAGCAGCTTTTGTATGCGCATACCCGACGGGTACTGCGTCAGCAGCGGGTCGAAGAAATACTTCATCTGGTCGCGCATTTTTGCCGGCGGGTAATACGGGTTCACAAGATAGCAAAAATCCCGAAGCCCGGAGAAGCGCCAGAAGCCGCCGAAATGCAGCTCATACGCCGCGAGCCGCGTCTCATCCGTGGCAAACAGTGTGTCGGCGATGTCGAGGTCCTGCGCGTCGTCGATCTCATACCACTTGATGTCGCCCACCTCATGGGCGAACATCTCCGCGCCGGGGGTGTGGGCGAGGGTCTTGAGCACAAGCTCATAATACTGGTTTTTGCCATACGCCTGAATATAGGCGCGTAAAAACGGGACATAGAGCCGCTCGGCGAAGTCACGGCTGAACTTGTAAATGTTGACCGTCTTGTAGTAATCACCGGCGGCGGCGAAGCGGAAATCCTTCTTCTCGATGAACTCACGGACATAGCCCTGATCGTCGAGCAGCGTCACCGTGCCGTCCATCCAGCTCTCGTATTTTGCGACCGTCACCATGTTCTCCTGCGGCGCGTTGACAAGCTCGCGGAGCAGCTGCGGCTCATAGATGAGGTCGGATTCGAGTAAAAGCGTGTCGTCGCGGACAAGCGCCTCGTTCGCAAGGTAGAGGGAATAGATGTTGTTGGTGCTTGCATAATCGGGGTTATGGATAAATTCAAGCTCGAAATCCGCGAGCGTCTCCCGCGCAAAGGCTTCGAGCTTGTCGCCCGCATAGCCCGTGACGATGACGAACTTGTGAATCCCGGCCATGCGCAGCGCGTCGGCGGCGTGCTCCAGCAGCGTCTTTCCGCCGACCTTGACCATGCACTTTGTCTGTCCTTTGGTGTATTTCCCAAGTCGCCGCCCCATCCCGGCAGCCAACATCAATGCCTGCATAAAACCTCTCGCTTTCTATCCCTATTTATAATGTACCTTAGTCATACGCCTGTGGCTGTGCTGTTATATTATAGGCATCATACCCGCCCTGCCCGCTTTTGTCAATCCGTGCGCAGACGCAAAGCTGCGCTTCCCTTGGTTGTGGAAAAAGTGACCCCCATGGAGGACGAAGCCTTCATGGGGATCGAGAGAGGAGTGGTGCGTAAATTTATTTGCTTCACAGGATATTGCAAAGCTCGCTGTAAATGTAGTCGGCGAACATGGCATAGCCCGTGGAATTGTAGTGACCACCGTCGACGCAGTATTGCTCCATGTCGCCGGAAATGGCGGAGAGGTCGATGACGTTAAGACCGAACTCGGCGGCGATCTGGCGCTCCGTGTCGCGGATGTGGACGATCTCCTCGTTCGTGAAGCTTAGGTAGTTGTGGAAATAGAGGTCGGGCGGCAGCAGCACGACAACGGTCGGGCTTTGCGGCAGGCTTGTATAGCATTCAAGCATTCCACGGTAGGCCTCCTCAAACGTCCAGTCCGGGGCAGGGGAGCTTGTGTCGTTCGAGCCTAGCATGATGAGGTATACGTCCGCGTCGCAGCGGAGGCTCTCGGCAAAGCAGGCGGTGCTGTTGTAGCTCCAAGGATTGAACATCTCGACGGTGCTTCCGTACACGCCGAAGTTATAGGTCTTGAGCGAAAGCTCGCCGCTCTCCTGTGCGAGGACGGACGGCCAGCTCTGTGTACCCGGCTCGTCACTTCCTGTGCCAAAGGTGAGGCTGTCGCCGATACAGGCGACGGTGTAGCTCCGGGGATCGTCCTCCACCTGACGCGCAAAGGCGGTGGTCGGCACTGTGAGCGCTGCGGCACACGCCAGCAGTAATATTTTTTTCCAAATGGCCATGTGAAACACCCTGTTTCGTTGATTTGTCTATATTATCGGGTGTTTTTATGTCCATTATGTGAATAGATTGTGGAGCGTTTGTTGCGGGTCGGTAAAGAATTTTTGGCTTTTGTTCAAAAAATCGGCTCATACTGCGGCTCGGCCTCGTTGCGTGGGTCGCGCCAGTCGAAGCCGGATTCATAGCTGCGGTCGCCGATGACCTCGGCGGGGGATGTGCCGCCGTCGTAGATATAGGCGCGGCACGCCTCGATCATGGTGAGGCAGTCCGATTTGGCGAGGTCGAATAGGTCGAAAAAGCTCGCGTCGGAGACGAGGGACGGGTCGCGGAAGTGCCGCCACGGGCGGTGTTGCTCGTTGAGGAAGTCGAGGTCGGGGATGTCCTTGTGGTAGTAGGTAAGCCCCGGCAGGTCATACTCGCCGTGTCCGTTGTCAAGCCGCTGCGCCAGCGCGGTGAGCAGCCCGCATGGGTCCTGCATGAGCGCGTAGAAGCGCCGCTGGTCGCGCACACAGCGTTGCAGCGCGTCGAAGCAGTCCGTCCAGCCGAACACGCGCTCATGCGCCGCGTCCAGCCCCGTGCGCAGCGTCTCCGGCAGCGCCCGCAGCCGCAGCACACGCCGCAGGAACGGGAAACGCCATGGGGTATAGCCGTAGCGCTCGCGTATGATGTAGCTGTCAATGGCGCGTTCTAGGCGCGTGTGTGCGCCGCGATAGCGAAGCGTCGCGTCGCTGCCGTCATAGCTGCCCGTGACGGTCATAATATAGGGGTGGCAGCGGCTGTCGAGGCAGTAGTGGCAGAGAAAGCCGGTGAGATAGGAAAAGAGCGCGTCCCTGTCCGTGCTGCGCCGCGCCTCGTCCGCGAGCGCCATGAGATATGCGCCGGTGTTCTCGCGGTGCATGAGCCCGCCGCGTCCCGCGAGGGGCTTCCAGCGCCCGCCGGTGAAGCCGATGGAGAACCATACGTCCGGCCCTGCGCTCGTGAAGCCGTGAAGTTTTGGGTCGATGTGGGCGGCGGTCTGCGCCGGTAGCGCGGCGAGGACGGTCTCGGCAAAATAGAAATGGGTCACAAGGTCTGGCATGATACGTCTCCCGATTTGTAATCATTCGTAGTTTTATTTTTCTCCCGCCTGTGCTATAATCAAGGTGAACTCTTGTAGCTTGGTGAACGGGAGGGATGTGCATGAAACGAAAAACAGCCGCCGTTGTCGGCTTGAGCGCCGTGGCGCTGGGGCTTGGCGCGGGCGTGAACGCGAACTTCACCCCCGAGGAGCTTCTCCACACAACGGAATACCTCCGGGAGGAGGGCGAGGTCGACTACTCCATACACTACACCGAAATGGGCGAATTGTCCAGAGCGGACAGTATCCGTGCGGCGATCATCCGCCTGCCCGTCGCGGTCAAGGCGCTGCTGCTCCTGCCGCTGTGGGCGCTGGGCGCGATCCCCGTGGCGCTGGTGACGGCGCTGGCCTCGTCTCCGATCTGGAGCGCGATCCTCGGCTTTGTGGCGCAGGCGGGCGTGCTTCTTGGTGTGTTCTGTCTGGTGTATAAGCTCCTGTTCCCGAACAAAAAGCTGCGCGATTTGTTCAAAAAGAAAAACCTAAAATGGCTGCTGCTGGGCGCCGGTGGCGTTGTGGCCGGTGATTGGGTGCTGGCGCAGGTATGGACGGGCTGGAACGCGCTGCGCGTCGTGCTGATGCTCGCCGTCGGCTTCGGTGTGCTGTGCCTGCTGTGGTATCGTATCTGCGGCAAGCTCAAAGCCCCCGAACCGCAGCCCGTCGAGACAAAGCTCGTTTTGGAATATTGATTTTGACACGCAACACCGCCGTGAGGAAAAGCCCCACGGCGGTGTTTTTGTGTATGTCCTTATTCGGCTACGGCCTTTTTCAGCGCTTCGACGCGGTTGGTCTTTTCCCATGCCACGTCTAAGTCCTCGCGCCCCATGTGGCCGTAGGCGGCGAGCTGGCGGTAGATGGGACGGCGGAGGTCAAGCTCGCGGATGATGGCGGTCGGGCGGAGGTCAAAGACCTTCCCGATGGCCTGCTCCAGCGTTTCATCCGACACCGTGCCCGTGCCGAAGGTCGTTACGTTGACGCTCACGGGCGTTGCCACGCCGATGGCGTAGGCAAGCTGCACCTGACACCTGTGCGCCAGCCCTGCCGCCACGATGTTCTTGGCGACCCAGCGGGCGGCATAGGCCGCGCTGCGGTCAACCTTGGTCGGGTCCTTGCCTGAGAACGCGCCGCCGCCGTGGGGTGCGCTGCCGCCGTAGGTGTCGACGATGATCTTGCGCCCGGTGAGGCCGGAGTCGCCCTGCGGTCCGCCGATGACGAAGCGACCGGTCGGGTTTACATAATACTTCGTATTCTCGTCGATCATGGCGGGGTCGAGGCTGGGCTTGATGACAAGCTCGATCATGTCGCGGCGGATGTCGGCAAGCGTGACCTCCGGCGCGTGTTGGGTGGACAGGACCACGGTGTCGATGCGGACGGGACGGTTGTTCTCGTCGTATTCGACCGTCACCTGTGTCTTTCCGTCGGGGCGCAGATAATCGACAAGTCCCTCACGGCGCACCTGTGTCAGGCGCTTTGCCATACGGTGCGCCAGCGAGATGGGCAGCGGCATAAGCTCCGGCGTTTCGTCGCAGGCGAAGCCGAACATCATGCCCTGGTCGCCCGCGCCGTTGGTGAGGTCGTCGTCCACGCCGCCGGCCTTCTTTTCGAGCGAGGCGTTCACGCCCATGGCGATGTCGCCGGATTGCTCGTCAATGCTGGTGAGCACGGCGCAGGTGTTGCCGTCGAAGCCGTATTTGGCGCGGTCATAGCCGATGTCGCAGACGACCTTCCGTGCGATTTTGGGGATGTCGACATAGCAGCTCGTGGTGATCTCGCCCATGACGTAGATAATGCCGGTCGTGGCGGTACACTCACAGGCGACGTGACCGTTGGGATCCTGCGCGAGTATCGCGTCGAGTATCGCGTCGGAGATCTGGTCACAGAGCTTGTCGGGATGTCCCTCCGTGACGGATTCGGATGTAAAAAGATAGTGTCCCATATATATTTCTCCTTTTGTTAAACTACGAGAAAAAGCCTGCCGGTGAATCGGCAGGCTCAAGAAATACGGATATATTTCCTTATCTTCCGATTTTACACCGCCGGATTTGGCACCTTGCGCATTTTCGCACAGGTTGCCGGGTTTCACAGGGCCGGTCCCTCCACCACTCTTGATAAGGCTATTCAGTTCATCTTTATTGTAGCATGAAAGTGTACGTTGTCAAGCCCCCGGTGTGCTTTCCACCGGCGAAATTTGCGCTTTTGGCGGGTATCTCACATCTCCATCTGCTTGCCGAGGAAGCCGGCGACGGTACCGGCGAGCTTTTGCTCAAGCTCTCCGGCGTGCCTGTCCTCGCCGGGAAGAAACATGACCGCGCCAAGCACGTCGCCCTCACATAGGATAGGCACGACGACCTCCGCCTGCGGCGTATCTGTCGCCGTTGTGATGGGGACGCCGCGCTCCGCCGATGGCGCGGTATAGGCGTGACGCGCCTCCATGAGCCGCTCAAGCTCCGCGCTGATGTGGCGATCCAGAAGCTCGCGCCGCCCCGCACCGGCTGCTGCGATCACGCTGTCGCGGTCGCATACCGCCGCCGGAAGCCCCGTGGTCTTGCTCATCGACTCGCATATCTGCGCCGCAAAATCATTCAGCTCGCCCATCGGCGAGTATTTTTTGAAAATGACCTCCCCATCCGCGTCTGTGTATATCTCCAAGGGGTCGCCGCTGCTGATGACATTGACACGAAAAACCTTGTCCCCATGACCTTTGGAGGACTGGATCAGCGTGTTTTCGATATTTTCCGTGCCCTGCTTAAAATTTGCGGCATCCTCCGTTTCCGCGGGGAGCACCCCGCAGCGCAGCAGGCTGTCGATGTCGGAGCGCAGCTTGATGTCTATGTGATCCTCGTAGACCTTGATGCGCTCGATGATGAGGTGCAGGTCGTTGCGGTCCAGCTTGTCCTTTTTGAGAACGTCGTCGAAGACCTCCAGCGCTGTCTTGGCGGCTCGATTGACCCGAATGATGGTGTTCCGCTTGTCCACGGTCATGTCGATCTGGTTTTGTATTCCCGCGATACGCCGGGTGAGATCGTCCTCCAGCTCGTCGTAGGTCTCATCCAGCATGGCCTCCTGCTCCGGGTGCTTCGTAATATCCCGTATCCGCTGGCGCTTGGTGGTCTTTAATTCCTCCTGCAGCTCCAGCAGCACCTCCTCCAGATTCTCCTCGCTGCGGTCGGTCTCCTGAATATCCTCGTCCTCCTTGGCGAGATCGTCATTGATCTGCCGGATCATGTCCGCGGCGTTGTCTCTGACCATTTGGAGATACGACTTCAGCAGCTCGTCGAGCTTATCCGCCCGGATGTGGTGGCTGGTGCAGGCCCTTCGCCCCCGCCGGTGGTAGGTGCCGCAGCGGTAGGCATCCTTTAGGTCGGCGCGGCTCATGGCGAACATGGGGCTGCCGCAGTCGCCGCATTCCAGGAAGCCGGAGTAGACGTTGTCGTATTTCTTCTGTCCCCGGTAGTGCGAGGTGGTGCGGCTCTCCAGCAGCGCCTTCACCGTGGCGAACTCCCGGTAGCTGATGATGGCCTGATGGTGGTTTTCAATGACGATGTGCTCGCTCTCGTCCTTTTTGATGTCCTTGCCGTTGATCTTTTTGCGGGTGTATTTCCCGGCGCGCATCGTGCCGATGTAGAAGTCGTTCTCCAATATCCCCTGCACCGTGGCGATGGCCCAGGCCGCCTTGACCTCCCGCTTGTACTCCTTGCCCTCGGCCTCCTTGCGCTGGCGCTCGGACATACGCGGCGTGGGGATGCCCTCGTCGGTCAGGTGGTTGGCGATCTTCTTATAGCCCCAGCCCTCCCGGTAGAGCCGGAAGATGGTGCGGACGATCTCGGCCTCCGTGGGTACGATCTCAAACTCCTGCCGCTTGTTGATGATGTAGCCGTAGGGCGCGGCGCAGAGCCATTGGCCGTCCTGCTGCCGTCGCTTTACCACCGCCTTGACCTTCTTGGAGGTATCGGTGACGGGCATCTCGTTGATGAGGAACTGGAATTGAATTTTCAGCCAGTCGTCATCGTTGGGGAAGTCGATGCCGTCGCCGATGGAGATGATGCGGATGCCGTAGTCCCGCAGATCCTCCAGCTCCACCAGCCCGCGGCTGTTCCGGCGGGAGAAGCGGGAGAAGTCCTTGACGATCAGAATGTCGATCTCGTGAGCCAGCATCTGCCGCCGCATCCGCTGGTAGCCCTCGCGCTGTTCAAAGGTGTAGCCGGAGCGGTCGCGGTCCTCATAGAAGGTCAGACTGCTGCCGGGGAAGCGCTGGGCAACGAAGTCCTGAATGATGGAGCGCTGGTTTTCAATGGAGGTGTTGTCCCGGTCCAGCTCCTCATCCACCGAGATCCGGCAGTAGCCGGCAATGTCAAAATGTTCGATCATAGTGATTCACCCTTTAAGCAAGCTCTCGCGTACCTTTTTGTCGAGCTACCGAGAAATCCTTGGTAGCTGCTTTTCTGTCCAATTTATCGCATGTATTAAATCTTGTTTGCAGATAACATTGTATACTATGCGCCCGGAAATTGCAACGGTTATTTTGAACGAAAAAAGGGGGGAGGCATTGCCTCCCCCCAGTCTGTCAAAGAACCTCCATTTTCAACCGGCGAAAACAGGGGTGTAGCTATAA
>CAVIIB010000072.1:3124-9450 GCA_963642815.1 Oscillospiraceae bacterium | reverse complement strand
GACCATTCGCCCTAATCCGCTACGCCATCGAGGTCGCGTGGGATCGCGGCGACATTGAGACCCTCCAACGCTTCTTCGGCTACACCGTCTCCAACCTCAAAGGCAAGCCCACCAACAGCGAGTTCATCGCCATGATCGCCGACCGCCTGATTTTGCAGCAACGGGCGAGGCGGTAGCACAAAACGAGACAGGGAAAAGCCTGTAAGCCTTATCACAGCCTTTTGTGCCAGCGCCTTGCTCTTTAGGTTGATGATGGACAGCGCGTAGCACGTTTTACGAGGTTCCCAAAAGCCATCTACCGACTCACAGCACATCCCACAAATATGCGTGCTGCGCTATGTGCATTTTCCTTATACAATCCGCACGGAACACGCGGAAACAAAGTTGGCTCGACAGCGGCGCTGGCCGCTATGAAGACAACTGATAGCTCAAATGACGCAACCATCGTCACTGGTCCAAGCCAGTGGCGATGGTGCTTTCTTAAAAATGAAGTATTTTCAAAAATGCTTGAATTGTTAGGGGAAGTATATTATTCTGAAATCAGAAAGGGTGTATTTCATGATACCAATTCCTTTTCTAGCTCAATTATACCAAAACCTGTGTACTGTATCAAGCACTCGGATGAAATATTGGAAGACGTGAACAGCGAGCTTGTCTCGATTTTGAAGGAGGAATAAAAATGCGTGGCTTGCCAGAGCCGGAGGGCGATAAGTTTTTGCGCTTTTTCACGCTGGTGCAGGAGGCTGCAAAGGAACAGGGCGCAATATTCTTCTTAGAGACCGGCGATGGTCACGATTTTGAAAACGACGATTTGGACGGTGCCGACCTCTTTGGTTGGGTCATACAGGAGGCGGAGGCGGACGAGTTTGAAACGATATGAAAGAGTGATCCGCATGACTCGGAAGCCTTGGACGCATGGTATGATGAATCATGCTTTGTGAGATGGGAAAAGGATGGCGAGAAAACTAAAACCCGCTTCGATTTCCAAGATAAACCTTATGACTAACAGCTCTTGGTATGCCGCAATAGGAGCATATCATGGGAATTAGCTCGAAAGCAACTTTGTTTCGACAAATTTCGACAAACTTTGTCGAATTATGTCGACATTTTCTTCTTGGATTGGAAAGATTTTTGTTGCATAGTCAAGGAGGCTGTGGTAAATTGGTAGCACAACAATTTACGGCGGTAGAGAGGGAAAAATACGCCGGAAAAACGACGTTCGGAGGAATGATATTATGGAAACTTTGCTGCGTGTCCTCGCCGTTGATTCGGGCGAGGATTTTTGCCGCCTTTTTACAGAGGCGGTCGGCGCGGAATCGGACATGGAGTTGGTCGGCGTGGTCGGGAACGGCGCGGAGGCGCTGCGGCTTTGCGCCGAGTTGAAGCCGGATGTGGTCGTCACGGAGCTGGTGCTGCCGGTGCTCGACGGCTTGTGCCTGCTGGAAGCGCTGCGCGATATGGATACGCCACCGGCGGCCATCGTCGTGTCGGGCTTTTACAATGAGCGCATCGCCGCAAGCTGCGCGGCGATGGGTGCATTATACTTCATGCCGAAGCCCTGTGATATGTCCGTGATTCTCATGCGCATACGCAGCGCCGCCAGCACCACCAAGCCCGCCACAGAAGCCGTCGCCCTCGCCGTGCTGCACGAGTCGAGCATGGAGGCGCAGATCACGGAGATTATCCACGAAATCGGTGTACCGGCGCACATCAAGGGCTACCAATATCTGCGCGAGGCCATCCTCATCACCGTCAACGACATGGATGCCATCAACGCCGTGACCAAGGTCTTGTACCCCGCCGTCGCCAAAAAATTCTCGACCACGCCCTCGCGGGTCGAACGCGCCATCCGCCACGCCATCGAGGTCGCATGGGATCGCGGCGACATTGAAACCCTCCAGCGCTTTTTCGGCTACACCGTCTCCAACCTCAAAGGCAAGCCCACCAACAGCGAGTTCATCGCCATGATCGCCGACCGCCTGACCTTGCAGCAACGGGAAAGGCGGTAGTTCCATGCATAAAAACATCGTGGCAGCTACCTTTTGACGAGCGGCTGCCACGATGTGTATAACTCCGAATCAAAATACTTTGCAATGCGCGGCTCCATGGCGAGCACGGCCATTTCCGCAGATTGGAGGCCGTCGTAATAGCGCATGGCTTCCCCTGCGATAACGGCCTCCGCCCATGGGAACGCGAGCGTTTCACGGGGGCTTTTCGTCCTCTCTCGCGAAATATGACGGAGGGGGGATTCGCGAGGCTTAGCACAATGAAAAGCACCCATGCAAAAAAGCAGGCGGCCAAAACTGCAACAGCAGCTCGCCGCTTTCTTCCATGGAAATTTAGCTGCTGGGCGAATGGGTCTATCTCGCTGAAGCGGCCAAACTCAAAGAGTTCGATGCCTGCACCAAGGCAGTACATAACTGGTCTGACGAGATTCTCAACTCCTTCGACTATCCCTACTCCAACGGCTTCACCGAGGGCTGCAACAACAAGACCAAAGTCCTCAAGCGCGTCTGCTTCGGCCTCCGCAATTTCGAGCACTTCCGCAACAGGATCCTCTTCTGCTCCACCTGCGCATAGCAAAAGAGCGCATACTCGCGTACACGCTCTCTCGGTGGTTTTGTTGTGTGGAGCCACTCCAACTATTGACATAGAGCCAAAAAAAGCTGCCTCCTTGGGTCGTTCCCTTGGAGGCAGCTTTGCTTATGCGGATTTCAGGACTTCTTGTTCAGACCTTCGGCGCGGTCACGTCCCCAGAAAAAGAGGGCGACGGTGCCGGGACCCGTGTGGCTGCCGATGACAGTGCCGACGCTGTTGATACAGACGTGACCGTCCAGCTTCGGGAACGTGGCCTCCACCAGCTCGGCCACGGCCTTGGCATCCTCCGGGCAGTCGGAGTTCGAGATATAGCACTTGCCGCTGTAATCAAGACCGTCGTCGGCATACTCGCGCATACGCTCAACGATGGTGGCGATGACACGCTTTTTCGATCGTATCTTCTCCACGGGTACAAGATGTCCCGGCTCATCCATGTCGAGCAGCGGGCAGATACCGAGCACGGTAGCGACCGTACCGGCGGCGCGGGAGATGCGCCCGCCCTTGACATAGAAGCTGAGGTCGGTGGAGAAGAACCAGTGGTGCAGGCGCAGCCGGTTGGCGAGCGCCCAATTGTAAAGCTCCTCCACGCCCATGCCGCCGTCGCGCAGGTCGGCGAGCTTGTCCATGAGCAGCCCGTAGCCGGAGGACGCGCCCAGCGAGTCCACGACATAGACGCGGCGGTCGGGGAACTGCTCGCGCAGCATTTCCGCCGCGCTGCACGCGGAGTTGTACGAGCCGGAGATGCCGGACGAGAGGCTCACATGAAGCACGTCCTTGCCCTGCTCCAAAAACGGGGTGAAGAAGCGGATGAACTCCTCGATGTTGACCTGTGAGGTGTGGCTCTCCGCGCCGGACGCGATGGCGCGGTAGAAGTCGTGGAAGGGAACGGACTGACCAAGGTCGTCGGGGTATTGCTTGTTGTTGAGGGTGAAGTGAAAGCAGACGTAGCGGATGTCGCGGGAGTCGAAGTGCTCCTTGGACAGGTCTGCGGTCGAGCAGCAGCTCAGGATATAATCGCTCATGGGTGTGCCTCCGTGTTTGCAGAATTTTTCCGCCCATAAGCATAAGCGCCGCCGCCGCAAATGGCAAGCTACTATAAAGCGCGGGCGCGTAGAGAACGCAGCTCGCGGCTCTACGCGCCCGTATTTTACACTCTACGAATCGTAGAATCCCAGCGTTACGAGGGCTTCCGGCGTATCTGGAAGCTCAGGTAGACGACGAGCTCCGCCGGAAGAAGGACGAGGAAAAGCTGCCATATATTCCACGCCATGAAGATGAGATAGACCAGCGCGAGCAGACTGAACACCAGCGCCATGACGATCCAGACGTTGCCGCGCCCGTTTCGCCAGAGCGTGTTCAGCACCAGCACGGCGATGAGCGTCACGGGCACAGCCGCGACCGGCACCAGCCAGACGATGTGACCAAAGAGCCAGAGCACGACGAACACGAGCACGGCCAGTGTGCAGATAGAGGCGACGCACACGCCGATGATCATGCCGTAGTCCGGGAAGTCGCCCTTTAGCGGCATACCGTCGGGGGTCGGCTCGTTATGCTCATGGAGAAAATAGTCCACGTCCACGCCGAAAAGCTCCGCCATGTTCCGCAGCACGAGAAGGTCGGGCAGCGCGGCGGCACGCTCCCACTTGGAGACACTTTTGTCGGAGTAGTTGAGCTTTTCGCCCAGCTCCGTCTGCGTCATACCGGCGGCGGCTCGCAGACGGATGATGTTGGCGGCCACGGTCTGCCGCAGTTCGTCCATTTCCATGTATGTAGGCTCCGTTCGGTTTAGGCTTCGAGTATGCCGAGCGCCGTAAGCTGTGCCAGAAGCGCGTCCAAATCGGCGGCGACGGTCGCCGCGTCCGCGCCGTCAAATTCGTTGACGACGGCCTCAATGAGGCGGGCGCGGTCAATGCCGCGCTCCACGCCCTCCCAGACCATGGCCGCCGTCTCGCTGATGGGGGCGAGGTCGCGCCACTCCTCCGCCTCGCGGCGTTGGATGCGGATGTCGTCCATGTCGTAATCCAGTCGGTAATCGGGGTTGATTTTCATACGCTGTCAGCGGCACACAAAGCAGTGCCATTCCTCCTCATGCTTATGCTCCTCGATGGTGAAGCCCGCCGCTTGCAGACCGCGCTCCACCTCGTCCTCGCGCCCGTCGATCACGCCGGAGGCGATGAAAACGCCGCCCACGCCCATAAAGGGACGGATATGGGGCGCGAGCGAAAGTATCACGTCCGCCACGATGTTTGCCAGCACAATGTCATAGCCGCCGCCAAGTCCGGCGCGTAGGTGAGCGTCGGCGGTCAGGTCGCCGGTGAAAACGTGGATACGCTCGGCGCAGCCGTTGAGCGCGGCGTTCGCGGGGACGATCTCTTGCGCCTTTTCGTCGATGTCCACGGCGGTGACGCTCTCGCAGCCGAGAACGACGGCGGCGATGCCGAGTATGCCGCTGCCACAGCCGAGGTCAAGCGCCGTCTTGCCCGCTGCGGCAAAGCGCTCCAGCGCCTCAAGGCACATACGGGTCGTCGCGTGAGAGCCTGTTCCGAACAGCAGACCGGGGTCAAGCACGACCGGCAAGCGGTCGGATTCGGCCTGCTCCCACTCCGGGACGATGACGAGCCTTTCCCCGATGGGGATGGGCTTATAGTAGTCGCGCCAGCGGTTTTCCCAATCGGCGGTCTCGACCGTGCGCACCTGCGGCGCAAGACCGAGCTTTTGCAGCTTCGCGAGCAGTGCCGCCGACTCGTCCGTGTCGGCAAGCCAGAATTTTACCCGTGACGCGCCGGCATATTCAGCCTCCAGCGCCTCGTCCACATAGTCCCAATACTGCGTATTCTCCGCGAGGAAGCGGCGGAAATCCGCCTCGTCCTCGATGACGAAGCCGGAGAGACCGTATTCCTCCAAGCGCGTACAGAGCGCCTCCGGGTCGCCCTGTGCGCTCACGCTCACTTCAAGCCATTTGTCCATTTCCATTCCGCCACCTCCGGCATATCCACGCCGTGTTGATTGATATACTGGCGGTGCTCCACCAGCTTGTCCTTCATCTGCTGCGCCAGCGCCGCGCTGCGGTTGCCGAGGCAGGGAAGATGGTGCAGCGCGAGCAGCACCAAATTGAAGCGGTCAAGCCCGTTCAGAACGCGCATATCGAAGGGCGTGGTGATGGTGCCCTCCTCCACATAGCCGCGGACGTGCAGATCCTTGTTCCGGCGGCGGTAGGTCAGCTCATGGATGAGGCTGGGATAGCCGTGGAACGCGAAGACGATGGGCTTGTCGGCGGTGAACAGCATTTCATAGTCGCGGTCTGAGAGACCGTGTGGGTGCTGGGTGTTCGATTGGAGGCGCATGAGGTCAACGACGTTCACGACGCGGATGCGCAGCTCCGGAAACGCCTCGCGCAGTATGGTCACGGCGGCGAGCGTCTCCAGCGTCGGCGTGTCGCCGCAGCAGGTCATCACGATGTCCGGCTCCTCACCGGCATCCGTGGATGCCCACTGCCAGATACCGATACCCTCGGTGCAGTGCTTGACGGCCTGCTCCATGGTGAGCCACTGGGGGCGCGGGTGCTTGGACGCGACAATGACGTTGACGTAGTTGCGGCTGCGGATAACGTGGTCGAAGCAGCTTAACAGGCAGTTGGCATCCGGCGGGAGATAGAGCCGCACCACGTCGGCCTTTTTGTTGGCCACATGGTCGAGGAAGCCGGGGTCTTGGTGGGTGAAGCCGTTGTG
>CAVIIB010000072.1:0-3114 GCA_963642815.1 Oscillospiraceae bacterium | reverse complement strand
TCGTAGGAGTTGAAGAAGCCGTGCCGCCCGGTGAGGAGATAGCCCTCCAGCATACCCTCGCAGACGTGCTCGGAGAGCATGGAGTCCATGACCTGTCCGTCCGGCGCGAGGAATTCGTCGCCGGGGACGGTGGCGGCGTTCCAGTCGCGGCTCGTCTGCTCAAAGACGGCGGAGAGGCGGTTGGAGGCCGTCTCGTCCGGACCGAAGACGCGGAAATTACGCTCTTGGGCGTTTTCCTTATAGATGTCGCGGACGAACTGACCGAGGCGGCGCATATCCTCACATTCGACAGCGCCCGGTGCGGGCACATCCACGGCATAGTCGCGGAAGTCCGGCATACGCAGGTCGCGCAGCAGCAGCCCGCCGTTGGCGTGGGGATTCGCACCCATACGCGCCGCGCCCTTGGGCGCGAGGTCGAGCAGCGCCTTGACCGGCGCACCGTTTTTGTCGAAAAGCTCCTCCGGACGGTAGCTGCGAAGCCAGTCCTCAATGAGCTTTCGGTGCTCCGGCGTGTCGGCGGGAATGGGAACCTGATGGGCGCGGAAAGTACCCTCCACGGGGAGACCGTCCACGGCCTCCGGCCCTGTCCAGCCCTTGGGACTGCGCAGAATGATCATCGGCCAGCGCGGGCGCGACACCGCGCCGCTGTCCCGTGCGTCGCGCTGGTATTCGAGTATCTCCGCGATGCAGTTGTCCATGACGTCCGCCATCTTGCGGTGCATTTTCTTCGGGTCGTCGCCCTCGACGAAATAGGGCTTCCAGCCGCAGCCCTCAAAGAATTTGCGCAGCTCCTCCTTGGAGATACGCGCCAGCACCGTGGGATTGGCGATCTTATAGCCGTTGAGGTGCAGGATGGGAAGCACCGCGCCGTCCGTGCGCGGGTCGTTGAATTTGTTGAGGTGCCAGCTCGTGGCGAGCGGCCCTGTCTCCGCCTCGCCGTCGCCCACGACGCAGGCCGCGATGAGACCGGGGTTGTCCGCCACCGCGCCAAAGGCGTGCGCCAGCGAATAGCCAAGCTCGCCGCCCTCATGGATGGAGCCGGGGGTCTCCGGCGCGACGTGGCTGGGAATGCCGCCGGGGAAGGAGAAGCGCTTGAACAGACGCTCCATGCCCTCCTCGTCGCGGGTGATGTCGGGGTATATCTCCGTATAGCTCCCGTCCAGCCAGTCCTGCGCGACCATGGCGTTGCCGCCGTGACCGGGGCCGGAGAGGTATATCATGTCGAGGTCATACTCGCGTATGACGCGGTTTAGGTGGGTGTAGATAAAGTTTTGTCCGGGCACAGTGCCCCAGTGTCCGACAATCTTTTTCTTGAAATCCGCCTCCGTCAGCGGGGTGCGCAGCAGCGGATTTGAAAGCAGGTAAAGCTGACCGGCGGAGAGATAGTTCGCGGCACGCCAGTACATATCCATCTTCTCTAAAAGCTCCGGCGAGGGAGCAAATTCCTTATGGTAGCTCAATGCCATTCACCTCGTTCTCATACTCTCGTATCAGTATTTGCGCGAGCGTGGGCGCTCATTCATTATATCGCAAATCCGCCGCCGTCACAAGTCAAAATAACGCGGGTGCAATTGCGGCGCGGCTGTGGTATACTGGACGCATGAAAAACAAAAGCTGTATCGACCTTGCCCGATGGGTCACGGACAAATACATTTATATTATGCTCGGCGTGTTTCCGCTGTTCTGGGGCGGCGGCTACCCGAACATCACACGGCCAAAGGCGCTCTTTTTCTACTATGCGACGGCGGTCTGGTTCGGCTGTGTGCTGCTGCTTATCGCGCTCGCGGCGCTGCGGCGTGAGGGCTTCCGTCCGGCGCTGCGCCCGGTGCATTGGGCGCTTGCGGCGTTTTTGCTGCTCGCGTCGCTGTCGGCGCTGCTCTCGCCGTGGTGGGAGAACACGCTGCTCGGTGCGCCCTCGACCAACGAAAACCCGCGCTATGACGGTCTTGTGACGCTTGTATGCTATGGCGCTATCTTCTACGGCGTGTCGCTGCTGGCACGACCAAGGCGCAGCTATATTTGGGTCATGGCGGGCGCTGCGGCGCTCTGCTGCTTCGTGGCCGTCTTGCAGCTCTTTGGGCTTGACCCCCTCGGTCTCTACCCGGAGGGCACGAATTATTACGACAAATACGGCGCGTACCACGGCGCGTTCCTCGGCACGATCGGCAACGTCGGGCTGCTGGGGCAGTATCTGTGCCTCGTCACGCCGCTGACGCTGGTGCTTGGTCTGCGCTCAAGGCGGCGCTGGGAGCGGATATATCTGCTTGCGGTGTCGGCGCTTTGCCTCGTCATCCTCGCGCTCAGCGAGGCGGAGGCGGCCTATGTCGGAGTGCTGGTCGCGGTGCTGGTGTGCGTACCCGTCATGCTGCCGACAAGGCGGGCGCGGCGGGTGGCGGTGGTCTGCGCCGGAGTGCTTGTGCTAGCGGGGCTTGTCGTGCTGTGGCTTTGGCCGGGGCAGAGCGGGACGGTGTGGGAGGCCTCGCGCATACTGCACGGGGACATACGCGACGAATTTGGATCGCATCGCGTCCAGATATGGCGCGAGGCGCTTGCACTCGTGCCGGAGCGTCCGCTGCTCGGCGGCGGCCCGGGGACGTTTGGGGAGCGTATCGACATCACATGGAGTCGCTTCATCGAGGCGACGGGACGGACGCGCACCGCCGTCGTATCGAACACGCACAACATTTACCTCGCCTACCTCGTCAACAACGGTGTGCTGGGGCTGATGGCCTACCTCGCCTGTATCGTGTGCAGCGCCGTCACATGGCTGCGCGGTCGCTTTGACGGCGACTTTACCGGCGCGGCGGGCTGTGCGCTGTTCTGCTGTGCGGTGCAGGACTTCTTCTGCGTGGCGCTTTGCCTCGTCACGCCCATGGTCTGGCTCGTCTGGGCGCTCATGGAGAGCGACCAAACAACGGCGGAGGAGGATTCCAATATATGCCTCCCTTGAAAGGGGGCATCGCGAACACCACCAATCCCAATGCCTCCCCTGAAAGGGAGTGCGCGATAACCCCCAATCCTTGCCGCCCCTAAAAGGGAGTGCCGCGATAACTACCAATCCCTGCCTCCCCTGAAAGGGGAGGGGGACCGCGAAGCGGTGGAGGGGTTTTCTGG
>CAVIIB010000071.1:0-9490 GCA_963642815.1 Oscillospiraceae bacterium | reverse complement strand
TGTAAAATGTGTGTAGGACAATACGCTCACCTCCGTGTCGATGTTGTATGGTAACTACATTTTACACGAGTTCCTGCGTATTGTCTCTCTTTTTCGAGAGTGTTGCACTTCAAATCATAACCTGTCCCCCTCCCCTTTCAGGGGAGGCTGGGGTTGTGGCGTTGCCGTAAAAGAAAATGAAGCTGTACACCCGCCTTTGAGCACACGATACATCCGTTACCGCAGCAGTTAACTCAGATCCGGCTACCTTACGTCACACAGGTGGCCCCGCTTAATGCTGCTCGGTTCCCCGCCTGACATGGTTCACAGGTTCCCGTTGCGCAAGACCGAACCATCAACGCCACTTTCTGCGGTCAGACGACACATCGTATACCCGGGGGCGGGAATTCATCCCCGCTGTAGCGGATTGCGGGCAAAGGGCACCGCTGGCTCCCCGACTAGTACAGCTTCAAGAGATATTATACACAATTCCGAAAATTTTTCAATAGGGCTTTACAAAAGAAAAAAATGTGCTATAATATCCAAGCGGCTCAAAAAGAGCCGCGAAGATGTGGGGGCGTAGCTCAGCTGGGAGAGCGTTCGGTTCGCATCCGAGAGGTCGAGGGTTCGAATCCCTTCGTCTCCACCAAAAACTGGAAGACATCTAAGATGTCTTCCAGTTTTCATTTATTCACTCGTCACTTGGCTCTGGATCCGTGGGCGTTTCAGATGCCTTTTCTGGGAGAATGCCGCTGTCGCAGAAGCGGACAAAGTCCGCGCCCTCCATGGACTCGTTTTTGAGCAGATACTGCGCCACGGTCTCAAGCTGTGTACGGTGCTCCTCCAGCAGGCTTTGGCAGCGTACCTGCGCCTCGTCGAAGATGTGCTTGACCTCCTCGTCGATGATGGCCGCCGTCTCCTCGGAATAGCTCTTGGTCGTGCCAAAGTCGCGTCCGATAAAGAGGCTGTGGCCGGAATCGTCGAAGCTGATGGGACCAAGGCGGTCGCTCATGCCGTAGGTCATGACCATCTTGCGGGCGATGTCCGAGGCCTGCTTGATGTCGCCGGACGCACCGATGGAGATGTCGTCAAGGAACATCTTCTCCGCCACGCGCCCGCCGAGCGCCATGACGATCTGCTCATACATCTCGGACTTCGTGCGGTAGTTCTTGTCCTCCTCCGGGCGCATGAGCGTAAAGCCGCCCGCGCCGCCGCGAGGCACGATGGTGATGTAGTGGACGGGGTCGACGTGCTCCAAGAAGTGGGCGCAGATGGCGTGCCCCGATTCGTGGTAGGCGGTGAGCCGCCGCTCCTTGGGCGAGACGACGCGGCTTTTCTTTTCCGGCCCCATCGAGACCTTGAGGATAGCCTCGTCGATGTCGCTGTTGTGGATGAGCTGCTGACCGCGACGCACCGCGAGAAGCGCGGCCTCGTTCATAATGTTTTCAAGGTCAGCGCCCGTGCAGCCGATGGTGCCGCGAGCGATGGATTTGAGGTCGACATCCTCGGCCAGACGCTTGTTTCGGGCGTGGATCTTGAGTATCTCCTCGCGTCCACGGATGTCGGGCATACCGACGTATATCTGTCGGTCAAAGCGTCCCGGACGGAGCAGGGCGTTGTCAAGAATATCGGCGCGGTTGGTCGCCGCCATGACGATAACGCCGGAGTTGTTGTTGAAGCCGTCCATCTCGACAAGGAGCTGGTTCAGCGTCTGCTCGCGCTCGTCATGCCCGCCGCCGAGACCGCTGCCTCTCTGACGGCCAACGGCGTCGATCTCGTCAATAAACACGATGGCCGGAGCAATTTTCTTCGCCTGCTCAAACAGGTCGCGCACGCGGCTTGCGCCGACACCGACATAAAGCTCCACAAAGTCGGAGCCGGAGATGGACAGGAACTGGACACCGGCCTCGCCCGCAACGGCCTTGGCCAGCAGGGTCTTACCCGTTCCCGGAGGACCGACGAGCAGCACACCCTTGGGGATACGCGCACCCATGTCGGTAAATGCCTGCGGCTGCTTGAGAAATTCGACGATCTCTTGAAGCTCGGCCTTTTCCTCGTCGCAACCGGCCACGTCGCGGAAGGTCTTGGTGTCCTGCGCCTCCGTTGCCGTGCGGGTACGCGCCTTGGAGAAGCGGGTAACGCCGCCCGCACCGCCGCCACCGGCACGCATCATCATGGAATAGAGCAGGAGACCGAACACGACCGTGACGATAAGGTAGGGCAAAAAGCTCAGCCACCACGGGGTCTGCCAGCCCTCGTCCCAGTCGTATTCCGTCAGAATACCGGCTGCCGTCTGCGCCTCGATGGTCTCGCCGAGGTCGTCAAAGAACTTTTGCGTGTTCGGGATGGTCTTTTCGATCTCCGTCTGTCCCTCGAACGGCTCACGCAGCTTGAGCTGGAGTTTGTCGCCGGAGAGGGTAAAGGACTCGACCTGCTTGTTCTCAAAGAGCGCAAGCACCTCGGAGTATGTCGGGACGACCGCCCGGCTGCCGCCGCTCATGGAGAATATCAGTGCCAGCAGCACGACCAGTATCAGCGAATAAAAGCCGACGTCCCGCGCCTTTTTGTTGGGTTGCTTATCCATTCGGTATTTTACCTCATTTTGTGTATATTTCGGGCTTCAGAATGCCGATGTACGGCAAGTTCCGATACTTTTGGTCATAGTCGAGGCCGTAGCCGACGACAAACTCATCCGGCACGACAAAGCCGACGTAATCCGCCCGGATGTCCGCCTTGCGGCGCGAGGGCTTGTCGAGCAGGGTCGCAATGCGGATGGAGGCGGGGTCGCGCCCCCAGAGCAGCTTGGTGAGGTAGCTCAGGGTAACGCCGGAATCGAGAATATCCTCCACAATGATGAGGTCGCGCCCCTCGATGCTCATGGAGAGATCCTGCACGATCTTCACCGCGCCCGTCGTGCTTGTTTCACGGTCGCCATAGCTCGACACCTGCATGAAATCCACCACGCCATGCAGCGTGGTCTGGCGCACAAGGTCAGCCATAAACAGGAAGCTCCCCTTGAGAACACCGACAAATACCGGCTCACGTCCGGCATAGTCGCGGTCTATCTCCGCACCGAGCTCCGCCGTGCGCTTAGCTATTTCCTCCGCGCTGATGAGAATGTGCGACAGGTCCTTATCCATAGCTTACTCCTCCCCGTCCTGCGGGATGAATTCTATTTTTATCGCGTCCGGCTCACCGGCGCGGGCGCAAACGCGCTCATCCACGGCCAAGCCGTACACCGCAAGCACACCGCGCTCATCACGCAGCACCGGCCAAGCGTCCCGTCGTCCGGCCTCGATACCGGCCTCCAAAAAAAGCTGCTTGAGCGTTTTCGTGCAGCCGCGTCCGAGCGGACGCAGACGGTCGCCGCCGCGACGTGCGGTGACAAACAGTTTACCACATATTTTATCGGATGAAAAGAAGAAAGTGGTGAACGGACGGTGAACAGCCTCCGCCGTCCCATGTCCAAGGCGCAGCAGCAGCCCCGCCTCCGGCAGCGCTGTCTCGCCCTCTGTCAGCTCCCGCTCCGGCAAGGCTACCGCTTCCGCCGCGCCGAACACGAGAGAGCCGCCCACACGGGCGACACGCATACCCGATACATCGGTCACGCCGCCGCACTTGGCAATGTGCAGCACCGCCGCGATATGGCGGGCGCTCATGGCGTGTCCCGCAAGCCGGCGCACCACCCGCGCCGCAATGGGCTCGGCCAGCGCCGAAAGTGCCGCCGCGTCCGCGCCGTGAAGCCGTATATGCTCCGCCGCCTCGGCGCAGAGGTATTCCTCGTCCGCACGAAGCAGCGCCACGCTGCGGGCGGTGTTCTCGACAAAGCCGCCGTTGATACCGCGCAGCACCGGCATGACCGCGTGGCGGATGCGGTTACGGGCGTATTCGTCGGCGGCGTTCGTGGAGTCCTCCACATGGGGGATGTCTCGCTCATTAAGCCAGCGCTCCGCCTCGGCGCGTGTCACATCGAGCATGGGGCGCACGATACGCCCACGCACCGGCGGAATTCCGCAAAGCCCGCGCAGACCGCTCCCTCTTGCGAGATTCAATAGCATGGTTTCGGCGTTATCGTCGGCGGTGTGCGCCGTGGCGATACAGCCCGCGCCTTGCTCGTCCGCCGTCCGTTCAAGGAAAGCATAGCGCAGCGCCCGCGCCGCTTCCTCCGTACCAAGCCCATGCTCGCGGGCGTAGGCGGCGACATCGCCGCCTCCCATGACGCAGGGTATATCCCGCGCCGCGCAAAAATCGCGTACAAAGCGCTCGTCGCGCTCGGCCTCCTCGCCGCGCAGGCGGTGGTTGAAGTGGGCGGCGACCACGCGCCAGCCGCGCTCATGCAGCCAGCACAGCAGATACATCGAGTCGATACCGCCGGACACGGCGCAGAGCACCGGCTCGCGCAGGGAATCAGTATTCATCCTCGTCGTCGTGGCGGCGCTCGTCGTTGACGTAGCTTGTGTATTCGGGCAGCCAGCGCAGCGGCACAGTGCCGACCTTGCCGTGGCGGTTTTTGAGGATGATGGCCTCCGCCGCGTTCGGATCTTCACAGTTCTGGTCGTAGTAGCCGTCGCGGTACAGACCGATGACGACATCGGCGTCCTGCTCGATGGAGCCGGATTCGCGCAGGTCGGACAGCATGGGGCGCTTGTTCTGGCGCGACTCGTTGGCACGGGAGAGCTGGCTCATGCAGATGACCGGCACCATCAGCTCCTTCGCCATGACCTTGAGCATACGGCTCATATCGGACACGGCCTGTGTGCGGCTCTCGTTCGACCAGCTATGCCCCGACCCGGCGGATTGCATGAGCTGCAAATAGTCGATGACGACGAGGCCGAGGTTATCCAAGCGGCGGCACTGGGCGTTCATGTCCGACACGGACAGCGAGGGATTGTCGTCAATGCGGATGTCGGTCTTGGACAGCGTGGCCGCCGCCTCCGCCAGCAGCCGCCATTCGTCCGGCGACAGCCGTCCCTCCGTCAGCAGGTAGTTGTTGATGTGGCTCTCGCCGGAGAGCAGACGTATCGCAAGCTGCTCCCGGCTCATTTCGAGCGAGAACACGGCCACGGTCTTGCCCGTCGTCTTGGCGGCGTTGACCGCCATGTTCATGGAGATAGAGGTCTTGCCCATACCGGGACGCGAGGCGATAAGGATGAAGTCGCCGGGACCAAAGCCGCGAATGTATTCGTCCAGATCGGCAAGACCGGAGGACAGCCCCGTGAATTTCTGCTCACTTTTCGAGGCCTCCGTTATCTGGTGGAACACGTCTTGGAGGACTTGGTTGAGCGGCAGCAGACCGCCCACCGTCCTGTCCTTGCGCAGGGCGTAGACCTTCTGCTCGGCCAGCGTCAAGGCGCTCTCGGCCTCACCCGTGCCGGAGTAGACCAAATCGCTGATCTCACCCGCCGCCGTGCCAAGGTTGCGCAGCAGCGCCTGATCGCGCACGATGGCGCAGTAGTCGAGCACATTGGCCGCCGTGGGCGTGACGTTCATAAGCTCCAGCAAATACTGCTGGGAGTTTTCGTGCCACACGCCGCGCAGCTTCATCTGGTCGAGCACCGTCACCGGGTCAATGCGCTGACCGAGCGAGAACATGGAGAACACGGTCTCATATATCTCGCGGTTCTGGTCGATATAAAATTCGTAGGGTCGTATCTTCTCGATCACGTCCGGCACACAGCCGGGGTCGATGAGGATAGAGCCGAGTATGGCCTGCTCCGCCTCTGCGGAATACGGCACACGGCGACCAAGCAATTCCTCCATGGCGACGCTCCTGTTTTGTGTTATTTGTCCTCGACGACCAGCACATGGACAGTGCCGGTGATCTCATAGCCGAGCTTGCATTTTACCTCGTAGGAGCCGTATTTCTTGATAGGCTCGCTCTGCACGAGGCGGTTTTTCTCGATGTGGATGTCGTGCTGCGCCGCGAGTGCGTCGGAGATCTCCTGTGAGGTGACGGAGCCGAACAGCCGCCCGCCCTCACCGGCCTTTGCGCGGATGGTGACGACAGCGCCGCCGAGCTTTTCCGCATTGGCCTGTGCCTCCGCCCTTTCGCGGGCGATCTGCGCCTGATGTGCCTTTTCCTTTAAACGCAGCGCGTTCATGTTGTCGGCGTTCGCCTCCACCGCCAGCCCTCTGGGCAGCAGATAGTTGCGTGCGTAGCCGTCGGAAACCTCCTTCAGCTCGCCCTTTTTACCCTGTCCCTTTACGTCCTTTTGCAGTATGACCTTCATGGCATTAACCTCCCAGATAGTCGTCGATGGCGGCGGCGAGCTTTTCCCGCGCCTCCCCGACGGTGATGTTTTTCATTTGCGCTCCGGCTGCGGACTTGTTGCCGCCGCCGCCCAGCTTTTCGAGCAGCACCTGCACGTTTATGCTCCCAATGCTGCGGGCGGACACATTCGCGCCGCCATCCTCCGTGGGATAGAGCACCAGCGAGCACTCCACGCCGGAGATGTTGAGCATTTCATCCGCCGCCTGTGCCGCCACGACACGTCCCACCGGCTCATCCACCACGGACACACAGATGTTGTCGCGGTAAAGCTCCGCCCGCTGTAGGATGGAATAGCGGGCGACGGTGCTGTCAAAGTCGCTTTGCAGCAGACGCTTGACCTCCGTGGTGTCCGCGCCGCAGCGCCGCAGGAACGCCGCCGCGTCAAAGGTGCGCTCGCCGGTGCGGATGGTGAAGTTTTTCGTGTCCATGGTGATACCGCCGAGCAGTGCCTCCGCCTCACAGCGCAGAATGTCCTTCGGCTCGGCAATCTCCTGCAACAGCTCCGTTACAAGCTCGCAGGCGGAGGAGGCGTAGGGCTCATGGAACGTGACCGCCGCATTGTCGATATAGCTCGCGGCACGGCGGTGGTGGTCGATGACCGCCACGCGGTTGATGGTTTGCAGCAGCGCCTCATCGTCCACATTGTCCGGCCTGTTCGTGTCCACCACGACCAAGAGGCTGCGGGAGTTGGCCGCGACCATGGCCGCCGTGGGCGTGATGAAGATGTCGGCGTATTCCTTATTCTTTTTGAGCGCCTCTATCATCGGTCCACAGGCATTGTCCTTCGGGTTCATCACAATACGCGCCCGCCGGTCGAGCTTCCGCGCCATGCAGCAGATACCCGCCGCCGCACCGAGGCAGTCCATGTCCGCGAAGCGGTGTCCCATGATATAGGTCACGGAAGCGTCACGGATAAACGAGGACAGCGCATTCGCCACCACGCGGCTTTTGACCTTGGTGCGCGTCTCGACCTCCGCGCCGCGCCCGCCGTAGAACTGGAAGTTGATACGGTCACGGGTGACGGCCTGATCGCCGCCGCGTGACAGCGCCATATCAAGGCTCATGGACGCAAAACGGAAATCCTCCTCATAGCTGAAGCCGTCATAGCCCACGCCGATACACACCGTCGCATGGATGCCGTTCGTGGCCGTGATGGAGTGGACGTCGCTCACGAGGCTGAATTTTTCCTTTTCCATCTCGTCATAATAGCGCCGCTCGCAGACGTAGATATAGCGGTCACGGTCATAGCGGCGGAGCAGTCCGTTCTTGCCCTCGACCCACTGGCCGATACAGTCCTCCACACGGTTGCGTATGTCCGTGCGGGCACGCTCGGCAAGGTTTTTGGTAAGCTCGTCAAAGTTGTCGATGAGGATGAGCATGACGACGGGACGCGAGGCCTCATGCTCACGCTTGATGTCGTCATAGTCGGTCACGTCGATCCAGTAGGTGATACCCATGGAGCCGGTGGAGGCCTGCCCCTCCTGCCCGCGTATCATGTTGCCGTGTACCTGATAGCGCCGACCGCCAAGCTCAATAAGACCGGGGCAGCGCTTTTTGCCGTCCAGCAGCCACTTGCCGCTGTATGCGGGGACAAGCTCACTCATATAAGCGCCGAAGCTCGGCTCTACGCGCCCGCATATCGTAAAGAAGTCCTGATTGCCCCAGACGACACGCCCGGAGTCGAGCAGATAGGCCACGATGGGCAGGGGGAAGTTGAGCATGGTGTTGTTTTTGGCCGCGTCCGCCTCATAGGTCACGGACTCGATATAGCGCACAAGGTCGGCTCGCTTGCGGCGCGAGACGATGGCGTTGACGATGATGAGCAGAACAGCCGCGCCCGCCTCCGCCACCGCGAGATACAGGCAGTCGAGCAGCAAAAAGGTCAAAACGGCGAATACCAGCAGCACCGCGATATAGAGCTTCGCGTCCGGCTCCGCTATTTTATTCATCTTCTTGTTCATAACGATACTTCCCCAAATTAGGATTTAGATATTATACCAAATCCCATTCCCATTGTAAATAAAAAAGCGCCCTCCCGCAAAAACTAGCGACAACGCTATCGCTTCGGGAGGTTGCCATGAAGGCTGTGATATTGGCGGGCGGCGCGGGGACGCGGCTGCGGGATATATCCATGGGGCTGCCAAAGCCCATGATGCCGCTGCTTGGAAAGCCGCTGCTGGAGCATATCGTGGCGCTGCTGCGCTCCTGCGGCTTTGACGAGCTCTGCATGACGCTCTGCTGCCAGCCGGAGGTCATACGCTCGCATTTCGGGGACGGGCGCGACCTCGGCGTGTCCGTCGAATACCGCGTGGAGCATGAGCCGCTCGGCACGGCGGGCAGCGTAAAGCGCTGCATGGATTTTGTAGACGGCGAGGATTTCCTCGTCATCGCCGGAGACTGCGCCTGTGATTTTGCGCTCGATGAGGCCATGGCACGGCACGAGGGCGGCGTGAGCATTGTGCTGGCGCACGACGAGGAGCCGCTGCGCTATGGGCTTGTCGTGACCCGCCCGGACGGGCGTGTGGCCGGTTTTCTCGAAAAGCCCGCGTGGGAGCGGGTCGTGACGGACACAGTCTCCACGGGCATATACGTCCTCTCGCCGGAGGCGATGGACCATGTGCCGGAGGGTGTGCCCTTCGACTTCGCAAGAGATCTTTTCCCGCTGCTGCTGGAAAAGGGCGTGCCCATGCGCGGGCTTATGCTGGACGGCTACTGGTGCGACATCGGCACACCGCGAAGCTACTATCAAGCCAACCTCGACGCGCTTGACGGGCTCTACCGTCTGCCGCAGGACGGCGGTCTTTGTCGGGGCGTCATCCCCTGCCGCAGCCGTGCCGCGCTCATGGGGCAGCTCGCGGCGGCGGCCTGTGAGATGGGTGCGGACTGGTCGGATGGTCTGCGCCTTGCCGACGAGCATGGCAGCGCCCACGCCGCGCCGCTTCCCGACCGCAGCGCCGTCGTCATCGAGGGCGAGGGCGAGCGCTACCGCGCCCTCTTGACCCTCGCCCGCCGCCTCTCCGCCGGACAGGGATAAGGACAGCATTCTTTCGATTTTGCGAAAGCCCAAGGCTCCCCTGAAAGGGGAGCTGGCTCGGCGTAGCCAAGCACCCCCCCAAGGCTCCCCTGAAAGGGGAGCTGGCAGCGGCGTAGCCGCTGACTGAGGGGTTTCTCCCGTAGCTTGTGCAGGCTTCCAGAAAACCCCTCCACCGCTTCGCGGTCCCCCTCCCCTTTCAGGGGAGG
>CAVIIB010000070.1:0-10247 GCA_963642815.1 Oscillospiraceae bacterium | reverse complement strand
ATGATGGAGATGACGAGAGAGAAACATAAAACTCTCTGAGATTCCATGAAACAAGGTACAACCGATGTACTCACAAAAGCTATCATTTATAATGCACACTGTGCCTATCGTTTCAAAGCACAATCGTGGGCATGAATTTTCTGCAGATATGTTTCCACGAACGAGCAAAAGCCGAAAAACAGGGGTGATATGTTATGCCGAACGGACAAAATCAGAAAAATGAGGATGATATATTCTCACAGACGGACAAAACGGGAAAATGTGCCGTTTCAATCAATGCTATCAGCTCAAGCCATATCGAAACGCTGGTATCACTCGCTCGCAAATAAGGCTTTTAGCGTACTAAACAACGCCTGTCGCTCGGTGGGAGTGACAGGCGTTGTTTGCTATGTCTGCGTTATTTCTCGACGGGGTAGGTGTGCTCGTCGCGGAGGCAGTGGCGGGTGATACCGAGGATGGCGCGGGCGTCGTCCGCTGTGGCGATCTCGCGTCCGGCGAGCTTCGCCAGCGTCACGGCACGCTCGACAAGGCGCACGTTGGTGGCGATATCCTTTGTGCCGTCCGGGTTTTTTCCGAACATGATGTTATCCTCCAGACCGACGCGCAGCCCGTCGCAGCCCATGGAAAGCCCTGCCAGCATCATCGGTATATGCGCCTTGCCAATGCCGGAGACAGACCAAGTCGCGCCCTCCGGGAGATGGTCAACGACATAGGCGAGCGCCTGCGTCGTTCCGGGCATAGAGCCGCCCACGCCCATGATGAACTGGATGTGTGGGGGCTTGGGGATGTTGTGCTTGTTGACGTAGTACATAACGGAGTCGAGATGGCCGGTATCAAAGACCTCAAATTCGGGCTTGATGTCGTATTTGACGACCTCGTCAGATAGCGCGTTGAGGAAGCGGGGGTGATTTTCGAAGATGTAGGAGTTCGACCAGTTGATGGTGTTCGGGTCAAAGGAGCACATCTCCGGGCGCAGCGCACCAAGGTGCTGCAGGCGCTTGTAGTCCTCGTATTCGCCGCCGGAGGTGGTGAGATTGATGAGGATGTCGACACCGGCCTCGGCGCAGTATTGGCGGCAAAGCTCAACGGTCTCGGTGAATTTTTGCAGACTCATGGACTTGTAGCCGATCTGCATTTCGCCGTCCACCAGCTTATCCTCGCGGACGTGGATATGGGCGATGGCCGCGCCCGCCTTGGCGACTGCCACCACATCGCGGGCGATCTCCTCCGGCGTGTAGGGGACGGAGGGCGCTTGGGCTTTCTTTGTGCCAGCACCGCAAATGCAGCACTGGATGATGACTTTATTTGTCTTACTCATGGCGTATATTCCTCGATTCAAAAAATTATTCGCACATTTCGATAACGGTGGCCTGACCCATGCCACCGGCGATACACAGCGTTGCAAGGCCGTATTTGAGGCCGCGCTTTTTCATCTCGTGGACGAGCGTCACAAGAATGCGGCAGCCGGAGGAGCCGACGGGGTGTCCGAGCGCGATTGCGCCGCCGTTCACATTGATGATGTCCATCTTGTCCTCCCAGCCGAGCAGCTTGATACAGCCAAGGCTCTGCGCGGCAAAGGCCTCGTTCAGCTCAATGAGCTGGATGTCGTCACTCGTAAGTCCTGCATATTCGAGCGCCTTGGGCACGGCGTAGACAGGACCAAGCCCCATCTGCTGCGGGTCAGCACCGGCGCAGCCCATGCCGATGATACGCGCCAGCGGCTTGAGACCAAGCGCGGCGGCCTTTTCCTCGCTCATGAGCAGCATGGAGGAGGCGCCGTCGTTACGCCCGGAGGAGGAGCCCGCGGTCACAGTGCCGGTGACTTCCTTGGAGTTGAACATTTTGCCGTCCTCGTGGACATCAATGCTGAACACGGGACGGAGCTTTGCCATTTTTTCCTCGTTGGTCGTGCGGTTGGGGAATTCATCCGTGTCAAAGACGATGGGGTCTTTTTTGCGACCCTGCGGCACAACGAGCGGGACGATCTCATCCTTGAAGCGACCGGAGTCGATGGCGGCGATGGCGCGGCGCTGGCTTATAAGGGAGAAAGCGTCCTGCTCCTCGCGGGTGATACCAAGCTCCTTGGCTACACGCTCGGCTGTCGCGCCCATGTTGTAGCGACCATATTTTTCTTCCGGCTGGCTCTTGAACTGCCCCTCTGTGAGCGCGTCCACAAACTCCGTCGTTCCCGTGCCGACACCCCAACGGGCGTTGCGCACATAGAACACGGCGTTGGACATACTCTCCGTGCCACCGGCGATCACGCAGTCATTGACCCCGGCCATAATGCTCATGACGGCGTTTTGCACGGCGGTCATGCCGCTCGCGCACTGGCGCATGACGGTGTAGGCGGGGCAGCCTTCGGGTATACCGGCCTTTAAGGCCGCGACGCGGGCGATGTTCGGCTCGTCCGAGGTCTGGCGGCACTGACCGAGGATGACCTCATCTATCTCGGCGGGGTCAATGCCGCTGCGTTCAAGGTTGCCGCGGATGGTGGCACAGGCCATATCCAGCGCGGACAGCGGCTTGCAAGCGCCGCCCATCTTCCCGACGGCGGTGCGGCAAGCGTCAACGATAACAACATTTCTGCATTGCATGGCGGTTAATGCGTCTCCTATTTATCAAATATATAACCATCATAAACCTTGGAATCGTCCGAAAGTCAACCGCCTTTTTGCGATTTTGGCATGAAAATTCGGCTGCCCATCGAAATGGACAGCCGAACGTGGTTTTTATGTGGGGGATCAGCCCTCGACGAGTGCCTTGGTGTCGCGGGCGATGACAAGCTCCTCGTTCGTGGGGATGACGAACATACGCACCTTAGAGCCGGTCTTGGAGATCTCGATGTCGTCACCGCGCTTGGCGTTGGCTTCCTCATCGAGCGCCGTGCCGAGATAGCCGAGATAGGCGCAGATGTCGGCGCGGGTGGAGGCGGAGTTCTCGCCGACACCGGCGGTGAACACGATGGCGTCCACGCCGCCCATGGCCGCCGCATAGCCGCCGACGGTCTTGGCCACGTTATAGGCAAAGATGTCGAGCGCGAGACGCGCACGGTCATTGCCCTTGGAGGCGGCATCGTCGAGGTCGCGGAAGTCGGAGGAAACGCCGGAAACGCCCAGAACGCCGGACTTCTTGTTGAGGATGGTGGTCAGCTCCTCAATGCTCTTGCCGGTGTTGGAGGCAAGATACTCAAGGATGGATACGTCGATGTCGCCGCAGCGTGTGCCCATGGGCAGACCGGCGATGGGCGTGAAGCCCATGGAGGTGTCGACGCTCTTGCCGCCGTCGATGGCGCAGATGGACGAGCCGTTGCCCATGTGGCAGGAGATGATCTTGAGGTCCTTGATGTCCTTGCCCATCATCTCGGCGCAGCGGGCGGAGACGTAACGGTGGCTCGTGCCATGGAAGCCGTAGCGGCGCACCTTGAGGTCGGTATAATACTCATAAGGAATGGCGTAGATGTACGCCTTGCCGGGCATGGTCTGATGGAAGGCGGTGTCGAAGACCGCGACCTGCGGGACATTCTCGCCCATGACGGCCTTGCAGGCGTTGATGCCGGTGATGTTGGCGGGATTGTGGAGCGGGGCGAGGGGGATGCACTCGGCGATGGCAGCCATAACGTCGTCGTTGATGAGGACGCTCTGGGCAAATTTCTCGCCGCCGTGAACGACGCGGTGGCCGACGGCGCTGATCTCGCTCATGCTCTCGACAACGCCGTATTCGGCGCTGGTGAGCTTGTCGAGGACGGCGGCAATGGCCTCGGTGTGGGTGGGCAGGGCGATGTCCTCATCGAACTTCGGCTTGCCGTTCTGGGGCTGGTGCTTCAGATGACCGTCGATGCCAATGCGTTCGCAAAGACCCTTGGCAAGAAGCGTTTCGGTCTCCATATCCAGAAGCTGATACTTCAAGGAGGAGGAGCCTGCGTTGATGACAAGAATTTTCATGGTACTGTCCTTTCGTATTGTAAAATATAAAAAAACGTGTAAAATGGGGATAGAGGAAAATTTCTCTCCCAAAGCTCTATTTTAACGCAAAATCCCAAAAACGCAAGAGGTAATGCAATGAGTGTCGTCGGAATCGTATGTGAATACAATCCTTTCCATAAGGGACACCTTGAACACATCGCCCAGAGCCGTGCTGCGGCGGGCGGTGATGTGCCGGTCGTCTGCGTCATGTCGGGCGATTTTGTCCAGCGCGGGACACCGGCGCTCTTTGACAAGCACATCCGCGCACGGGCGGCCTGTGCCGCCGGCGCAGACCTTGTGCTTGAACTGCCGTTGCCGTGGTGCGTGTCCTCGGCGGAGCGCTTTGCGCGGGGCGGCGTTGCGCTGCTGAACGCGCTCGGCGTGGTGACGCATTTGAGCTTCGGGAGCGAGGTGGGCGAGCTTGCACCGCTGACGGCGCTGGCGCTTGCGGCGGCGGAGCCGGAGACGATAGAGGCGGTCAAGGCCGCGATGGGCGAGGGCATGGGCTTTGCCCCGGCGAGGCAGCGGGTGCTGGAGGCGCGGCTTGGTCGCGAATGTGCCGACCTGCTCGAAAAGCCGAACAATATCCTCGCGGTTGAATACCTGAAAGCTATATTTTCCCTCCCTGCGGGGCTGACGCCGCTCACGAGCCGCCGCACCGGCTCTGTCCATGACGGGCGCTCGGACGGCGAGCTGCGCTGTGCGGCGGAGATACGCAGTATGCTGGAGGCAGGGGAGAACGTCGCGCCCTATCTGCCGGAGGCGACGCGGGAGGCACTGCGCGGCTGCGAGCCGATGTACATGGAAAAGCTGGAGCAGGCCTATATGTCGCGGCTGCGTATGCTGCCGGAGGCGGCGTTCGACGCGCTGCCGGACGCGACGGAGGGCTTGGGCAAGCGCCTGTACCGCGCTGTCCACACGGAGACGGGCGTGGAGGCCGTGCTCTCGGCGGTCAAGACGAAGCGCTATCCCATGAGCCGCCTGCGCCGTATGCTGACCTGTGCGGTGCTGGGGCTACGCGCCGGTGAGGACGGGGACTGCCCGCCTTATGCCCGCGTGCTTGCAGCCAACGAGACGGGACGTGCCCTGTTGCGGGAGATGGACGGCAAAAGCGCCGTGCCGCTCTTGACAAAGCCCGCCGCCGTGAGCGGGCTTGGCGACGAGGCGCGGCGCGTATTCACGCGGACGGCGGATGCCCGCGATTTTTATGTCCTCGGCTATGAGGGTATCGCGGCGCGTAACGGCGGCACGGACTGGCGCAGCGGTCCCGCCATGCTTTGATGGGAGCGGATATGGACGAGAAGCTGAACGAGATCGCCCGCCGCCATGAGCTTGTGACGGCGCGTATGGAGCAGCCGGAGACCTATGCCGACCCGACGCTCTATGCGGAGCTTGCGCGGGAGCAGAAGGAGCTTGCGCCGCTGGCGGAGGCATGGGCAGCGCTGGGAGCGCAGCGTGGGGCGCTGGCGGAGGCGAAGCAGATATTGGAGCGGGAGAGCGACCCGGAGCTTTGCGAGCTTGCACGGGAGGAAATCAACGCCGCGCAGGAGACCATACCGGCGTTGGAGGAGGAGCTGCGGCTGCTCCTGCTGCCGAGTGACCCGGACGACGGGCGCAGCGTCATCGTGGAGATCCGCGCCGGTGTCGGAGGCGAGGAATCGGCGCTGTTCGCCGCCGACCTATACCGTATGTATACGCTCTACGCCGAGAGCCGCCGCTGGACGGTGGAGCTTGTCAGCGTGAGTGAAACGGATCTCGGCGGCTTCCGCGAGATAAGCTTCATGGTCGACGCGCCCGGCGCGTACTCGCGGCTGAAATTTGAAAGCGGCGTCCACCGTGTCCAGCGTGTGCCGGAGACGGAGGTGCAGGGGCGTGTCCACACCTCGACGGCCACGGTCGCCGTGCTGCCTAAGCTGTCGGAGCAGGAGTTTGAGCTCAACATGGACGATGTGCGTATCGACGTGTTCCGCTCCTCCGGCGCGGGCGGTCAGAAGGTGAACAAGACCTCCTCCGCCATCCGCGTGACGCATATACCGACGAATACGGTCGTGGAGTGTCAGGATGAGCGCAGCCAGTATAAAAACAAGGCGCGGGCGCTCGACGTGCTGGCAAGCCGCCTCGCGGCGGCGGAGCGCGAGAAGCGGGAGGCGGCGCTGGGCGCAGAGCGTCGCAGCCAGATCGGGACAGGTATGCGCAACGAGCGCATACGCACCTATAGCTTCCCGCAAAACCGCGTCACCGACCACCGTATCGGTCTCACGCTCTACCGGCTCGACGCGGTAATCGACGGTCAGCTTGACCTGCTCATCGACCCGCTCATCGCGGCGGAGCGGGCGGAAAAACTCAAAAACGGCGAGGGACTATGAAAACAGAGAGATTGACGGATAATATCGAAACAGCGGCGGCGCTGATACGCCGTGGCGGACTTGTCGCCGTGCCGACGGAGACGGTCTACGGGCTGGCCGCAAACGGACTGGATGAGGGCGCTGTGCGCCGCCTGTACGAGGTCAAGGGTCGACCCGCTGTAAAGCCGCTGAGCCTCATGGTCGCGGGCGCGGAGGCATTCGAGCGCTATGGGCGCGACGTGCCGCGCAGTGCCTATACGCTGGCGGAGAAATTCTGGCCGGGGCCGCTCACCATCGTCGTCAAGGCGGCGGACTGCGTACCCTCCATCGTGACGGCGGGCGGGACTACCGTCGGTCTGCGCTGCCCGCAGCAGGAGCAGACACAGGCGCTGCTGCGCCGCTGTGTACTGCCGCTCGCCGCACCCTCGGCGAACCCCTCCGGCGCACCAAGCCCGAAAACGGCGGACGAGGTGCTTGCCTATTTCGACGGCAAGATCGACGCTGTGATCGATGGCGGGGCTTGCGGTATCGGACGCGAGAGCACCATTATCGACCTGACGGCCACACCATATAAAATCCTGCGCCATGGCGCACTGGACGAGCGGGAGATACGCGACGCGCTCATACGCTCACTGCGCATTGTCGGCGTGACGGGCGGCTCCGGCACGGGCAAGACCACGGCGCTCGACGTGCTGCGCGGCATGGGCGCTCTTGTCATCGACGCGGATGCGTTGTATCATGGACTTTGCGAGAGCTGCACACCCATGCTTGATGAGATCGAGGCGCTGTTCCCCGGCGTGGTGGAAAACGGCGTACTGCTGCGCAAGCGGCTGGGCGCTATCGTGTTTGCCGACCCTGCCAAGCTCGCGGCGCTACAGACCGTGACCGACCGCTATGTGGATGAGGCCATTGACTACGCACTGGCGGAGCACGCGGCAGCCGGTGGGCGCTATGCCGCCGTGGATGCTATTGATCTGGTCGGCACACCGCTGCAAGCATTCTTCTGCGCCACCGTCGGTATCACCGCGCCGGTCAAGACGCGCTGTGAGCGTATCATGGCGCGTGAGGGCATATCGGAGGAATACGCCATGCTGCGCATAAACGCCCAAAAGGGCGATGATTTCTTTGCGGAAAACTGCGACGCCTGCATCCGAAACGACGGGAGCGTGGAGCAGTTTCAAGATCAATGCAATAAAATTTTTAAGGATATTTTGGAGGCATGAACATGGACGAACGGAAACAGGAGCTATTCTACACACAAAAAAACGGCTATGACCTCATGAGCGTGGACGAGCGCCGCCTTTGCGAGGACTACTGCAAGGGCTATATGCGCTATCTCGACGCGGCGCGTACCGAGCGTGAGGCCGTGCGTGAGGCCATCGCGCTGGCGGAGGCGGCGGGCTTTGCGCCGCTTGACGAGAGCATGACCACCATCGCGCCGGGTCAGAAGGTCTACTACAACAACCGTGGCAAGAGCCTCATTCTTGCCGTCGGCGGCAAAAAGCCCATGTCGGCGGGCTGCGTCATCGGCGCGGCGCACGTGGACGCGCCCCGTCTCGACCTCAAGCAGCTCCCGCTGTATGAGGATTCGGAGCTTTGCTACTTCCGCACCCACTACTACGGCGGAATCAAGAAATACCAGTGGACGGCCATCCCGCTGGAGCTGCATGGTCGCGTCATGCTGGCGGATGGCAGCGCCGTGGATGTAGTCATTGGTCGCGAGGCGGACGATCCCCAATTCGTCATCACCGACCTGCTGCCCCATCTGGCGGACGACCAGATGAAGAAGAAAATGTCCGAGGGCGTGGAGGGCGAAAAGCTCAACCTGCTTGTCGGCTCTATCCCCTACGCCGGAGAGGGCGAGGATCGCGTGCGGCTCGCCGTGCTCAGTCTGCTGCACGAGAAATACGGTCTCACGGAGACGGACTTCATCTCGGCGGAGCTGGAGGCTGTTCCGGCATTCCCCGTGCGCGAGATCGGCGTTGACCGCTCCCTCATCGGTGGCTACGGACAGGATGACCGCGTGTGCGCCTATGCCGAGCTTGCCGCCATTTTGGAGCTGGACGAGCCGGAGTATACGGCGGTGTGCATACTCGCCGACAAGGAGGAGATCGGCTCCTACGGCGTGACGGGCATGACGAGCCAAGCGTTTGAGTGGTTCATGTCCCACCTCTGCGGCGGCTGCTGCTCCGTCGAGAGCTGCTTCGCCAAGAGCCTCTGTATCTCCGCCGACGTGACGGCGGCCTTTGACCCCCTGTATGCGGAGGTGTCCGAGAAGCGCAACAACGCCAAGATCAACTACGGCGTCGCGTTCTGCAAATTCACCGGCGCTCGCGGCAAGTCCGGCGCGTCCGATGCGTCTGCGGAGCTTGTCAGTCGTGTCCGCCGCCTCTGCGACGAGGCGGGCGTTGTCTGGCAGATGTGCGAGATGGGCAAGGTCGATCAGGGCGGCGGCGGCACCGTGGCGCTGGATATGGCGATGCGCAACATCGACACGCTGGATGCGGGCGTACCCGTGCTCAGTATGCACGCGCCCTTTGAGACGACCTCCAAATTCGACTGCTACATGACCTACAAGGCTATGAAGGCCGCCTATCTGAGCAAATAAGCCGGAGGCGCGACCATGACCAAGGAAGAACTATACCGCTCCAAATTCATCACGGTGGACGAGGCGCTATCCAAGATAAAAAGCCACGACACCATCTCCATCGGCTTCTTCGGCAACGAGCCTTACGCCATGCTGTCCAATCTCCACCGTATCGGCGACCGCGTGGAGGATGTGGTCGTGTGGACGTGCAACCCGCAGACGGAGCATGAATTTATCCGTGACGACTCGCTGCTTGGGCATATCGACGTGATAAGCTGCTTCTACGGCGACGCGGTGCGCGGCGACCACAAAAAGGGCCACGTCACTTTCATGCCGAACAACCTCCACTCCATCTATGAGACCATATTCGAGACGCGCAAGCCCAACATTTTCCTCGCGGCCACCACGCCGATGGACAAATACGGCTATGTCGCCATCTCCATGAGCCAGCAGGTGGAGCTTGAGGCGCTGGACGTGTGCGACCTTGTCATCTTCGAGGTCAACCCCCATATGCCGCACACGGGCGGCACGGTGCGCGTCCCCATCGAGCAGGTGGACTATTTCATCGACGTGGACTATCCCATCTCCAAATCCCCGGTGTATAAGCAGACGGAGGAGCAGCTTCGCATTGCGGAGTATGCCGCCGACCTCATCCATGACGGCGACTGCATCCAGCTCGGTATCGGCGGTATGCCGGACGCGGTGGCGGAGCATTTGAAGGACAGGCACGACCTCGGCCTTTATACGGAGATGATCGGCTCGGCCATGGGCGACCTTATGGAATGTGGCGCGGTCAATAACTCCAAGAAAAACTTCTACCGCAACCGCACCATCGGCGCATTCATGTGGGGCAACCAGCACCTCTACGACTTCGCGGACGGCAACCCCATGATCGAGATTTTGCCCATCCGCTATGTCAACGACCCGTTCAATATCGCCAAGAACAACAACATGGTCTCGCTCAACACGGTGCTGGAGATCGACCTGACCGGGCAGGTCTGCTCCGAGACCATCGCGGGACGGCAGTATTCCGGCACGGGCGGCGCGACGGACTTCGCCTACGGCGCGTATCACGCACCCGGCGGGCGCAGCATTATCGCCCTCCAATCCACGGCCAAGGGCGGGACGATCTCCCGCATCCAGCCGCGCCTCACGGCGGGCAACGTCGTGTCCATCTCGCGCAACATCGTTGATTACGTCGTCACGGAATACGGCGTGGCGCGGCTACGCGGCAAGACCGTGTTACAGCGCGTGGACGAGGGCAGATTACAATAACAAGTGCAACAGAAAAAAGTAGACCTCATATTAACCAAGGTGTAAGATGTAATCACCAGAAAAAACATTCACAAG